>DDIL01000031.1 GCA_002338515.1 Glaciecola sp. UBA1851 | reverse complement strand
TGATGTTGCTATTGATCAGGGAGGATGTGTTGAAACTAGCAAACCAACAACGCATGCTAATCCAACTTATTTAGTAGATGATGTAGTGCACTATTGTGTCGCTAACATGCCTGGTGGCGTGGCGCGCACTTCTACCATGGCGTTAAACAATGCAACCTTACCATTTGGATTGGCATTAGCTGATAAAGGTGCGAAACAAGCGATGCTTGATGACCCACATTTACTTAACGGCTTAAATGTACATAAAGGTATGGTCACGTATAAAGCTGTAGTTGATGCGTTAGGCAATCAGCTAAATTTGAATTACTGTGGTGCTAAAGAAGCATTAAGCAAATAAGGACGGTATCTAACCTTTTAGTGAATCATTTATTTGCATCAGTGATAAACTTGGGTTCTCCGATTGTGTAATAGGCCTACCAATTACTAAGTAATCTACACCAGCTGATATTGCATTAGCTGGTGTCATTACTCTTTTTTGATCATCTAAACTCGCACCGGCAGGTCGAATCCCTGGTGTGACAAGCTGAAACTCTTTATTGACTATTTTTCTTAACATTACCGCTTCTTTAGCTGAACATACTACGCCATCAGCTCCTGAATTTTGAGCGAGTAAGGCTAGTTTTTGAACTTGTTCTTTGATGCTAATTTCATTTGAATAAACTTGAACAAATTGCCTTTCATCCATACTAGTTAAAATAGTGACTGCCGTTAATAAAGGTGATTTATCTGCATCTAAACATGCTTCTTTTGCTGCTTTGATCATGTCGCCACCACCGCTTGCATGCACATTTACCATCCACACACCTAGCTTCGCTGCTGCGGCTACAGCTTTATTAACCGTATTTGGAATATCATGAAATTTTAGGTCTAAAAATACATCAAAGCCCTCGCCTACTAGATACTTCACCCATTCTGGACCCAAAAGAGTGAACATCTCTTTACCTACTTTTAAACGACATTGGTTAGGTTTTAATTGGGAAACGAGAGACTTTGCTGTATTAATATCGTTAAAATCTAACGCAACAATTACCGGGGATTGACAGTCTGTACTTAAATTCACTTATTTACCTGTAATACTTTTTACACTACTCGCCATCAAGACCTTTGATAGGTTTGATAACTGACCATTTTTTGCATGAAGGACACAGCCAATATAGCTGTCTGCCCGAAAATCCACAACTTTGACATCTGTACTTAGGACGTTGTGCAATCTGTTTGTCTATTAGGCCTTGCAAATGGTCAATGCTACGCTGAGTTCTAGAATCATCTAACATTTTGTGATAAAGAGATAACAACGACTTAAATCCTCGCATAGTTGGATGATTTTGAAGTTGCTTTAGAAGCGTTTCGATAGCCGGTTCTAAATCACCATTACGAGCTAAAATATTCACTTTTGCAATATATGACGACGCACATTTTTGCCAGTAAGGCTCAAGTATTTTTTCAAGCTTATCCCAATTGTCAGTTTTTCCTGCACTTACCTCTAAAAGAGGAATAGCTTCAGAAAGCCAATCGAGATCACGTTTTGGAATTTCACTCAAATAATCCATTGCTTGCGTATATTGTTCTTGTTTAACAGCTAACTTTCCCAACTCAAGCCATGCTCTAATTTGTTTACCTTCTACCATTACTGCTTTTTTTAATGTGTTTTGAGCATCATCTAGCTTATCGTCTGCTACTAAGTCAATGGCTTGCTCACAGTAGAAGTGAGAGAGCAATAAATACAAATGTTCATCGTTAGGCGTAACCTTTAAGCTTCTGCTTGCAAGCTCTACTGCCTTATTCCATTCTTTTGTAACCTGATAAATATTAAAGAGTTTTTCTTGCGCTATTTTGAAATGACGTTCATTTTCCAATAATTGTATGAATACACCTTCCGCACGCTCTAAAAAGCCTGCAAGCAAATAATCGGTGCCTAATTCAACTAACGCTAGTGCTTCTTGTTTCTTACTAATTTCATCTCTACTAATTAGATTTTGATGCACTCTGATTGCTCTATCTAACTCACCTCTATGCCGAAAAAAATTACCCATAGCGATGTGAGTTTCAATAGTATCATTGTTCACACTGATCATTTTAATGAGGGTATCTACGGCCTTATCGGGTTCATCAGATAATAGGAAATTCAAACCTTTATAGTAGTGATTGGATAGTATAGAGGATTGTTTACGCTGAGCTGAGCGCAAACTGTTGCGGCCCATGATCCATCCATAAGCTACTGCAACGGGTAGTAATAGGAATAATGCTTCTAACATTAAGTGGTTTTGCTATTAGTTAGCTTTTCAAGTTGACGCTTCATACGCGTAAATCTTACCTTTAAGGACAGGTACTTAATAAGTATTGTGACAAAGCCAAGAAAAAATCCAATAATTAAACAAATTACCATAAAGGTAGACAAACGCATGTCAATTTGAGCAATTAAATAATTAATAGTCACCACGTCGGCATTTCTAAATCCGACCACTAACGCGACGAGGACTAATAAGATAGCAATGATGAGTAGGATAATTCCTTTCATACTCTTCCTATAAAAGCCCATTAAATGGGTCTTGTTGTTTTACTCGGTTTAAAATTTAGAGATCTACGCGTTCTCTAAGTTCTTTACCTGCTTTAAAATGGGGGACATGCTTACCTGTTAGTTCAACCTGATCGCCAGTTTTGGGATTGCGGCCAACTCTAGGTGCGCGATAATGCAATGAAAAACTGCCAAAGCCTCTAATTTCAATTCTGTCGCCGCGCTGAAGGGTTTGCGCCATCTGCTCCAAAATTTCTTTTACTGCGTTTTCAAGATCTTTACCTTGAAGATCATTAGTGTGTAATGCAAGACGTTCGATAAGTTCTGATTTGGTCACGAGAATACTCCAGTATGTTTAACGAGTATTGGAAACCTGAAAGGAAAGATAAAGGAGCGACAAGAATGTCGCCCCTTGAATTGCTATTATTCGCCTTTTGCAGCTTTAAATGCTTCAGCCATTGCGTTTGCAAAGCCAGCATCTTCAGTCTGGTTATTCACTTTATCAAGGGCTTCTTTCTCATCCGCTTGATCTTTAGCTTTCACTGACAAATTGATAATGCGATTCTTACGGTCAACACCTGTATATTTAGCTTCAATGGTTTCACCCACTTTCACTACATCACTTGCGTCTTCCACTCTTTCACGAGCTAGGTCACCAATTCTGATATAACCGTCAACTTCTTCAGCCAAGTTTACAGTTACACCTTTAGCATCGGCTTCAATTACAGTTCCATTAACAATAGCACCTTTCTTTATATCTGTCAGATACTTATTGAACGGATCTTCTTCGATTTGCTTAACGCCTAAAGAAATTCTTTCACGCTCAGGATCAACCTGTAGAACTACCGCGCTAATTTCGTCGCCTTTCTTATAATCGCGTACTGCTTCTTCGCCTTGCTTCTGCCAAGATATGTCAGATAAATGCACAAGTCCATCAATACCGCCATCTAAGCCGATAAAGATACCAAAGTCGGTAATAGATTTAATCTTACCAGACACTTTGTCGCCTTTTTCATGCGATTTAGCAAATGTTTCCCAAGGATTGTCAATGCATTGCTTAAGGCCAAGAGAAATACGACGACGTTCTTCGTCAATTTC
>DDIL01000178.1:25275-53393 GCA_002338515.1 Glaciecola sp. UBA1851 | reverse complement strand
GACAGTATTTTCAACCCTAAGCATTGTGTTCAAATTCCACAAAAAAAATCAGTTTTCATTATCAAACAATTAGTGATGGCGTCTTTATTGTGTTTATCTATTGGCTCTCACGCACAAGAATCTAATAGTAATCTACAATCGAATCCAGAAAATGCAGCACTAGAAAATGATAGTTATGCTGCTAAGGCAGAAAGAACACTTCGTCCTTTTCATGCAAAATATGTTGCTTATCGCTCTAATAAAGAAGTCGGTGATATAGAATTAAAACTTACAAAAACCCAAGCAGAAAATTATGAACTATTTTATCGCTCCGATATTTCACGTTTCTTTTTAACCGACAAACGCTCAGAAACAACTATTTTTGTCAATCAAGATAGTTTTCTCAAACCTCGTGAGTATAAGTATAGAAGAACAGGTACGGGCCCCAATAAAGATTTAACCTTGACTTTCAATGACAGCAATAAAACAATTAATGTTAATAATGAAAAAGAAATTCCATGGGATGGTGAATTTGAAAACCAGCTTTTCAGAATAGATGTACCCCATCGCTTATCATTAGGCGAAACAGAATTTGTTTACGACTTTGTGAACTATCGTGGTCAAAAACGTCAGTATAAATTAACACTTGTTGAAATAGAAAGCCTGAATTTACCATATGGCCAGCTCAATGCAGCAAAAGTTAAAATAGAACGTAAAAGTAATACGCGCGTTACCTACGCTTGGTTTGCCCCTTCTCTCAATCATAACCTCGTTCGTCTAAAGCAATACAAAGACGGTAAAGAACAAGGAGATATGAAGTTAAACGACTTCTCTTATCAATAGCTCCTTTTCTTATTTTATTGCGTACAAATATTTAACACTTATAACGTTATTTTTTCATCTAGAACTTGATTTTATGTGGGAATAGCGTTATTTTGAGCGACAGCATCTGGTCAGACCTCAGGAGAACATATGTCAGATTTAACTTGGTTTTTAATTGTATTAGCCGTGTTTTCTTTTGTAGCCTATAAACGCTACGCGTTAAACACGTCTATTGGAATTTTAGCAGCGACAATGGTAGCTGGAACAATATTCGGAAGTATTGGAATCATTGGTTGGCTTTTATTTTTAGCGATAGCTGTTCCAATAGCATATGAACCCCTTCGTTTAGATTATATTTCAAAAAAACTATTAGCCTTTTATAAATCAGTTACACCTGAATTATCTGATACAGAGCAAGAAGCAATAGATGCTGGCACTGTGTGGTGGGATGGTGAATTATTCAGTGGCGCACCTGATTGGCAAAAAATGCATGCTATCGCACAGCCGAAATTAACTCGCGAAGAACAAGCGTTTCTAGATGGGCCTTGTGAAGAAGTGTGTGCAATGGTCAATGAGTGGCAAATAAACCATGTCGATGCCGACTTACCAGACGAAATATGGGCATTCCTGAAAGAACATAAATTCTTCGCAATGATTATTGAGAAACAATATGGTGGTTTAGCATACTCAGCCTACGCACAATCTAGAGTACTTCAAAAATTAGCAGGTGTCAGTGCCGTTCTGTCATCAACTGTCGGCGTGCCTAATTCACTTGGGCCGGGTGAATTATTGCAACATTATGGCACCAAAGAACAACAGGACCATTATTTACCTCGTTTAGCGCGTGGTGAAGAGATTCCCTGCTTTGCTCTAACTAGTCCGGAAGCAGGCTCTGACGCAGGCGCTATTCCTGATCAAGGAATTATATGTAAAGGTAAATTTAACGGTGAAGAAGTATTGGGAATGAAGCTTACTTTTTCTAAACGCTATATTACGTTAGCACCAGTTGCAACAGTTGTGGGTCTTGCTTTTAAATTACATGACCCTGATGGTTTGTTATCAGACGAAAAAGACTTAGGCATAACTTGTGCCCTTATACCGCGCGATACAGAAGGATTAGAAATAGGACGCCGACACTTTCCTTTAAATGTTCCATTTCATAATGGTCCAGTTAAAGGAACAGATATGTTTGTTCCACTTAGTTACATTATTGGTGGCGAAAAAATGGCTGGCAAAGGCTGGCGTATGTTGATGGAGTGTTTATCTGTAGGTAGATGTATTACGCTACCATCCTCTGCAGCTGGCGGAGCCAAACAGTTAGCTTTAACGACAGGAGCTTATGCACGAATTAGACGTCAATTCCGCTTACCTATAGGGCAAATGGAAGGTGTAGAAGAGATGCTTGCTAGGATTGGCGGCAATGCCTACCTGATGGATGCGGTAACTAGCTTCTCTACCGCTGGTGTAGATTTGGGACAAAAACCTTCGGTTATTTCAGCAATATGTAAATATCATCTTACTGAAAAGATGCGTGACATTGTCAACGATTCTATGGACGTTCATGGTGGTAAAGGAATATGTTTAGGTCCAACTAACTATCTTGGGAGAGCCTATCAAGGTGTTCCTATCTCTATTACGGTGGAAGGTGCAAATATTTTAACCAGAAACATGATGATATTTGGCCAAGGTGCGATGCGATGCCATCCTTTTGTACTATCAGAAATGGCTGCCGCGCAATTAGAAGATAAAGATGAGCAACTTAAAGCATTTGATAAAGCAGTATTTGGACATATTGGTTTTGCAGTAAGTAATACTGTGCGTTCTTTATGGTTTACATTAACGCGAAACCGTTTGTCATCCGTCCCATTTAAAGACGAAACTGCAACATATTATAGAAGCCTTCAAGGGTATTCAGCTAATTTAGCCATGCTAACTGACATTGCAATGGGTGTATTAGGTGGGTCGTTAAAAAGAAGAGAAAGACTCTCTGCTAGATTAGGTGATGTATTAAGTTATTTGTATTTAGCTTCGGCAACACTTAAACGTTACGATGAGCAAGGCAGAAATAAAGAAGACTTACCGTTTTTGCATTGGGCTATGCAAGATTGTTTACAAAAAATAGATGTAGCAATTGACGACTTCATTCGCAACTTCCCTTCTGTGCCAGTACGCGTTTATTTAAGGGCCATTGTGCAACCAATAGGTAAATTGAACGATAAGCCATCTGATGAAATAGAACATGCGATAGCTCATATGTTACAGAATCCATGTTCAGCGCGTTCCAGATTAGGCGATGGGCAATACATTGCGCGAGTCGAAGGTAGTTTGTTTGGTGACTTAGAGCAAACGCTTGAAAATATGATAAAGGCAGAGCCTATCTTCGACAAGATTTGCAAGTCACTTGGTGAAAAATTACCGATGACGCGTTTAGATGAGTTAGCAGATAAAGCGATAGCAGCTAATATAATCACTGAAGAAGATGCTAAGTTGTTAAAAGAAACAGAAGCTGGGCGATTGAGGACAATCAATGTAGATGATTTTGACCCGCAAGAACTGCTAGCAGCAACAAGTGATAAGGTAAAAAAGAAGGCTAATCGCAAAACAACACCTAAAGCGGCCTAACAGCGAAGCAATACAGTTATTAGGTAGGTTTGCTAAAAACGTCTAAGAATTAATAGCTCTTAGACGTTTTTTTTCCTCTTCAGAAAGAAATGCCATTTCAATAGAGTTTGCTTGTAATCGGCAGATTTCCTCGTCTTTAAGTCCAAGAATTTCTTTCGCCAAGCTATATTCGCTTACTAACGTATTATTTGATATCCCTGGATCATCTGTATTGAGACATACAGGGATATCATATTCTAAAAAAATAGGGAGCGGATGTTCCTTTAAATTCAGTACTGTATGAGTTTGGTAGTTAGATAACAAGCATGTTTCAATGCCTATTTTATTTTTGGCCATAAATTCCATTAGCATCGGATCTTTATATGCATTTACAGCATGGCCTATTCTTGTTGCGCCAAGCAAACTAATTGCGTTATAAACACTTTCAGGTCCATCCGCTTCACCAGCATGAACAGTGATATTTAAACCTGCATCCCTTGCTCTATTGAAATGTGATTGAAATAAATCAGCAGGAAAGCCTAACTCGTCACCAGCTAAATCTAAGGCAACAATATTTTCTTTGTGTCCCAATATTGCGCCTAATTCTGCATTACATGCATCAACCCCAAAGGTTCGGCTTAATATACCGATTAATTTTGCATTATAATTTGCTTCTCTGTTTGCAGTCTCGACTCCGTCTATTACAGCCTCAACCACTCCATATAAGGGTAGGTTGTGAGATTTAGCCATGTAATAGGGTGAAAACCTTAACTCTGTATGTTGCAAGCCTTCTAATACTGCATCTATCACGTTTTCATAAGCAATTCTTTTACAGTCATCTAGAGTAGCAATAACCGATACACCATAATCCAGTTTTTCCAAAAAAGATAAAAGAGAAGATGTTTGGCCTTTTATGTATACATGAGACGCTAGCGATTCCAAGTCACTGCTTGGTAATTTGATATTGTTTTTTTCCGCTAAATCTAACAACGTAGTTAATCTTACGTTTCCATCTAAATGACGATGTAAATCAATTAAAATTTGACTTGAACACACGCCCATTAGTCTAAATTTAACTTTTCTATAGCAACTAAAATTTGCGTTCTAGATTTTACGTCTAACCGTTTAAACAAACTACTTATATGAGCCTTAACTGTGGCTTCAGTCACACTCAAGGAATCAGAAATTTCCTTATTCGACATGCCTCGTTTTACAAGTCTAAGTACTTCAAATTGTTTAGGCGTCAACATTCTTACTTGTTGAGAAATCTTTTTAGTTTCTTGCGAAACATCAGCAACCTTTTGGCGCATATTATCAGGAATCCAAATTTTACCCGTCATTATCTCATTCAGTGCTTTAACAAACTCTACCGTTGTGAGCGTTTTGGGTATAAAGCCGTTTGCACCAAATTCTATTGTTTCAAAGATAGTTTTGGGGTCATCAAAAGCTGACACAACCGCTATTATGATGTTTGGAAATAATTGTCTTACCCTTAACAAACCATAATAATTTTCACACCCCGGCATATTTAAATCTAACAGCACAACATCAACATTACGTTGTTTTCTAAGTACACCAATTGTAGTATCAAACGAGTCCGATTCTAAGAACTTCACATTACTAAAATTAGGTTTTAATGCGCCAGTAATAGCTTCTCGATATAAAGGATGATCGTCTGCGACCAATATTTTCAACATAATAAATATTATTCCAGTAGTGTTACGTGACCTGTTAAATATTAAAATAAATCACGTTAGACGCAGATTTTTTCAACATTAAACTTTTGTAATGTTACGTCTATTTTAAAGGTTTGAACTGTAAATACTATATAATGCTAAACTTTAGTTCAATTTTCATGATCAATAACTGTTAAACAACCATAACATAAGCCGAATAACTACCTAAAGATTATAAACGTAGTAAACATTAGTCTATAATTGTCGTATAAAATCACACGAAAATACAGAGTTACTAATCAAAAGTTTATAAAACATGTCGAAAAAAAACAACAAAACCATTTCAAACGCTAACGACCTTCTTTACGCACAAAAGCTGGCAAAGATAGACACATTTACCTTTAACGACCAAGTAGCTGATGTTTTTCCGGATATGATCAATCGTTCGGTACCTAGTTATCAGTCAATTAGCGAAGGGATTGGTAAAATTGCGAACATGGTTTGTGAAGATGGGTCCATCATTTATGATCTTGGCTGTTCTTTAGGTAATGTGAGTTTAGCTATAAGCAAAAGCTTGCAGAACAAAAATGTAGATATAATAGGTGTAGATAATTCAAGAGCCATGATTGAGAGATGCAGACATTACATTTCTAATTTTAGTTATGGGCAAAAAATTAAGATTGTTGAAGGCGACCTTACCTGTTTAGATTTATTACCTAACAACCTAACAGTGACAAATTTTACCCTGCAGTTTGTGAACCCCGATGCTAGGCAAAATGTGATTAATACTATTTTTAAAAATTTAAAGCCGAATGGCGCGTTTATTATGAGTGAAAAAGTGGTGTTTGAAGATAATAATTTAAATGAACTAATGATAGAATTACATCACGATTTCAAAAGAGAGAATGGCTACTCAGATTTAGAAATTAGTCAAAAAAGAACAGCGTTAGAAAGTGTGATGATTTTGGATTCTGTTGATACTCATTTGTCACGTTTACGCGCTGCTGGCTTTAAACAAAGCCAAGTTTGGTATCAGCATTATAATTTTGTTTCTATATTAGCTATTAAATAATATTCCATTAGGGTCTGTTAATAAAAATGAAAGGTTCCTACTAAATTGAAAAACTGGCAAGCAAATTTTTACGAAAGCATACTTGATACAAAGCTACAAAAATATATCGCTGATTTTTCTAAATTGATTGAACAGTTTGAAACAAACACTCATTCTAAAGAAACGACTAAATGGCAAAAACAATTAGCTAAGTTACCAAAAGTTGAAGAAATTGAATTAACTATTAATGAAATTGTTTCGCTCCAGCCTAAACACAGCATTGAGCATCTCGATGAGAATGAACATCGAAAGACTAAAGCAGTTTTAAAGAATTTTATGCCATGGAGAAAAGGACCATACAACTTTTTCTCCGTAGAAATTGATACTGAATGGCGCTCAAACATAAAGTGGGAACGGGTATTACCACACTTACCTAGTTTAAAAAATAAACGTGTATTAGATGTTGGATGCGGCAGTGGTTATCATCTATTTCGCATGCATCAATCTGGAGCGAAACAAGTAATTGGCATAGATCCTACCACTTTATTTTTTTATCAATTCATGTGTTTTAAACAGTATTTATCTAAACACAACCTCCACTTTCTGCCAATTGGCATAGAACACATGCCAGAAACTCATTGCTTTGACTGTGTTTTTTCTATGGGTGTTTTATATCACCGACCAGACCCAATTAAATTTTTAAAAGAATTGAAGGCGCAATTAGTGCCGAATGGGCATCTCATTTTAGAAACATTAGTTGTTGATGGCGATAGCACAACTGTTTTAGTACCCACCGATCGCTATGCGAAAATGCGGAATGTTTGGTTTATCCCAAGTGTCGACGCATTAACACTGTGGTTGCAACGAGTGGGATTTAAATCAATAGAATGTGTTGATATAGATGTTACTGATATCAATGAACAGCGAGCAACTGAATGGATGCAAACTCAATCATTAATTGACTTTTTAGATCCTAACGATTCAAGTAAAACCATTGAAGGTTACCCCGCACCTAAACGTGCAATATTTATTGCTAACATTTGAGATAAATTTTTTATTTTCAGTGTGACGGCTTTTTTGCAAAAACAAGCTGTAAAGAGTTTAAATAGTTTTGGCATCATATTTGTATATCAATGATTAAATAGTAGAAGAGTTATTAAGGGATATTCCCAGTTTACTCTTTTGTATGAATTTTATAGTTCGATGTGAATATACAAATACCAAGTCTATATTTGTTGGCTCATTCACCTTTTATAGTTAATTTGAATGGTCTGTAGCTATAGGACGGCACACTATATAGCTTGTTAGTTACTATCCATATTAAATTAACAATCAATTGAACTTAAGTTTGGAGAATGCGTGAATCAGTCCATTAACTCTAATATTGATCCTGAAGACATTATCAAACAATATGCTGTTGAACATCATTTGGGTGAAAGCTTTTGTCATACTGCACATAAATGGTTCAGCCCGCTAGCACAAAGAATAAGTGCGCACCACCATGAAGCAAAAAAACCTATCCTAGTTGGTATAAATGGCTGTCAAGGCTCTGGAAAATCAACTTTAACAGGTTTGTTGGTTGAACTATTAAATAACGTGTATGCAAAAACTGCAATGGGCTGTTCTATTGATGATTTTTATTTATCGAAGCAAAGTAGAAACGAACTAGCTAAATCACAACACCCTCTTTTAGCCACAAGAGGTGTGCCTGGTACTCATGATACGGAGTTATTAAAAGAGGTAATTTCAAATCTATTACGCTCAAATATTTCAACTGATTGGCGTGATATTAGCGTGCCAAAGTTTAATAAGTCTATAGATGATCTATATCCTAAAAATCAGTGGTCAATAATATCAAAACCTGTCGACATAATTATACTAGAAGGATGGTGTGTTGGCACGCCAGCTCAAAGTGATATAGATCTACACGAACCAGTTAACGATTTTGAAAAAACTAATGATAAAACAGGAGCGTGGCGCAGTTATTGTAATGCAATGCTAGCGACTAAATACAAAGAAGTCTTTAACAAAATTAATTATTTAATTATGTTGAAAGCTCCCTCTTTTGAACAAGTATATTCATGGCGTTTAGAGCAAGAACACAAACTTATTGCGTCATTGAAACAGCAAACTTCTGAATCGTTGGTAAAAAAACAACCAATAGCAACCATGTCAGATCAAGAAATTAAAAATTTCATTCAATTTTATCAGCGACTTACAGAACATTCCTTGACTTCTATACCATCAAAATGCGACAGTATTTTTTATCTTGATAACACACGAAGCATTACCCAATGTCAACAATCATAAGACAACAAAGGCGAGTACTCGTTTTCACCGATTTCGATGGTACCTTATTAGATCATTACACTTATAGTTTTGAAGCGGCTAGTCAATGTATGCAACGTTTACAAGGGTTGGGTATTCCTATCATACCTAATACAAGTAAGACATTTGCAGAAGTCAAAAACTTGCAAGTAAAAATGTCACTTGAAACCCCACTTATAGTTGAAAATGGTGCTGCGATATATATGCCCAAAAACTTTCTACCTGAAAAGCCTAGAGGGGCGGTTTGGCAGAATGGGTATTGGATTAAAACATTTGCTCAAAAGCGCATCTATTGGCAAGGCATCATTAAAAAAATTGAAGCCAACCATGTGGGACAATTCGAAACATTTGGCAACATGGATTTAGATAGAATAATGGAAGTTACCGGTTTAGACGACGATAGCGCTGCCTTAGCTTCACAAAGACAATTTGGTGAGCCGTTACTTTGGAAAGCGAGTGTTGAAGATAGAAACGATTTTATTGAAAAAATTAAAAAACTCGGTGCTTCTCCATTACTTGGCGGCAGATTCCTTCATGTTTGTGGCGATAGTAATAAAGGTAAAGCGTTATTATGGTTATTAAATGAATATAAACGTCAGCATTCAACTAAAATTGTTTCAAGCATCGCATTAGGTGATGGTAACAACGATGTTGATATGCTGGAAGTAGCAGATACAGCAGTAAGAATATTATCACCTGTACATAGCCCTCCAGAATTAGAACGCACACACAAAGTCTACACTAGCACAAAATATGGTCCGGATGGTTGGGCAGAAGTAATGAATCAGTTAATTCCAGATATAAAATAAGGAACCCAAATGGCAGATTTTTATCAAAATGGAATCGTTACCACACTACATAATTTAGAGAATCGTCCCATTGATGAATTAGAAAAAGAGTTAAAAGGGTTTTCAGAGCGTCGACCTCTTGGACTCATTTTACCCAGCTTGTTTTCAGAACTTGAAGGAAAAGCCTTACCCGCAACAATCGAACATATAAAAGAAGTACCTTATTTAAACCAGATAGTAATTGGTCTTGATAGGGCGGATGAAAATCAATTTAAATATGCGTTAGATTTCTTTAGTCGGTTACCGCAAGAGCACAAAATATTGTGGAATGATGGCCCCCGTTTGAAAGCGTTAGATGAAGAATTACAAAAGCTAGGTTTAGCTCCAAAAGAAATGGGGAAAGGACGAAACGTTTGGTATTGCATGGGTTATGTACTTGCATCAAATAAAGTTGAAAGCGTTGCTTTGCACGATTGTGATATTTTGACCTACGACCGTTCATTGTTAGCTAGATTAATTTATCCAGTTGCTAACCCTCAATTCAACTATGAATTTTGTAAAGGTTATTATGCAAGAGTCGCTGGCGGAAAAATAAATGGTAGAGTATCAAGGCTGCTTGTTACGCCCCTTTTACGTGCACTTAAACAAACCCTTGGTCACAATGAATACTTAGAATTTATGGACAGTTTCCGCTATCCATTAGCTGGCGAGTTTTCCTTCAGACGAGACGTGCTAAACGATATCAGAATACCAAGTGATTGGGGGCTAGAAATTGGCGTACTGTCTGAAATGCACAGGAATTATGCACATAATAGGTTATGCCAAGCTGATATTGCTGATGCATATGATCATAAGCACCAAGATTTATCATTAAATAATGATGAGGGTGGTCTATCAAAAATGTCAATTGATATTACTAAAGCTTTGTTTAGAAAGTTAGCCACGCAAGGCACAACATTTAATACTGAAACGTTCAGAACCATTAAAGCGACCTATTTTAGAATAGCATTAGATTTTGTCGAAACTTATCACAATGATGCCGTTATGAATGGATTAAAACTAGACATCCATTCTGAGGAAAAAGCGGTGGAAATGTTCGCGAAGAACATCATGAAAGCCGGGTCTAGTTTCTTAGATAACCCCATGGAAACGCCATTCATTCCTGCTTGGAATAGAGTTGTAAGCGCTAAACCAGACGTATTGGATCGCTTACGAAAAGCAGTTGATGAAGACGCCAAGGAGTTTTCGAACAACAATTTATCGAGTTAGGTGTATGGAAAAAGAATCCCATTTAAAATTAAAGGAAACGGTGACACATCTTCTTGAGCTTATATATGAAGACGTGCCACTTGAGCTTGGTATTTCAGAAATAGCGACTGAACTTTTGGTTCACATGCGACTTAATCATCAGCATGATGTTTTTGAGGTTCAAGCACATGCGAACTTATGGGATGAACAAGATGTTGTTTTAATCACTTATGGCGATAGCATAATTGAGACAACCCCAGAGCTGTCGGAAGGTATGCAGCGCCCTCCTCTGCAATCATTGCATCATTTTCTTCATAAGTACTGTGCCAGTACTATAAACAATGTGCACATATTGCCGTTTTTCCCTTACAGTTCAGATGATGGCTTCTCAGTTATTGATTACTCAACAGTAAACCAATCATTAGGGAATTGGGACGATATTAGTAAAATAGCCAATGAATTTGGCTTAATGGTTGATTTAGTTATCAATCACTGTAGTGCAAGAAGTATGTGGTTTGAAAATTTCACCAAACAAAAATCACCAGGTAAAGGTTTTTTCTATACAGCTGATCCTAGTTTGGATCTATCACAAGTGACGCGCCCAAGAACTAGTCCTCTTTTGCGTGAAACAAAAACAGTTGATGGTGAAAAGCACGTATGGTGTACGTTCAGCCATGACCAAGTTGACTTTGATTTTACTAATCCAGACGTATTAATTGCTTTTGTTGATATTATTCGATTATACCTTGATAAAGGTACACGAATATTTAGGCTCGATGCGATCGCCTTCTTATGGAAGATTGTTGGTACAAACTGCATTAATCTACCACAAACACATAATATGGTGAGGTTGTTTAGAGTATTAATAGAGCATGCCTCACCTCACGCTATTATTATTACTGAAACAAACATACCTAACAGAGAAAATTTAAGTTACTTTGGTAATGCAAACGAAGCCCATGCGATTTATAATTTTTCATTACCCCCTCTGCTGTTAAACACTCTTGTAACCGGTGATTGTACTTATTTAAAAACTTGGTTAATGAGTATGCCTCCTGCTCAAAACGGAACATTTTATTTTAACTTTATCGCCTCCCATGATGGCATTGGATTGCGCCCTGCTGAAGGCTTACTTGACGATAATGAGATCAAAGACTTAGCTGATTGTATGCAGAAATTTGGGGGCAAAGTATCATGGCGAACAGCTGAAAACGGTACTCAGAAACCTTATGAAATGAATATTGCACTCATTGATGCCTTGCAAGGTGATTTAAGTGGACCTGATGAATTTCAGGTACAACGTTTTTTATGCGCACATACCATTATGTTTGGACTTGAGGGCGTACCCGGTCTATATATTCATTCATTGCTAGGCACAACCAACGATTATGAGAAGGTATCAAACACTGGACAGAATCGAAGCATTAACCGTCACCGATGGGAATACGATGCGTTGACGCACGAGCTTGATGATGCGCACTCATTGCATCATCAAGTATTAACGCAAATGACACAACTGTTAGGTATTAGAAATGCTCAAAAGGCATTCCACCCAAATGCAACTCAATTTACGCTACAACTAGGTGAACAAGTATTTGGTTTCTGGCGTCAGAGCATTGATAGGAAACAAAGTATATTTTGTATTTCGAATATTTCAAAAGAACAGCAAAACATACGTTTATCGGATATTAACCTTATAGGTACTGATTGTTGGGTTGACTTACTTACCCAGCGCCCTATTCATAGTCAATCAGAAACATTAGTACTAGAGCCTTACGAAAGTGCTTGGATATCGAACCAATACTAAACAACTCCAACTAGAAACAAAATGTGATATGTGAAAAAAAAGCAGGCCTAGAGCCTGCTTTTTCATGTTATAACGTTTTATTCAAATTTACGTTTACGCTTGGTATGAATCGTCTCTATATATCCATGCCACGTTGCATAACCAAGTAAAGGCATAATAACGATGAAGGCTACAAAGAATGTTATAAAGCCTAAGAATACCGAAAACAGTATAACAGCGCCCCATATAAAACAGGCAGTTTTGTTTTTCCATACGGCATTCATACTAGTTAACACCGCTGTGGCTAAGTCCACTTTCCTTTCTAATAAGATAGGCTGTGTAAACGCACTGATAAAAAAGACCAATGCAGAGAAACCTGCACCAACAACGGTACCTAGTACTAGAAACGGCCAAATATTTACAAATGTAGGCTCCAAGTAGCTTGGGTACAACGCATGAATAATACTCGCAACACGCAGCCAAAATATCATTAACACCATTAACAATACGCCAAATGCCCATTCATTCACCGCGTTTCTTGACATAGCTTTGAGTGAATGGCGCAATGATGGCTTGTGTTTTTTCTCGAACTGCCACGACACATCGTAGAGTCCTGCTGCTAAATATGGGCCAAGTAACATAAAACTTATCATTGCTGGGAAGATAACTAAGTACCATCCTGAAGCTTCAACTAAGAAAAATATACCGATTGGAATTAAGGTAAAGATAAGCCCGTATGTAAAACTTATCAATTTTGCATTTTTGAAATCATTGATTGCTAATGCAATCCATTTAAAGCAGGCAAATTTATCGAGTTTAGCGGCGGGTATGACTCGGGCAATACCGCTAGTTGTGATAGCGTTTTCTTCTGATTCTTCGATATGAGTGCTCGAAGCTGGTTCTGCATTTTGAGACATGAAAATCTCCCTAAGGATATAACTGAGTACAGCATTTACAAAACGATATAGACAACTGGCTTATATCAACTGTTGCTAAACAATTTATTAAATATTTGTTTACATCTTATATACTAGGCAATGTCTCGCTTAAGGTCAAAATATTATCACCTAAAATTGATTTTAGCCCTGTTCCAGCGAATAGGTGTTTCATAATGCGTACTTAAAAACGTGTTTAAATCTGAAAAACTGGTAATAGAAACGGTTGTATTGGCTAGTATTTCTGCCACAAATTTATGACAGTTTTCATTCACTAAATGATAATCTAATGCAGTGTAGAGCAACGAACGGGCTCTTACAGCAGCCTGACTATCACTTAATGGCCTGTTATTTAAATCGCAGGCAACATAAATAGTTTCTCCAGAACGGTCAGTTAGGAACCTATCTGCTGAAACACACCTGACTAATCCACTCCCTGATAATTCATAAATATTGCCATCAACCCAAATACCTGTATGGTCAAGCACACCATATATACCGCAAGTTACGACACTACCATTTCTGGGTTTGCTAATGAAATTTGATTCACCAGGCATGGAATCTATTATCTGTTTGCGTTTTAAATAATTGGTATTCGTTTTATTCGCAGTATATGCACCTAAAGCTGCTGCGCCTAGCCAAATCAGGGGTGCTGGCATATCTATCTCCTACGTAATAAACAAATTAAAATAAGGTTTTTTGAGTCTAACACCTGTTATATAGCTTTAATCAGACAAATCTACTACTAAAATGTTTCAAAACTTTGCTTAACACAAAGCTTACATTGGTTTACCCTACGGTGGAATGGATAAAAACGCACCTAACTCGCTGTTTAAAACACGTTAAATTTTTTCAATCTATTCATTCAAGATTCAGGGCTTAACTAAATTCATGCAAAAAATCACACAATCTAAAAAATTGGCTAACGTTTGTTACGACATACGTGGTCCTATTCTCGCGCAAGCGAACAAAATGGAAGAAGCAGGAGACCGTATATTAAAATTAAACATTGGTAACCCTGCTCCATTTGGATTTGAAGCCCCAGATGACATATTAAAAGATGTAATACGTCAACTTCCGGCAGCACAAGGTTATTCTGATGCACAAGGGATTTACAGCGCACGTGTCGCTGTCATGCAGTATTATCAGCAAAAAGGTATTAAAGACATTGCCATCAATGACGTTTACCTAGGCAATGGAGTGAGCGAAATGATTACCATGTCGATGCAAGCTTTGCTCGATAATGGCGATGAAGTTCTTATTCCAAGCCCTGACTATCCGCTTTGGACAGCTGCTGTGAATTTATCGTCGGGTAACGCTGTGCATTATCGCTGCGACGAACAAGCAGATTGGTTTCCAGATTTAGATGATATTGAATCTAAAATAAGCTCAAAAACAAAAGCTATCGTTTTAATTAATCCTAATAATCCAACTGGCGCTGTTTATTCAAAAGAGTTGCTGCAACAAGTTGTAGATTTAGCGAGAAAATACAAACTAATTATTTTTAGCGATGAAATATATGACAAAGTTTTGTATGACGATGCGCAACATCATTGTATTGCCTCATTGGCACCGGACCTTTTTTGTGTGACCTTTAGTGGTTTGTCGAAGAATTATAGAGTTGCTGGTTTCAGAGCTGGTTGGTTGTTGGTAAGTGGAAATAAACATATAGCGTCAAGTTATATTGAGGGCCTAACGGTACTTTCTTCAATGCGAATGTGCGCAAATGTTCCTTGTCAACATGCAATTCAAACTGCTTTAGGCGGTTATCAAAGCATAAATGATTTAGTAAATGGTGATGGACGATTGCTCGCACAAAGAAATATCGCTTACGAAGGATTAAACGATATTCCAGGTATCAGTTGCGTGAAGCCTATGGGAGCGATGTATTGTTTCGCCAAAGTAGATGAAAAGAAATTTTCGATTAATTCCGACGTAAATTTAATTCTTGATTTGTTAAAAGAGAAAAAGATTTTACTTGTGCATGGAAGTGCATTTAATTTATTCGATGGTTGTTATTTCCGCTTGGTATTTTTACCCAATAAAGATTTACTCAAACCTGCATTATCAGAAATGAAATCATTTTTCGCAGGTTATCAGCAACTATGACTAAAGTATCGAATAAATTATCGAATAAATCATCCGCCTTTTTAGCTTGGATACTAAGGATGCCACTAATTAAAAGGTGGGCATTGATGCATTCAGTAAAATCAGAAAATGTAGCCGAACATTCCCATCAAGTGGCGGTGATTGCACATTTATTAGCGGTGATAAAAAATACGTACTTTAATGGTAATCTAAATCCTGAACGCGCCGCAACAGTAGCGTTATATCACGAAGTGTCAGAAACCAAACTGCAAGACATAAACCACGTAACAAAATATCATAACCCTGATTTGACTCGTGAATTCAAAAAAATTGAGGCAATGGCAGAGGTTGAATGTTTAAAAACATTACCTGAAGAGTTACAACCCCAATTTGAAGGCTTATTGGTTCAACGCTCAGTTGACCCGACCTATAAAACAGTGGTGAAAGCCGCCGATTTAATAGCTGCTTATTTAAAAGCGTGCGACGAGCTTCGATTTCAGAACGACGAATTTTCACATGTAAAGGTACGCTTGAAAGAAATGCTGGATGAATACAGCAAAGAAGCGCCAGAAATTAATAAGTTTTTGGAACTGTTTCAAGACAAATGTTTAATCAATGTTGATGAACTGGCTGAATAAGTATTAAGCAGCCAGTTTTAATTACAGTAAAACTATACTAAAGTTAGTAGTATTAATTGACTTTACGCTGATATTTAGGCAATGTCCGGTTATTGATTAATAAGCGCGATATTAAATGTAAAGCGTTTATTATTGCGTTTACAAATAGCTAAATAAAAGTTTCATTTAACTACAAGTTGAGAAAAATAATGGTAGAAATGACTGGTCGTCAGTCGCAAGAACCAAGTAAACCTACTCACATTGTTGCAATTGGCGTATCGGCTGGTGGTTTAGAAGCGCTTGAAAGCTTTTTTAATTCTGTAGACGATAAACTTGGATGTGCTTACGTGGTGATTCAGCACTTATCCCCCGATTTTAAGAGCTTGATGGATCAACTCTTATCAAAGTATACTGAAATGCCCGTACTACAAGCAGAAATTGGCCAGAAAATTGAAAACAACACGGTTTATTTATGCCCCGCAGGAAAGTTATTAAGAATAATCGATAACACCATAGATTTATCTGACTTGCCCAAAGAAAACAGAATTAGTTTGCCCATCAACGCTATTTTTACAAACTTAGCTACTGATGCAGAGTTGGGCTTAATAGGCATTATTTTATCAGGAACCGGCTCAGACGGTTGTAGAGGTATTGTTGCATTAAAAGAAATGGGTGCGCAAGTTATTGCACAGGATCCTTCAGAAGCTCAGTTTAATGGTATGCCCCAAAATGCAATAGGCACGGGGGCGGTAGATTTTGTACTACAAACAAATGAAATGTCTGAATATATTAAAAATTATGTATCCCATCCTCTTGCTAGTGCGGAATCAGAAACGTTCAAATACCATTTATCTCAAAACACTGATGTGTTAAGAAAAATACTAATACTTATTCAAGATTTAACTGGCCTTGATTTTAAAGCTTACAAAGAAAGCACCGTTTCCCGACGTATAAAGCATCGTATGAGCATTAATAATATGGTGTCTTTAAGCGAATATTGGGAATATTTACAGAATAATGAAGAAGAAATTGAATTAGTAAAACAAGACTTATTAATTGGTGTGACTCGTTTCTTTCGTGATAAAGAAACATGGGATAAAGTTAAAACTGAAGTGATTACGCCCATTGTTGCTAAATCAACACAAGGTAAACCTATTCGAGTATGGTGTGCAGGTTGTTCCACTGGTGAAGAAGCGTATACACTCGCCTTGTTAATAGACGTAATTTGCAAAGAGCAGAAAGTAGATAGAACCGTAAAAGTATTTGCCAGTGATATTGATCAAGTCAGCATTAATTACGCAGGCAACGGTATATATCCGTCGAGTATTAGTGACGAATTACCACAAGAATATTTAGCTACCTATTTTGTTCAACTAACGGATGGTGAATATCAAGTAGGTAAAGAATTACGCGCTAAAGTTGTTTTCGCTATCCATAATATGATTGAAGATCCACCTTTTTCAAATATGGATTTTGTAAGTTGTAGAAATTCACTAATTTATTTCCAGCAACCTGCTCAACAAAAAGCAATGGCGTTTTTTCATTTTTCACTCGTTAAAGATGGATTCTTATTGTTGGGTAGTTCTGAATCTCCAGGGAAATTTGCTAGCTATTTTCCTGCCGTTGACTCAAGTAACCGCATTTATCAGAAAAAATCTGAGGCAAGAATTCCAATTGCTCAAATATCAGGTAATTCTCTAAGAAAAAGTGGACATGAACTAAGAAGTATTCCTCAGTTTGTTGACCGCTTAAACAAGCGAATGATAAAACCTAAAAATAAGTCAATTGGACTGGAGCAACTCCAAGAGGCATATTTGCCGCCTACTTTCATGTTAAATTCCAAACTCCAAGTTATTTATACCTATGGTGACACTTCTATTTTCACCGAAAAACTTCGAGCGGGTGAAGTAACAAATGATATATCTGAGATTGTTAAAAAAGATGTGGTAAGTGCTGTGCTGTCAGCTGCTCACGAAGTAATTCGAGAGGGTAATCATGTGCAAATGCGCAATATTTTTGCCGATGGCGACAACAACTATTCAATTAACTGTTTTTCATTTGTTGACGACGAAATGGGCGAACGCTACGTTTCTTTAAGTTTTACGACAAATAATTATATTGAAACTGAAGAAGAGACTACCATCAATGTATATACACCTGATGAACAAACTCAGCAACGCATTATTGAGTTGGAAACGGCTTATGTTGAGTGCCAACGTATGTATCGTGAAGCATTAGAGGATTTAGATTCTACAAGTGAAGAGCTGCAAACTTCTAATGAAGAGTTGATGGCCGCCAATGAAGAATTACAGTCTACTAACGAAGAATTACAATCGGTTAACGAAGAGCTTTATACGGTAAACTCAGAATATCAACAAAAAATAGTCGAATTAACTGAAACTAATAATGATTTAGAAAACCTGCTAAATGCAACTGACTTAGCGGTATTATTCTTAGACGGAGACTTAAATATAAGACGATATACACGTCCTGTAAGAAACTTTATTAACATAATGGATTTTGATTTAAATCGGCCCTTCCACGACTTATCGTTGAAGTTCAACATGCCTGAAATACATGAAATAGTTGAAAAAGTGAATCACGATGGCAAATCTTATTACACGGTCATTGAGTTTGAAGAAATTAGCGGTATAGAAATTTCAATCAGTCCTTATTCTATAGGTAGTGATAATCAAGGGGTTGTTTTATCTATGCGTGAACAAGGCAAATGATGGACTGGTCGCATCGCATTGGTCACAGAAGTCCTAAACGAGATGGCGACCATCGAAATGCTTTTCAACGAGATAAAGCAAGAATAATGCATAGCGCAGCCTTTAGAAGACTGCAAGCTAAAACACAAGTAATGGGTGTAGGTGTTAGTGATTTTTTCCGAACGCGACTCACACACTCATTAGAAGCCGCTCAAATTGGAACGGGCATAGCGGCTCAGTTATCGCAAAAATACCCAGATATTGCCGCGCTACTTGAGATAGATGAACAATTGATTGAAACCATATGTTTAGCGCATGATATTGGCCATCCTCCTTTTGGCCATGGGGGAGAAATTGCACTCAACTACATGATGCATGAGCATGGCGGCTTTGAAGGTAACGGACAAACTTTTAGAATATTAACGAAGCTAGAAGCTTATACTGAAAAAAACGGGATGAACTTAGCAAGAAGAACCCTCCTTGGCGTGATCAAATATCCTAATTTTATTTCCAATTTGGAAAACCCAGCGTTATTAACAGAAAAAACACAACGAAACACTCAAGTTGTATCTTCGAACTGGCACCCAGCTAAAGCTTTATACGATTGTGATCGAGAAATTTTTGATTGGGTATTAGACAAAGTTAGCACAGAAGATAAAACCAACTTTATGGTTTTTGATAGCAAAATAGATAAGCACGCCAAAACAATTCATAAATCATTTGATTGTTCTGTAATGGAACTCGCTGATGATATTGCCTATGCAATACACGATTTAGAAGATGCAATTGCGATGGATTTGGTTACGCGTGACTCTTTTTATCATGAAGTCTGTATTCCACTCAAAGAGCTTGATTTATCGGAACTTTCAGAGCGAATAGATGTGCTAACTAATGCCTTGTTTAGCGGTAAAACCTACGCAAGAAAAAATGCAATTGGCGCATTGGTTAATGCATTTATTACCGCAATTTATATAAACAAACAAAACATATTTGAATGTGAGTTACTCGATTACACTGCTAAATTATCAAACAATACAGAGCATGCATTAAATTTATTTAAAACCTTTGTATTTAACCACGTGATACGAAAGCCTCATATTCAACAACATGAGTATAAAGGTCAGCAAATTGTTATGGCGCTTTTTGAGGCGTTTCATAGCGATCCACAAAGGTTACTACCCTATAATACAAAAATAAGATGGCAAGAAGCAGACTCTCAGCATAATCAAAATAGAATTATTGCAGATTACATCAGTGGTATGACGGATGAATATGCCAATCGTATGTATTCAAACTTGTTTCTGCCAAAGAACCTTTCTTAACCACCCCCCACAATTCGATATTAATTATTCTTCATTTGCATTGTCTGGTCTTAATTAACAGATTAGTCGTAATATTTTATCAATAACATCGGTCTTATTAAAAAAGTAAACGGTATTGTGTATTATGTTAATTAAAAACCCAGCAAAATCCTCTTTAAAAGAAAATCAAGTGACAGATGAAAATGTCTATTTATCAAGACGCAAACTCCTTAAAAGCTTAGGGTATATAGGGGCTTCTGGGTTATTAGCTAATTCTGCGCAAGCAAAGGCGTTTGACTGGTTTTCATCGGACAAAACCGTTTTTAAACAAACTCCTTTAGAGTTTAATAAAGATCAAAACGCGGCGGCGTTTTCACAAAGACGTACGCCCGAAAAAATGGCAACCACCTACAACAACTTCTATGAATTTGGTACAGCTAAGTCTGATCCGGTAAAACATGCACAAGAATTTAAAGTAGATCCTTGGTCATTGAAGATTGATGGATTAGTGGAAAATCCAATCACCCTAAACTACGATGATTTATTTTCAAAGTTTGACCTACAAGAAAGAATCTACCGTTTACGATGTGTAGAAGGATGGTCTATGGTCATTCCGTGGATAGGATTTGAACTAGGCAAAATAATTAAGCAAGCCAAACCGTTGAGCAGTGCAAAATATGTGTCTTTTGCTACTGTATATGATCCCAAACAAATGCGTGGACAACGTTCAAGATTTACTGGCGGCGGGGTGGATTATCCATATGTTGAAGGGCTTAGGTTAGACGAAGCTATGCACCCTCTAGCTCTTTTAAGCGTTGGCATGTACGGTAAAACATTACCACCACAAAACGGTGCACCTATTCGCTTGGTTACGCCTTGGAAATATGGTTTTAAAAGTATTAAATCAATTGTATCTATTAAACTAACGGATAAAGAACCACCTACTAGCTGGAATATATTGATACCGGACGAGTATGGATTTTATGCGAATGTAAATCCTAAGGTAGATCATCCCAGATGGTCACAAGCTCGAGAACGAAGAATAATGGGAAGCAGTGTATTTGATCAAAAACGAATTGATACACAAATGTTCAACGGATATGAAGAAGTCGCCCCCCTATATGCGGGTATGGACTTAAAGAAATACTATTAGGCCCGAGCATGTTAATTAGTAGTATTGTTTCTTCACCCTTAAGAGTACCGAATAAACTTATTATACTCATTAGAGTGCTTATACATTCAGTGAGTATTGTGTATTTATCATATGTATTTTATTTAGCATTCAGTGGTCAACTGCTGGGCGACCCCGTACAGTATTTATTGGACTTCACTGGCATTGGTGCTATTAATTTACTGTTGCTAAGCTTGTTAGTTACACCTTTAGCTTTATGGCTCAAGTTTGGTCAAATCTTAAGAGTTAGAAGAAGCTTGGGTGTGTATGCAGCCATATATGCAATCGCACACTTAACCGTATTTATTGCCTTTGAATTGCAGTTTGAATGGGGGCTGATAGTAAGTGAAATAGTAAATAGGCCATACATAACAGTAGGTTTTATTGCGTTAATTGTATTAATAGTTTTACTAATTACTTCTTTACCTGCCGTTAAAAAGCGTATGGGGAAATCATGGTTTTCATTGCATCAATGGGTATATTTAGCCTGCGCATTAGCACTCATACACTATATTTGGTCAATTAAATCAGAAGAGTTGCAACCTATTGTGTACTTTATAATAGGTTTCCTTGTTTTGATTATTAGAGGTAAAAAACTCAATATTTTTAAAAAATAATCTTGCATTATTCCTTACACAGTAATACTGTATATGCATACACTGTATAAACTACTGTATACATACAATTGGAATATTTAGGATAACGCAATGAATATAACACCATTTACCGCTAACAATCATGTAGGCAATATCCATCATTCAACTAATAGTCAATCCGCTAAACCAGCTAGACTATATACTGTTGCACAGTTATTGCACGCATCTAATACGCCTAAAATATCTAGCCAATCACTTATACGATTTCCTACAGAAAATAGAGTTAGCAAATCAAAGTGGATTTGCAACATAAGTGAAGAGTTAAAATTTATAGATAAACATCCTCACTTCTTACAAATTAATCCTAATACAACGCATAATCAATTTAGTATTTTACGCAAATTACTATTGGCCAATACTTGTCAAATCATATACTTTGACGCAAATTTTAGCGAAGAAGAATTACAAGAAATTCGCGCCTTACAATCAGCAAGTAAAACCGAATTAGTTAATGCGAAGTTAGCTTACAAATTATCAATAAGCGCGGCGTCTTAGCTTGTATAAAGGATATATTAATGATCGCTGGAAGAAGAAAAACATAAAGCATCAATTTTTAAGGTAGCCGTTGTGAGAATAGCCATCGATGGTTCAAAGTAGCTTTTTAGATTACGTAAACTGCCTATAAATATGTTGTATCTAATTAGGCGGTAACTTTAGTAACCAACCATTTATTGTCTATTAGCTCATGTAACTCTCTGTTTTGAGGTGGTTCGCATAGGTGCAAATAATCTACATAAGATGGAACGAAACGCACAACAACAAAGTTAGAAGGTGGTGTTTGAAATACGTCTTTATTTTCTTCGTCTACACTAGTACTGTTACCATCTAACACATCATTATCAATTGGCACTTTGGGCGTTGGCCACAGAAATTGAGCCTTAGCGTTTTTAGATAAGTTAGTATAAATATTATTCCGTACATGGTTATCTGCCTGTTGATAGGTAATTACGTTTACTCTTATACGATACTGCTCTCTAGTTTTGACAAAGTACCAACATATTTCAGCTTCCGCCTTCGTTTGCCAATCTTGAATTTTATCACTTCTACTATCCGTGATCGCAAGCAAATCTAAACTGTCTTCAACAAAGCCCCTAAACACCATCGTTCTATTGTTAATTTGGCCTGTAGGACTAACAGATGCCACTTGAAAAAACTTAGACTCGGGCCTACTTCGCTGCACATGCAAGCTACGCACTAACGACTGTCGCCATGCAGGAAACTTCATATAAACCTCTTCATTTTATGTGAAACACCTTGTCATTAAGTAGCTTAGCAATTGTCATAAAAACTTAGCTAGTCCCCGCGCTTGTTGCCTTCAACTGAAGTAGTGTTTATTGTCGATATTGGGGTAGTATAAATTTAAAACCTCAAATTCATGGATGCTAAGTTATTAAAAGATCGTATAGGAGCGCCCATGGATGGGTTCACAGCGCCTTTAAATTTATACTACCCCATTATCGACATGCTATAACTAAATAGGCAACAAGCACTGGGGAGAGCCAAATTAGATGTTATATTTGCTTAGCAGTAGATTTACGTTTTACTCGGTCGAAAAGCTGATAAAAGTTATTAGTTGTGTGTTCAGCTAATTCTTCAACAGAAACACCTTTTAAATTGGCAACAAATTTGGCTACTTCAACTACGTGTTTGGGCTCGTTCTTCTTTCCTCTGAAAGGTACTGGCGCTAGCCATGGAGAATCCGTTTCTATTAAGAGTTTATCAAGCGGTATTTGTTTCACTGTTTCTTGTAATTCTTTGGCACTTTTAAAGGTTACTATTCCTGAGATAGAAATATATATACCCATTTCAATGGCTGCCTGAGCCATTTCTAAGCTTTCTGTGAAGCAATGTAACACAGCGCCTGTAGATTCATGGTAATTGTTTTTTAACGCGTTAAGCGTGTCGTCTTGTGCATGTCTAGTATGAATAATTAGGGGCTTGTTTAATTGGTTTGCAACCTGAATGTGGTCAATAAACGATGATAACTGTACGTCTTTCGTATCTTCGCTGTAAAAATAATCTAACCCGGTTTCACCTACTGCTACCACTTCATCCCTTTTGGCATACTTTAATAACGCCTCTTTGCTACACACATCTTCGTTGTGTAAAGGGTGAACACCACAAGATACTGACACATTCTCAAAGTGCCCTACGCTATTTAACATGTCTTCATATTCTTTTACTGACACTGCAACGCATAGCATATGTTCAACACTTGCTTTCGATGCATCATTAACAACATGTTCAAGTTCGGATGGTGTTTTATCTAATCTGTCTAAGTGACAATGTGAATCTACAAACAATGTATTTCCTATAAATTTAATATTTAGCGAGAATTTATCTTATGACCAAACAAATACAAACTGTCTAAGTACTCATTTGGATCTTATTGAAAACCTTTTGAAGGAGTAAACTTTTATTGATACCGGCTTGTGATATTTTTAAATTTGCTTGCTTACATGCGTCAATAGATTCAGCCAAGCGCTGCATACTATCATATTCAGTCGATGCAAGAGATTCTGCATGGTTACCTTTCCCTAATAACATGGTTTGATAGCGCTGAATAAGAAGCATGTATGCCCAAGCTACTACTTTCGCTGCGTTATCTTTGTAACTCTCGGCAAGCATAAACGCATGAACTTTTTTATCTATCAATTGATTAAATTTTTCATGAAAATCTTCAAATCCAAGCTTGCCTTCATTAAGTGACTCCAGATATTCCAAAGGTCTATTAGAAAAAGCCATTAAACCTTCTTTTGTCACTGCTTTATTAGTTTGAGACTTAATCCAAGGCAATGATTCGGAAGCGGCTGGGGTTGACACATTAATTTTTTCACAACGGCTCTTTATGGTAGGCAGTACTGAGTTAGCTGAAGATGTAGACAACAATAAATAGGTATTATTATTCGGCTCTTCTAAGGTTTTTAATAATGAGTTACTTGCTGACTCAGTCATCCTTTCTATGTCTTCAATAATTACCACTTTATTTCCCAGCAGTTGTGAAGTAGATG
The DNA here is from genome assembly GCA_002338515.1 of Glaciecola sp. UBA1851. Taxonomy (GTDB): domain Bacteria; phylum Pseudomonadota; class Gammaproteobacteria; order Enterobacterales; family Alteromonadaceae; genus Glaciecola. Next base: position 28,624 of record DDIL01000178.1, on the reverse strand, counting down.
TCACAAATTCTCCAACCTCTCTTATCAAATCAACGCCGATGCTAGGTTTGTCTGATACCACACGTTTAATGTCAGGATGAGAACTCGCCTCAAACAGTTTGCATGCTTTGCATTCACCACAATTATTCGCTGTTTGACAAACCAGTGTTTGTGCAATGCCATTTATTAAGGCATCGCTGCCAATCCCCGTTTCAGCAATCAATAATAAGCCATGGTGCAACTGTTGTTGGTTGACTCTATGTTGGAAAGTTGCTAATAAATTTTGAAACCAAGGATACATACTTAAACCCTATTCGTTGCTTTGTTTAACCAGTCGCCTAGGGCACTAATGGCATCTTGTTTGACAGTATCAGGGGAGTTAGAAGCATCAATAGTTACTGCATTTGGCATTTTTTCGATTTGAGATTGATACATATCTCTTGCCTTATTAAAAAAGGTTAACCCCGACAATTCAATTCTATCAAGCTCTCCGCGCCCGCGTGCACGCGACAATCCTATCTTAGGGTCTATGTCTAGGTACAAGGTAAAGTCAGGCCTAAAATCAGCTAGTGTGAGCTCTCTTAAGCTATCAAGCTGTGCAAGCGCAATTCCTCTTCCGCCACCTTGATACGCAACGGTCGATAAATCATGGCGGTCCCCTATTACAAACTGTTGGTTATTGAGTGCTGGCTTAATTACATTTTCAACCAGTTGGCTACGAGCCGCATACATAAGTAATAATTCAGTTTGTTGAGTAACATTTTCATCCCAGTTCTGTTTAACACAGTCTCGAATAGCTTCCGCCATTGGGGTACCACCTGGCTCTCTTACATTAACTACTTGTTTATTTTGCGATTGCAAATAAGCAGTGAGCCCTTTGATTACTGTAGATTTTCCTGCGCCTTCAAGGCCTTCAACTACTATAAATGCCGATTTCATTTGACCTCTGGTGTAAAAACACCTTTATTCTTTATTATTTTTAAGCTTTCTAAGATAAGCCTGCACTGCTTTATTGTGATCAGCTAAATTTGTAGAAAACTGATGGCCACCATCTCCAGTTGCAACAAAATACAACGAATCAGTTATTGCTGGTTGCAACGCTGCTAATATTGATGCTCTATTTGCCATGGCGATGGGTGTTATGGGTAACCCCTTAATTACATATGTATTGTAGGGGGTGGATTGCCTTAAATGCTTTCGAGTAATGTTACCATCAAACTCATCGCCAATCCCATAGATTACGGTAGGATCGGTTTGCAACCTCATATTTTTTTCCAATCGATTGGCAAACACGCCTGCAATTTCATTTCGTTCAGATTCAATCGCTGTCTCTTTTTCAATAATAGATGCCAAAATTAGCGCTTCATATTGGTTTTTTATTGGGACATCTAGAAATCTCATATCCCATTTGGTTTTGATTAACGCTTGCATCGCTGAATAAGACCTAGCAAGTATTTCGGAAGCTTTGGTCCCTTTAGTAAAAAAATAGGTGTCTGGTAGAAAACAACCTTCCAACTTTTGATATTGATTCGCACAGAAATCCCCTACGCTTTGCATTAGCTGATCATAAAGCGATGATTCACTTTTTATATCATATTGAATATGTTGATTGGCCTTTAAGGCCTGTACCCATAATTTGAAGGTTAAGCCTTCAATAAGCGTAATACTGAATTGCTTTACCCTTCCCTCGTTCATCATATTTATTACGTCAATCAAATTTGCGTTAGCTTGAATCTCATATAAGCCTGCTTTTATATCACTATATTCAGGGTTTAACTTTAACCATAAACGAAATCCTAAGTCGTCTATCTCAACAAATTTATCTAAGTCATTTTTTACTTTATATAAGCTAGAGCCAGCTTTAACTTCAAAATCGATAGTTTGTGGGATATCGATAGACGTAGCACTCACTTTTGAAATTTTAAAAAACGCAAATGAGCCTACAGCTATAATTAAAAGTACAATGACACCACAAATTATTAGTAATTTTTTAAGCATTAAGTTGACTCATATTAAACATAAGAATTTCTAACACTGGTATCTGTGCCTTTATAATTTGAGGGTAAAAGTAAGTGCGATACATTTTATATTAATTCATCTTCAGTTATTTTCACTTTTATCACCTTAAATTATGATTAACTTTTAGTAGATTCGAGATTAAAAAAATTTTCACGATTTAGCCATTCAGTAAAATCTATTGCCAGATTAACTGAATACGACGTATTTAAGTTAACATCGACGTTTAGCTTAGATGATTGTATTGTATTAATTGGAATAACTGGGTTGAGCGCATTGCAAGCAAACGCAGCATCGCAGCTTTGCAAATCATCAATATGGACTCTAGTTATTTTAGACGTAATGCCTTGACTACTCATATAGCTCAATAAAGCGTCTCGCATCACCCCCTTTACCCCACATAAATCCAGTTCAGGTGTTAACCAACAATCGTCTTTCAATAGAAATACATTCGCCGCCGTCGCCTCAATAATCAAACCATCTTTATCAGTTAAAAGCAATTCATCGAAGGGTAAAATCTGTAACTCATGTTTGGCTAATACTTGCTCTAGCCTACTTGTATGTTTTAAACCGGCTAGAACGGGTTGATGGCTTAATTGAATATCAGCAATACAGCAACTTATTGCCTCTAGTTTGCTTGGAATAGTATATTCATTACATTCATATAAACTCACTATAATTAAAGGATGAGGGTCTTTTGGTGGAGCATATCCACGCCCGCCACTGCCGCGAGTTATAAGTATTTTAATGATATAAGCTTGTTTACTTGATTGATGATCTGTTGAAGTAAGAAATTGTTCAATGATTGAGAATATAAGCTGCTTAATAAATTCTTTGTCATACTTAATGTGGAGTAAAGAACATGCTTTTTCTAATCTGTCTAAGTGTTCGTTAAATAAACAAATTCCAAGGTCTAGATGATAATACATAGTGGTAAACGTACCGTCACCATAATTTAGACTGCGGTCACTAGCAGGTATATTTGTCGTTAATAACTCGTCAAACTCAAAACGTTTATTTAATAAAACTGTTTTCTTGATGCCGCTATTTATCTGGCTCGATGATATATTTAAGGGTTTAGCAGTATATGCTTTAGTATTCTGAGGATCTAAACAGTTAGCGAATGTGATATTAAACATTAAACTAATTAGCCTTTGGTCATTTTTAGCAAGTATATCAATGATAGTACATTAAAATTCTATATTAGGTGACTTTAACGCATTTTTTAACTAAAACGTGGCGATAAAAAAACGCACTGTATAGTAGTGCGTTTTCAAAATTGATCATACAAAATTCAAGCCTAACTTCATGTTTCATATGCAAATTAACAAACCTAGTCAGGCTCTCTAGCAAA
>DDIL01000178.1:15906-25033 GCA_002338515.1 Glaciecola sp. UBA1851 | reverse complement strand
GTCAGGCTCTCTAGCAAATAATAAAGAACCGTTTGTTCCACCAAAGCCAAATGAATTACATAAAGCATAATCAGCATTAAATTCTGATGCTTCATGCGCAACAAAATCAAGATCACATCCTTCAGAAGGAGAATCCAAGTTAATTGTTGGTGGCGCTTTTCGATCTCTTAATGCCAATATGGTAAAGATTGCTTCAACTGAACCCGCTGCCCCTAATAAATGACCAATCATAGACTTAGTTGAGCTAACTTTTAACTGACTAGTATGTTCATTAAAGATAGATTTTATTGCCGCAACCTCTGCTATATCACCCGCTGGCGTGGACGTACCGTGCGCATTAATATAACCAATTTTAGTTACATCAACCTTACTATCATTAATAGCGTTTAGCATGGCTTGTGCAGCACCCTCACCATTTGCTGGAGGAGATGTCATATGATAAGCATCGCCACTCATACCAAAACCTACTACTTCCGCATAGATTTTAGCCCCTCGAGCTTTTGCTTTTTCATACTCTTCAAGCATAACTACTCCTGCGCCCTCTCCCATAACGAAACCATCACGGTCTTTATCCCAAGGACGACTCGCGCCTTGTGGATTCTCATTATTAGTTGAAAGTGCCCTTGCAGAACCAAACCCTGCAAACGCAAGCGGTGTAATTGTCGCTTCTGCACCGCCGGCTAACATAGCATCTGCATCGTCATAAGCAATGGTTCTTGCTGCAATACCAATATTGTGAACACCGGTAGTACAGGCTGTTACAACATTTAAATTTGGGCCCTTTAATCCTTCCATAATAGAAAGAAAGCCCGAAATCATGTTAGTAATAGTTGAAGGTACAAAGAAAGGCGAAACTCTCTTAGGTCCAGAATTCAATAGTTTAATATGATTTTCTTCAATCAAAGGTAAACCACCAATACCTGATCCTATAGAGACACCTACGCGGGGAGCATTTTCAGCATTTATTTCTAAATTAGAATCTCTAAGTGCCTGTATTCCAGCGGCTATACCAAGTTGAATAAAGCGGTCCATCTTTTTTGCTTCTTTTCTTGGAATATACTGCTCCACATCAAAATCTTTTACTTCACCAGCAATTTTAGTGTTAAAAGAAGTTGTATCAAAAAGAGTAATATCGCCAATACCACTTTTGCCAGCAAGAATGTTAGACCAAGTAGTATCAACATCATTGCCTAGAGGTGAAAGCATACCTACACCAGTTACCACTACGCGACGTTTAGCCACAATAGCCTCCTAACCAAACTAGTATTATAGAAATAAAAAAGCGGCCCTTAAAAAGAGCCGCTTTCTAGAAAATTTGCTTATGCTGCGTTCGCGTTGATGTAATCAACAGCAGATTGAACAGTAGTGATTTTTTCCGCTTCTTCATCAGGGATTTCAGTATCAAATTCTTCTTCAAGAGCCATCACTAACTCTACTGTATCTAAAGAATCTGCACCTAAATCATCAACGAACGAGGCTTCTGATTTTACTTCATCTTCTTTAACGCCCAATTGTTCAACAATGATTTTTTTTACGCGTTCTTCTATGTTACTCATATTTCAGGTTTCCTTTACATACCTTTAAAAAATTAGTGTGGATAGTTTATTGGCCTTATCCGCACTGTGCAAGCTTAACCAACTATTTATTTTGTGGTCAAACCACAATGTTGTAAATTATTAGTTAAAAATTCTTTTCTAGCAACTTTAAATTGTTTATTTACTGAATATTCAAACAATTCATTGATCTAACCCATGTGCATCCCGCCATTTACGTGGATAGTTTCACCTGTAATGTATGCCGCTTCATTTGAACATAAAAACGCCACTGCAGCTGCAATTTCGTTAACAGAGCCCAATCTATTGGCAGGTATATCTTTAAATATGGCTGATTTTTGGTCGTCTGTTAAATCGCGAGTCATATCTGTATCTATAAAACCAGGGGCCACTACGTTAACCGTAATGCCTCTAGAAGCAATCTCTCTGGCCATTGACTTACTAAAACCAATAACTGCTGCTTTCGCAGCCGCATAATTAGCCTGGCCTGCATTACCAGTAGAGCCTACAACAGAGCCAATTGACACAATTCGCCCTTGTTTTTTCTTCATCATACCGCGCATAACAGCTTTTGACATTTTAAACACAGACGTTAAGTTTGTTTGTAAAATATCGTCCCACTCATTGTCTTTCATACGCATTAATAAGTTGTCACGAGTTATCCCCGCGTTGTTGATTAATATATCTACCGCACCGAACTCTTTAGAAATAGTTTCTAGACAATTACTTATGTCATCTGGTTCAGTTACATTTAGTTTAAGACCCAAACCAGCATTTCCTGATTCTTTTAAATAAGCTGTGATAGCACCCGCACCATTTTCACTGGTTGCCGTGCCAATAACAGTTGCGCCTAAGCTAGATAACTGTTCAGCAATAGCTCTACCTATTCCTCGGCTGGCACCAGTAACTAGGGCTACCTTACCTGTCAAATCAAACATATTATTCCTTACTTAAACAATTATTGGATATCTTTTGGAGAATTAATGTTGCTAAGCGTTATGCCTTTATCAATTCTTTTAATTAAACCTGATAATACTTTACCAGGCCCTACTTCGATAATGTTATCTACCCCATTTTGGGCTAAATACTGAACGCTTTCAGTCCAGCGAACCGGCATATAAAGTTGTCGTACTAAAGCATCTTTCAACGCGTCCGAATCACTCTCTACTTTAACGTCGACATTGTTAACTATGTTGACTTCTGGAGAAGCAAAGGTAATGGAAGTTAATAATTCAGCTAACTGTTCACTCGCACCTTTCATAAGCACACAATGCGATGGCACGCTAACTGACAGTGGCAACGCCCTTTTAGCGCCTGCTTCTTTTATTTGACCAGCAGCAATTTCAGCCGCTTTTGTTGATCCTGCAATCACAACCTGACCGGGTGAATTGTAATTTACTGGCGCGACTACTTGATTTAATTCAGATTGCACTTGGTTACAAATAGCGGCAATTTTTTCGTCATCTAACCCAATGATAGCGTACATTGCTCCTTCGCCCGGCTTCACGGCTTCTTGCATGAATTTACCACGTGAACTGACTAATGTTACACCAGTTGACAGCTCAATTACTTTACTTGCGACCAAAGCGGTATATTCACCTAAACTATGCCCTGCAAAATAACTGGGCTCATATTCCGTCTCACTCATTAATACTCGCAAACAAGCAATACTTGCGGTTAATAAAGCGGGTTGTGTTATTTCGGTTTGATTTAGTTTTTCATTGTCATTTTGACAGATTTGCCATAAATCCAGATTAAGCGCATCAGAAGCCTCTTCAAACGTTTGAGCAACAGTTGAAAAGTTCTGATACAAGTCAGACAACATACCTTGCCCCTGACTACCTTGGCCAGGAAACACACATGCCATTTTACTCATAAAAATTCCTGTATTATTTTTATTTTAGTATTTTACTAAAGCTGAAGCCCAAGCGAATCCGCCCCCAAAGGCCTCTAACAATAAGTTTTGCCCACGTTTAATTCTTCCATCTCGTATTGCTGCGTCCAATGCTGTGGGTACCGTCGCTGCAGACGTGTTGCCATATTTTTCAAGTGTAAGCACGACTTGATCAAGTGACATATCTAATTTCTTAGCCGTTGCTTTTATTATTCTAAAATTTGCTTGGTGTGGTACTAACCAATCTAAATCTGATTTTTGCATATTATTTGCAGCAAGCGTTTGCTCAACAATTTCACTTAACTTAGTCACTGCTACTTTAAATACTTCATTGCCCTTCATTGAACCCCAGTTATTATGCACAGACGCTTCGTCGCCTCGTGTTGGGTTACCTACTTTAAGTAAATCAGAATATGACCCAGCAGCATTAATATGAGTTGATAATATACCAGGCTCTTCACTCGCTTCTATTACCGTAGCGCCAGCGCCATCACCAAATAAAATCACCATACTTCTATCACTGGGGTCAACTAAACGACTCAAACAATCCGTACCAATTACTAATATGCGTTTAACCATTCCAGATTTGATATACTGATCGGCAACGCTTAATGCATAGCAATAGCCTGCGCATGCTGCGGCCACATCAAAAGCAGGGATGTTATCCACGCCTAATAAATTTTGTATTTCACATGCAGAACTAGGAAGAGAGTGACGACCGCTAGTAGTTGCGCAAACAATCATATCTAAGTCGTTTGCAGTCATATTGGCCGCATCTAGTGCGACTTTGGATGCTTCATAACCCATAGTAGCAGCGGTTTCATCAGCACCTATCAAGCGGCGCTCTTTTATTCCTGTGCGATCAGTTATCCATTCATCAGAAGTATCAACCATAATTTCTAAATCAGCATTTGAACGTACTTCAGATGGGAAATAACTCCCCGTGCCAGCAATTCGTGAATACATACGAATTAGTGCTCCATTAATTCTTGTTCTATTTTTAATTTTATTTTGTCTGGAACGGCTTGTCTTGCTTCATTTACTGCAAGGTTCAGTGCGTAATAACATGCGTCTGTAGATGCGTTCCCATGACTTTTCACCACGGTGGAGCGCAATCCTAACAGACTCGCACCATTATACTGGTCGGGGTTCATGCGTTGATAAAGACTTTTTAGTATTGGTAAAGACAATTTGCTTAAAAGTCGAGCAATAAAGGTTTCTTTATTGAGATTTTTCAATTCATTCATTATGAATTTTGCAATACCCTCGCTTGCCTTTAAGGCTACATTACCAGTAAATCCATCCGTCACAATTACATCAGACTTTCCGGTAAAAATGTCGTCTCCTTCAACATAACCAATATAATTTAAATTCTCACATTGCTTTATTAAGCTATCAGCATGTTTAACGAGGCTATTCCCCTTTATATCTTCTTCACCCACATTTAACAATGCTATTTTAGGCTGAGACACACCCTCTGACTCTTGCATTAATACAGAGCCCATTACCGCATACTGTAATAAATTTTCAGCGTCATAACTAATTGATGCGCCTAAGTCTAGCAATAGTACTTTGCCACCTTGCTCAGTCGGTAGTAATGAGCATAACGCTGGGCGAGACACCCCTACAATAGTTTTCAACACATAGTAAGCCATTGCCATAAGCGCACCTGTGTTACCTGCACTCACGCACGCATCGGCTTTCTTTTGCTGAGTTAAATCTAATGCCCTTCGCATACTAGATTGTTTCTTCTGGCGGATAGCCATGGCGGGTTTGTCTGTCATTTCTACAACTTGCTCACATATTTCAAACCTGACGTTTGCGTTATAGTTAGATACTGTATTTTTAGCTTCAATAGACGTGGGTTCGTCACAACAAATAATGACGTTAATAGAAGGGTCGTTTTTGATTAGTTTGTTTATTGCGTCAAAAAATACATGGGGGCCGCGATCGCCCCCCATGATATCAACTGCTAATGTGACAATCACTAATGATAAGCCAGAATGCTTATTTAGCCGTCACTTTTTTGCCTTTGTAGAAACCATCTGCAGTCACGTGATGACGAAGATGTGTTTCACCAGAGGTTGAATCTACTGACAATGTCGCACCGTCAAGTGCATCATGTGAGCGACGCATACCGCGCTTAGCACGCGTTTTACGATTTTTTTGTACCGCCATAGGTTACTCCTAATCTCGCTTAAGTTCTTTTAAAACCGCGAACGGGTTTTCACGCACGGGGTCGGGTTCAATTTCACCAAATTGTAAGTCTTCTGCTGTAATTGCGCAATCTTCTTGTTCGTGAAGTGCAACAATAGGCAAAGACAAGATGAGTTCATCTTCTAACAACTGGAATAAATCGATTTCTCCATGGTCATCGACCTCTACCGGCTCGTACGTTTCGGGCAATAAATCTGACGTTTCGCTCCCCTGCACGGGACTAAAACAGAATTCAGTATATACTGAATGCTCAAATGTTTTATTGCACCTTTGACAAATTAGTTCAACTTGAGCCTGCATACTCCCTTTAAAGTAAGTAAGACCCTGCGCGTCTTTTGAAAACTCAACTTTAACTGGAACTTCATTGCTCACTGAAGCCACCGTTGAACTAAATCGCTGCATTTGGTCCGCAAAATACAAACCGTCATAAGTAGACCGTTTTTGCGCACTTTTCACAGGATCGAGTTTTTTAGGTAGTTTCACATTTGCCATAGCGCGCGCATCATATAGATTTACATAGCATTAGTCAAAGAATTTACCCTTTATTAGTAATAAAAGATGAATCAAACCATTCTTCATTTATTTTGTACGCTATACAAAATATACAAGGGTCTATGTGAGTTATTATTATTTGTTCTTTTGCCGATACTATGACTAAATGCATTATCACTACTCTTAATAGAAGTCCACTGTGAAGTTTTGAATTATTTATGATTACACCTGCAAGTGCCTTACAAACAAAACTGACTAGTTTGCGCATGATATTTACGTTGAAACTGGTACTTTTAGTGTCTATGCTCTTTTTGTTTGCCCCTCTAACACTAGCTAACTCGAAACAAATGGTTGCGGAAATAGAAGCTAAACGCATTACCGCCAATGACCCCATGCAAATGCTGATTGATGCAGAAGCATTTATAACTCAAACAGACTCTAATTCACTTCCTTTTTTATACGCATCAGTTTTTAAGCTTGAAGCACTTGTATTTCAGGAGCGATTTCAAGAGGCCGATGAATTATTAAAGCAACTTAAAGTTCAAGCCAACCAGCAAAATGACTCCCTCATTGCTGCGCGTTTAGCCATGCAAGAATTAAAGATAAATTTTGCTGAAGGCAACCCAAAGAACTATCAACACTTATTCGAAAACGCGGTAACTAAGGCAATGCAAAGTGATAATATGAGAGCTATTGCTGAAGCCCACATGAATGTAGGATTGCAACAATACAAAATGTTAAATTATAGTCATGGTATTTTATCACTTAAAAAAGCCTATGACATTTCTTCTGAATTTCACCAAGAGGCATTGCAATCTGCCATAGTTATTGCTCTTGCAAACTGTTATTCAGATTTGGGAGAGATTGATTTAGCAATAACTTATTACACTGAAGCATTAGGTATCTATCAATCACAACAATCACCATTTGGTGAGTCGGTAGTTCTGTATAACATTGGTAAAGCACAGTTTGCGAATAATAATTTTGATGATGCTTATGTTAATTTTGAAAAAGCTAAACAAATTAGTATTCAGATAGATGATGAAATAGGCGTTTTATTGTCTGAATTGCAAATTGCTGAGATATATTTTACGCAAAAGCTTTACACCGATGCACAACCATTGTTTACGAAGGTTGAACGATCCTTTAGAGAAATGGGTAGCAAGAGTTCGCATTTTCAAGCGCTCTTAGGCTTAATTAAGACAAATTTAGCATTGAACAATTTAATTAAGGTTAACAATCAATTACCACTTTTAAGTGAATTGGTACAAGGTCTGGATAATGATGTGGAATCTTCACAATATACACTTGTGCGGTCGAAGATTGCGGCAAGAGAAGGTAGCTATGAGTTGGCTTATGACTATTTAGATAAAACAAGAGCAATAGAAGCCAAAATAACCGAACAAAAAATTAATACTGAAGCTCAAAAATATAAAGTAGATTTTGAGACAGCACTAACACAACAAAAGAACCAATTACTTATTCAAGAAAATGAAATTAATAACCTAGTTATTCAGCAACAAAAAGAGAAAGAAAAAGTGTGGATAATTGTTATTTTACTCTCAATTATTTCACTTATCGCTCTACTTTCGTTACTTTTTTCTCAAATTCGTAATAGAGAAAAGTTTCAAAAACTAGCATTAGTAGATAGCTTAACAAAAAGCCCAAATAGGCGAGCGATCTTAGATTTTGCTAAGGTTCTTTTTGAAGAGGCAGAGTCAATGAATACGCAATTTTGTTTGGCAATTGTTGATTTAGACTTATTTAAAGAAATTAATGATACATATGGACATCAGGTGGGTGATGAAGTGTTAATAGCATTCGCTCAATCTTGTCAAAAAAGTATTAGAGAGCACGATAATTTTGGCCGATACGGTGGTGAAGAATGGTTAATCGTATTTCCAAAAACGACAGTTGAAAATGCTAAATTTATATTTCCACGCTTATCGACCACACTTAATGAGCAGCCATTACACTGTTTACCAAAAGAACATAAATTAACTTTCTCAATCGGTATGGTGGAATACAAAAGCAATCATTATGAATCTTTAGATGAAATGATAATTGCTGCCGATGAATGCCTCTATAAGGCTAAACAGCTTGGAAGAAATAGAATGATTACCAAAAATAAGTAATACTAAGATAAACAGACATAACTTGAATTTGAAAATATGAAATTTTTGCTCGCTTCGTCGTCGCAGTATCGCGCAGAATTACTCAAAAAACTCGGTATCGATTTCACACAGTTTTCACCTAACATTGATGAGTCTTCACAAAAAAACGAGAATGCGAGACATTTGTCTGTTAGGTTAAGCATATTAAAAGCGCTAGAAGCAGCAAAACATTTTCCAGAACAAACTATTATTGCTTCCGACCAAACGGCAGAAGTTACAACAGGTGCGAATTCTGGCTCGCAACAACACTCTCACCAACCATCTTATATACTGGGAAAGCCGCATATTCAAGTAAATGCGATTGAGCAACTAACAAATTTAAGTGGTAATTCAGCCTTGTTTTATACCGGATTATGCTTACTAACCCCTGTTTCAAACTTGCCTTCAACAATACAATCCACATTGTCTGACTTGCCTGATTTATCAATTTCAACCTTACATAAATTTTTGAGCACGTTAGAAAATTTGGTAGAGGAAGATTCACAAAACTCGCTTAAGAACAACGAGTGCTTGATTACCTTAAAATTAAATCATGAAGAATTAACTAAGCAGTATTATTGTCAATTTTTAGTGGATATATACAAGGTTACATTTAGAAAATTGAATCAACAATCCATTGAAAACTACGTAACTAAAGAGCAGCCTCTGGATTGCGCAGGCAGCTTTAAATCTGAAGGTTTAGGTATTGCATTATTTGAGAGTATGCGAGGTGACGACCCAAACTCATTAATTGGCCTACCGCTTATTAAATTGTGCAGTTGCCTCAACAAAATAGGCTATACAGTCGTTTAGATGCA
>DDIL01000178.1:0-15625 GCA_002338515.1 Glaciecola sp. UBA1851 | reverse complement strand
ATTGCAGCAAAAATACCTGCAAAATCAGCTGCTAAACAACACCCTACCGCATATCTGCTGTGTTTAATACCTACCGCACCTAAATAAACAGCGAGCACATAAAAGGTTGTTTCAGTAGAGCCTTGCATAACAGACGCTAACCTACCAGCGAACGAATCAGCCCCATGGAATTGCATGGTTTCAATCATTAATGCTCTCGCACCACTGCCACTTAAAGGTTTCATTAATGCCGTGGGTAATGCATCAACAAAGCGGGTATCAAAACCAAGCAACCCTATTAAAAATGCTATTTGTTCTATAACAAACTCCATCACGCCACTGGCTCTTAACATAGCAATGGCAACTAACATAGCAAGTAAGAATGGGATAATAGAAACCGCAACATCAAACCCCTGTTTGGCACCTTCTACAAACTGTTCATACGTATTCTGTCCTTTGCGCCAGCCAATTATTAATACCGCAACAATAAAGGTCATGAGAGCAAAGTTAGCAATTAAGCTAGATTGAGATGCTAATTGTTCGGTCGCTAACCTTGAAAAATATAAAATAACCGCTGCTAATAAGCTAAACGCACCAACAAGATATAACAGTACAACTTTGTTAAATAAATTCACCCGCTGAACAGCACAGGTTACAATTAACCCTACCAAGGTAGACGCACTTGTTGCTAATAAAATGGGAATAAACACATCGGTAGGTTGCGCGGCGCCCTGCTCTGCTCGATATAAAAACACTGCAATAGGAAACAACGTAACTGAAGATGTGTTAAGTACTAAAAACAAAATTTGTGAATTGGTTAACGTGTCTTTTACAGGGGCAAGCGTTTGCATGTCTTGCATTGCCTTAATACCAAATGGCGTGGCAGCGTTATCCAAACCAAGAATATTGGCAGACATATTCATGGTTATGCTACCTAATGCAGGATGATCTCTTGGGATATCTGGCATTAAGCGGCACAATAGTGGGGCCAGTAATTTTGAAAATTTGGCGATTAAACCAGAGTTTTCAGCGACTTTGAATATACCAAGCCAGAAGGCTAGCAGTCCAATTAAGCCAAGCGCAATATCAACACTTGTTCTTGCCATTGAAGTAACCGAACTCATGACTTGCTCAAAGCTGCCTAAGTCACCCGTTACAAACACTTTAAAACATGTTGCGATAAATGAGCTAACAATAAAGGCTAACCAGATTTTATGAAGCATGAATCCCTCTTATTTTAATTATTTAAGTTCATGACTTTAATTGCAAAGTTATTGCATATTTGAAAACGGTGAATACACTCTATGTTATCTTAAATAAGAACATAGCCAAATTAAAAGTGATAATTTAATGATAAAAATAACAAATATTTTATTCACCACCTCTATTTTACTAAGCCTCTCAACAAGTATTTTTGCAGCAGATACGAATATATTCAAAGGTCAGAGTCCTTGGCCCGAAATTAGAAAAGAACGTCTTAACACTATGCTTCCCTATGCAATGAACGAAGCAAATATTGATGCTTGGCTGGTTGTTTGTCGAGAAAACAATAATGATCCAATGGCAAAGCATATTGGTTGTGAAAACGCGGGAAAAACTGCCGTCTTTCTATTTTACTTTGATAAAGACACCTTTTATAGTTTAGCTTTTTCACCCAAAGGTGAAGCCACAGCGCTAAAAGACTTAAATTTACTAAAAGAAGTCGTTGAAGTAGCTAGAGAAGAAAGCGCCATCTCGTTAGCCGCTAATTTTATAAAATCTAAATCATTTAAAAATGTGGCAATTAATACATCAAACACAAATCCACAAGCTGATGGTATAAGCCATACGCAATATCAACAACTAACAAGCGCATTAGGTAGAAAGCATAGCAAATTACTCATTAGTGCGAGTAATCTTATATATGAGTTTTTAGCTGTAAAATTACCGGCTGAAGTCGCTATCATGAAACAAGCTGCCGCGCTTACTGCTAAATGGCAAATTGAAGCATATAAACAGGTAGTACCTGGTAAAACAACCGATGCTGATGTAGCTAAATTTCTAAAACAAAAAATGCAAGAATATGGGGTAACAGATGCTTGGGCCCCTACTCAAAATCCAAATGTTGTATCAGGTACTGATCGAGGTCATAGCCACGCTACTGACAGAGTCATACAAGCGGGTGATGTAATTCAGACAGATTTTGGAATACGTGTATATGATACTTGGGTAACAGATATTCAACGATTTGCTTATGTACTAAAAGAAAACGAAACGAAGCCGCCAAAAGATATTATGCACTATTGGGAAAGCGCCAAAGCAGGACGAGACGCGGCTTTTGACGCCATGAAAGCAGGTAAAACAGGTTTTGATGTGGACTTAGCACAAAGAAAAGTAATGAAAGAAACGAATTCATTGCCGGTAATGTGGAGTACTGGACATCCTGTGGGTTATGTAGCACATGATTCTGGTCCAGCATTGAATAGCAAACCTAATTACTCAACCAATCAATTAACACTAAAAACCAATATGACGTTTGCATTTGATGGTTTTCATAAATGGATCATGCAAAATGGATTGCCGAAGACAATTTCCGTTGAAGAAATGGTCGTAATTACTGAAGATGGCGCTGAGTATTTAATCGCACCACAAATTGATTTAGTGTTAATCAAATAGAAATATTTATTAAATTTTAAAAAATACTTTATTTTTAACAGAAACTTAGGGTATATTAACAATCCGGTCAAGAAATGTACGCGTCTCCCGACTTGTAATATGGTAGGTGGTTGATATTCTCAAGGGTATTTTTTTGATTTTTCCTTTTTGAAACCGGCAGTAAAAGTTAGCGCAAAGGCTCAGCAATGAGCCGTCCCCTAAGCCTGGAACGTTTGTTCCGGGCCTTTTTATTTTAAAAATGTATAAACAGTCGCCTTAAAGTCAGTTTATTTTCACTTGTCTTAATAACCCCTCTTGCACCGATGAGGCAACCAATACTCCTTCCTTATTGAATATTTTCCCTTGAACCAGTGCTCTTCCATTTCCGCTAAATGGGCTCTCCATTTCGTACATTAGCCAATCATCAAACTTAAACGCTTGATGAAACCACATTGCATGATCGATGGTGGCAAGACGTAAACTTTTGTCTTGAACAGCTAATCCGTGGGCCTGTAATGCAGTACTTAGAAAATGATAATCAGACGCATAGGCGAGCGACGCTTGGTTTAATTGAATACTCTCATCGAGCGTATCACGGCCTTTCATCCATAATTGCCGTTTAGGATCGCGTTTTACTGCATTAAATGAATGTGAAGCATTAATTGTACGAATATCAACAGGTCGGTGAAACGGTAATGCGTCTTTCATTCTTGTTGATAATTTAGCAAAGTTATCATCATAAAACTTAATATCGCTGTCTACATCCTCAGGTTTAGGCATGTTGGGAGCCGGCGCAAATTGATGTTGCAAGCCCTCTTCTGGCTTTTGAAATGACGCCGTCATATAAAATATTGTCCGACCATTTTGAATGGCGCTAACACGCCGGGCTGAAAAACTTTTACCATCTCGGACATTTTCCACATCAAAAACAACCGGCTTACTTGCATCACCTGGTAGTAAAAAGTAGCTGTGAAAAGAGTGAATACGCCTATCATCTTTTATTGTTTTATATGCAGCCATTACTGATTGGCCTAAAACTTGTCCACCATATAATGCACGAAAACCTAGATCCCAGCTTTGACCACGATATAAACCTAATTCTATTTCTTCTAATTCGAACAAAGTAGGTAACTTTGCGTGATCCATAATGTCTCCTTTATATAATTTTAATGACTAACTTAGCGCTCTAGGATTACGCGGATAAAATTTAGTGGGTAATTCGCGTTGTTTTTCGAAAAATCGCGTATCTTTATAAGGTAATTTCATAAATCCTGATATACCAATACCATCAATTAAAGGAATTAGCGCAATAATATTATTAAGAATATCAGCAAACGCTTGGGCTTGGTTATGGTCAAGCAACGTATAATAACTATGTACTTTTAGGTGTTTTGGTAAAGCTTCAAAAATAATACAACCTGTATGATGTATTTTATTTAACGCATGAATATTATCTAGTAATGGTTGTGGTAATTTTAACAATTCATCAGGATCTTCGCCATCCTCAAAGTAAGAATGCATTCTGGATTCATCTTCCACAATGGATACTTTACTCAATTCATATGGAATCTTCATGTTTTTATTAGGTTGAAAGGTCTCGTTCTTAGATTTGCGTTCAATATGCAGGGTATTCTTAGCATTAAACATACAAGATTTAAAAATTCCTGCACCATCAATCGCTCGCGCTAAATTAATCATATTATCAACCGAGCGGTCAAACGAATATTGCATACTGGGATCATATAATTTCAAAGACGAATCGACATAAATACCTTCATCCTGCCATTTAATTGCCAATCCACCTACAACCGGATATTTACCTAAACGGGATACAGATGAAATAAATGCTTTTTCAGTTTCACCCATACCGTGAAGATAATTCTTATAATACCGATCAAATTGCGCATCGTTGATATAGTGTAATTGCTCATTATCAAATCCTTCTTGGCTTCGCAAAAAAGACTTTCTTGAGCTATACACCACAGTTTCAATATCCTTAACTTCTTTACTAATCCAAGTGGGTAGCAAACAAATTGAGTTATCAAAATGTGTTTTTGCAAATACCATATTACGCCAATGATGATAATTGCTAAGAAGGTAATCACCCGCTTGATTTCTCAATTTTGGATCATCTCCCATCATTGCTTCTAAACATTCAGCCAATGCTTGAGGTAAGCCTAAACTAGAGGGCTTAATTACATAGCGTCCATATCTTGATGATTGGCCTGACGCTAATGCATAAATAGTGCTAGCTAAACCCTGCTCATCAAATCTAGGTGAAGATAACTTCCCATTAAGTTGGTCATCGCCAATAAAATAGACATCGCCAAGCCGCGCATTGGTTTGTTGCATATCTCCAGACATCAAGTCCATAACATTGTTTGCCACTGCATGTCCGTGCTGATCCATTTGTGCAAATACGCTAGAACCCCAATCAATCAGCATTAAAAATTGGCTGGTTTCATCAAATACCAAGTTGGAAGGTTTAATGTCACCGTGTACGATTATTTTCGCTAAACCTTGCTGTTTAAATTCACGAAGTGCCATTAACACATCACAAAGCTTAGTTAAAATTGTCATCAGCAACGGTACTTTAATAGGCCCATGACGCAATGAATATTGCTCTAAATCTATACCTGGGGCACGTTGCATAGCTAGAATCGATTGACGTTTTATTTTTTGGAATGCAATAACTTTTGGTATATTTTCATGCTTTAGGAGTCCTTGCATATAGGCTTCTTCTTCTAACCTATCCTGAATATGTTGCGGCAAAGTAACTTTAGAAAATTTAAAGACTTTTTCTTCCCCTAAAGCACTCACGCCAGCAAAGGCAAACCCGAAAGCGCCCTTACCTATCAACTCAACCTCATTGTACCCTAGTTTTTTTAACTGACGTTCACATAAAGAAAACCAGTCTTTTAATTTTTTCGCGTCTTTATGCGACAACAAATAAACCGATTGATCGTCAGGAATATAAAAATGTTTAAGCGCTAATTCATTCATTTTTAATGGGTCAAAGTAATATTAAATAATGTCATCTTTAAATAATTAATAGGGTTGCTTTAACATATTAATTTCGCTCAAGTTGCTGTCGCTTTCTTGTGTATTCTGTAGTAAGAATTCAAGAATAGATTCACATTCCTTTTCAACTTGGTACGGTGGATTAATGATTAACATGCCAGAGCCATACATACCTATCTTTTCAGAGGGTTCATACCTTGCAAACCTGCAATCAAGCAAGCCTATGTCGAGTTTATTGAGCAAGTTGGTAACCATATTCTCAGAAAATCCATGTTTTGGATTTGATTCAATTTGCCTAGATGTATGAGCAATGCGTTCTGGTGATAACAATGGATACCAAATTACAATAATTCCTTGAGGCCATTTTTGTATGGCTTTTAATGCCGCATTTTCAACCTGTTCATATTCATTAATATTTTCATAAGGCGGATCAATGAAGACTATACCGCGATTAGGTTTGGGTGGCATAAGTGCATTGAGCAATTCAAAGCCATCTCTATTGTGCAAGTGCGTATTTGGGTACCAGGTATTATGTTTTAACTCTGGAAAAACATTAGGGTGTAACTCATTCAGGTGTATTTGATTGGATTTATATTTATTATTCAGTATTTGCCTTGCTTCCTCGTCTAACTCGTTTATTTTTTGCTGCAAGTATTCTGTTACCACTAAAGGTGAGCCCGGATAACTATTTTTGGCAAGAAAAGGCTTAATGATGTTAATGTATTTTTCAAAACTGGGAATTGACGACTGTAAATTGAGGTATTTTGTTACTTCTACTTCATCTTGTTTTTTTAAACCCAATTCATATAAACCGTTACCTGAATGTGTATCTAAGTAGAAAAATGGTTTAGGTTTCTTAGTCAGTTTATCAAGCAAGGCGCATAAGCACGCATGTTTAAAAAGGTCGGCATGATTAGCAGCGTGAAAAGCGTGTTGATAACTTAGCAAATGAACACCTGTAATGTGTATTAACTGTTGAATTTTAACCTGAAGTTTACGCTATAAAAACACAATATGCATAGGAATTGACAATTAAAACAGGGTCTATCAATCATTTAAGTAGCCAACAAATTTAGTATTTTTATTTGCTTTATTAAGTCAAATCAACCCCACTGCCGTGGGGCGAGTTTAGTAGAAACGTATAGTGCAGGTAATCTATCCATGCAATCATTCATGCCATACACTAGCGCAAATGCATTAACATTTTTTCAGGATGCATCAAATATTCCATCCATAAATTATTAAACTTCACCATAGTCGCGCCATCAATTACGCGATGATCAGCTGACCAATTAACCGTCATAATATTGCTTGCAAATACTTTACCTTTTTTATTGAATCGCGGTAACGTTTGCATTTTGCCAAGTGCAACAATCGCAACATCAGGTTTATTAATAATAGGCGTAGCAGTAATTCCACCTATTGCTCCCACATTTGAAATGCTAATGCTACCGCCACTTAAATCATTATTAGATAATTTGCCATCTCTTGCTTTACTGACTAATTCATTAAACGCTTCAGACACTTCAAGTAATGATAGAGCTTGAACATTTTTAATATTCGGCACCAATAAACCCACTTTAGAATCTACTGCCACACCAATATTGTGAGAGCCTAAATAAGTTAGCTCTGTCGCATCTTTATTTAGTCGGCTATTTAGAATAGGGAAATCAAGCATCGCTAACGATAATGCTTTCACAAAAAATGGCATAAAGCTTAATTTTTGATGCTTCTGCTCAAAAGACGCTTTAAGA
Source organism: Glaciecola sp. UBA1851 (assembly GCA_002338515.1). GTDB lineage: Bacteria > Pseudomonadota > Gammaproteobacteria > Enterobacterales > Alteromonadaceae > Glaciecola. The sequence goes on along the minus strand of DDIL01000178.1, from coordinate 8,237 downwards.
CTTTGACGTAACCCTATCAAATTATCCATACACAACTCATCCGATACCGTAAAGTGAGGAATGGTAGTAACACTTGCAACCATTTGTTTCGCCATTGCAGCGCGAATCCCTCTAATTGGCTCTACGCGATCGCTTAATTTTTTGGTACCACTGATTACATTATGTTTTTCTGAATCTTGATAAGAAATCAACGCTTCGTTTTCAGCATACATATTCGTCGTTTCTTGTTGGCCAGGATTTTGAGCCTTATGAATGGCGTTGAGTATATCCGCTTTTAATACACGGCCTTTTTCGCCTGTTGATTTCACACTTGCTAAATCTATATTGTTTTCTCGCGCCAGTCGCCTAACGGCAGGACTTGCTAATGCTTTGCCAATATCAACTGGTGGGACAAAGCGCTCGCCTTGTTTGTTGGTACTATTAGCGACACTTTGCTCACTTGATGACATCGTGCTAGAAGATATATTGGTACTTTCGTCGATGCCAGTCTGCTTGGTTGTTGTACCGACTATCTCTTGATCAAACAAAGGAGAATGTACTGCCGCAATATCTCCTTTTTTATAATGTAGCTTTATTATTTTACCAGGATGTTTAGCTGGAATTTCGACAATGGCTTTGTCTGTCATCACTTCAACAACCACTTGGTCTTCAGACACAGATTCGCCTTCGTTAATATGCCACTGCATAATCTCGCATTCTACAATCCCTTCGCCAATATCAGGCAGTATAAAACTTTCAATATCAAGCCTATTTACTTGCTTAGATTTAAACGATTCTTTTTCAATTTGTTTAGTTGTATTAGCGTTTGTTTCAACATCAAGGGCATTATTAGCGGTTTTTTTGTTCGCTTCAGTCGAACTTTTATTAGAAGCAATACTCGCATCGTTAGCGCTTTCCATTGCAAATAATGGCGAATGTACCTTAGCAATATCACCTTCTTTGTAATAAAGCTTAGCGACTTTACCGCTATGCATAGCCGGGATTTCAACTGTGGCCTTGTCGGTCATTACCTCTGCAACAACTTGGTCTTCTTTAATTATATCACCCTCAGATACCAACCATTGCAGCAACTCACACTCAACAATCCCTTCGCCAATATCTGGTAAAATAAAATCATTCATTTGTTCAGCCTCAATAATCTAGCGTACGTTTAATCGCTTCATAAGTTTTTAGGTGGTCAGGCATATATTCTTTCTCATGAGCCAAAGGATAGGGTGTATCTAAACCACAAACTCGTGCAATTGGCGCTTCTAAATATAAGAAACATTCTTGTTGTATGGTTGCCGCTATTTCACTCGCAAACCCACCGGTAAGTGGCGCTTCATGATTAATCAATAATCTATTTGTTTTATAAACAGATTCACACACTGTTTCTACATCCCAAGGTAAGATGCTTTGAAGGTCAATAATTTCACAACTTATTGAATCTTTTTCAGCCATCATTGCCGCTTTTTCTACCACTTCAACCTGTGCGCCCCATGCTAATAAAGTAATGTCGGTGCCCTCTTTCACTACATCCGCTTTACCCAGTAGTAATTCATAATCTGTTTCCGGTACCTCGCCTACAGACGCCCTATAAATCTTTTTAGGCTCCATAAATAAAACAGGGTTGTCATCACGAACGCTAGATAAAAGTAATCCTTTTGCTTGATAAGGATTACGAGGAATAACAACTTTCATGCCTGGAATATGTGCAAAAAATGCCTCTGGCGATTGCGAGTGATAATGACCGCCAGCAATGCCACCGCCATATGGCGTGCGAATAGTTAACGTGCCACATGAGAATTGACCACCAGAACGATAACGCCACTTTGCTGTTTCGTTTACGATTTGATCAAAAGCTGGGAAGATATAATCGCCAAATTGTATTTCTGCAATAGGCACTGAACCTTGCGCAGCAAGCCCATTAGCAAATCCAATTATGCCTTGCTCAGTAAGAGGTGTGTTAAAACACCGTCCTTTCCCAAATTTTTCTTGTAGGTTAGATGTCGCTCTAAACACACCACCAAAATGACCAACATCTTCACCGAACACCATTACGCGTTCGTCTTGCTCCATAGATGAAATAAGCGCACTGTTTATTGCTTGAAGTAAATTCATTTTAGCCATTCGCTTATCTCCCGGATGTTTTTGGATAATGTTGAGGATATTTAGCAACATGTTGTTGTAATTCGCTAAGCTGTTTTTTTAAGTGCCATGGCGGCGTGTCATAAACATCTTCAATTATATCTTCAAGCGGATTAACGGGCACCTGCTCTGCTTTTTTTAAAGCCGCTAATATTTCTTCACGGGCATTGCTTTTATAGGCTTCTAACGCTGGTTCATTCAACCATTTTTTACCATCTAACCATTTTTTAAACCGTTCAATTGGATCTTTTTGTTGCCATTTGGCCTCTTCATCTTTGCTTCTATATCCACTAGGGTCATCCGACGTACTATGAGCGGCTAATCTATATGTCATTGCTTCAATTAAAACCGGACATGCTTCTTTGAGCGCAATTTCTCGCGCTAATTTTGTTGCAGCAAATACAGCTAATACATCATTACCGTCAACTCGAATAGTACGAACGCCATACCCTATTCCTCTTGACGCAATACCGTCACCTGCAAACTGCTCTTCAGTTGGAGTGGATATGGCATAACCATTATTTCTGCAAAAGAAAATAGCTGGGCAATTTAATACAGCAGCCATATTTAATCCCGCATGAAAGTCGCCTTCAGAAGCAGCGCCTTCTCCAAAATAACAAATTGTAATGGCTTCTTTACCCGCCATTTTCTGACCATAGGCATAACCAGAAGCTTGCGGTATCTGCGTTCCTAGAGGTGATGATATAGTCATGAAATTAAGGGCTTTGTCACCATAGTGGATAGGCATTTGTCGACCCTTATTAGGATCTAATTGATTACTGAACATTTGGTTCATGAACTGTTCAGTCTTATATCCTCGAAAAACCAAAGCACCCTGCTCTCTGTATTGCGACATTATCATGTCATCATCAGATAGCGCTGCTGCAGAACCTACAATAGCGGCTTCTTCACCTTTACAGGCTAAATAAAAACTGATTCGGCCTTGCCTTTGCGAACCAATCATTCTTTCATCAAGCAAACGAGTATATTCCATACTCGTTAGTATTTTATTGGCAAGGCCTTCTGCTATATCAGGCGTTGCTTTAGGATTCGTTTCTTTGCCATGCTCGTCTAGTAATTGAAGCATCGGAATATCAATTAAACCGTTTTCAATTAAGTTAACTTTATGATTTATTTCCACCCCAGACAGGTGATTACGTTCTTGCGGCAGTTTATTACTTTTGTTTTGCATTTCTCCACCATCCTAAAAGACGTTCATATAACTACATAGTGGCCGATAATAGCCGAACTAAACTCGTATCTAATACGTACACGAAATCAATGCTATTTAGATATTTTGTTTGCATAAAAGAAGCAGGTACGTTTACCCAATAAAGCATCTAAATTAATTACATCTATGTTAGTTAAGGAAGGCTGTTTCTGTATTGCTAAAAAGCGACAACAATTAAAATAATCAATGATAATTGTTGCGTAATCTTGTCGTGATTAGGATAATTATACTAATTGTTATAAAAATGTATCATTACTTTAAATTTCGTTAAAAATAATTCATGCCGATATAAACAAGTAGCGTGTTATAAATACAACATTCGTCCGGTCTATTTGTTAGACAGACTATCTGATTGATACCTTTATACATGGAACTTGTTTGCAATGTTTGTATCTACATGGTGTTCAGGCACACAAACTGCATGAAGAAAACATTCAAGTAAATAATGCTTTTTTAGAATAAATAGAAAAGCAAAATACTATGTATTTTATCGCTAAGCGGTAATACATAAGCACACTTTATATACAAAATTTGAATGGAAGATGCATCTAAAGATTGCTTTTATACGTCTACCTATATACATAATATTCATGCCGCAATTTGGAGATTTACATGACAGAATCATTGTCAATCATTTGCAAGCCTTTGATTAACATTAGCTTTTTAATTTCCATGGCCTGCGTTAGCATTGCGCATGCACAAAGTAAAATAGACCATACAGCTCCAATAGAAAATTCAACACAGGTTGTTAAACAATTTATTAACCCTGACAAGCCGCTTGCCATAGCGGCAAGAACTTTCCAATTTGAACCTAATTTAGCGCCTGGTGAATATACTTATATTATCGAACTTACTGAGGATGCCGTTGCTCAAGCTCCCAATTCTCTAGCTCAACTTCGAGCGAATAGACAAAACCGTACAAAGTTAGAAACAACGCGTTCAATCACTCGACAAAGCGTCATCACACAACAAAGAGAGAAAGTTGCTTCACAGCAGAAACAGTTTTTAAGACAGGCCAGCGCTATAGTAAATAGTAACAAAGTATTGGCAACATATGAATTTGCTGTGAATGGATTAGCGATTAGAATGACCCAACAGCAAGCGGCTATGTTGTCGCAATCTCCTATGGTTAGTCGTATCAGTCGCGAAAAAATTCATCGTCTTAATACTGACAGAGGGCCATCGTTAATTGGTGCACCTGATGTCTGGTCAGCAAACAACTTACCTAATCAATTACCTAATCAAGGTGAAGGGGTAATAGTAGGAATCATCGATTCTGGTGTAAATACAGACCACCCTTCATTTGCTGAAATATCAGGTGACGGATATGTGCATACCAACCCTTTAGGTGATGGCGTTTTCTTGGGCGATTGCGCTGGTTTATTTGTAGAATTATGTAACAACAAACTAATAGGCGTTTATAGCTATCCAGTCATTACTAATGTATACAGTGATACCGATGTGTTCCCGCCTAACTTACCTAGAAACGGTGAAGACTATGATGGTCATGGTTCTCATGTTGCCAGCACTGCAGCGGGTAATATATTAATTGACGTAGCGGAAGTGTCGCCCGTATTTGGAGAAGAAGAAAGTGATGGCGCCACAACGGGGTTTGTTTTTGACAGGCTCTCGGGCGTAGCTCCGCGTGCAAATATCATATCATATCAAGTATGTTATCCGGGTAATTCTGATGATAACGATACCTATGCTAGTTGCGTCACATCAGCAATTTTAGCGGCAATAGACGATGCTATAGCAGATAACGTTGATGTCATTAATTTTAGTATTAGTGGTGGCGGTAACCCTTGGACAGATTCAACTGAGCGTGCGTTTTTAAGTGCAAATAATGCAGGTATTTTTGCAGCGGTGTCAGTAGGCAACTCTGGTCCAGCTACATCCACCTCAGAAAAACAAGCGCCTTGGTATACAAGCGTCGCGTTTAGTGAGCACGGCAGAGAAAACCAATTTGCTAAAACACTCACAAGTTTTACAGGTGGGTCAAGTACACTAGCTACCATTCAAGGACAGAGTAATACAGGCTCTTATACAGCAGCTATTGTTTATGCGGGTGATTTCACTAACGCTAATGATCCAGGCAATGATCCTGCACAATGTTTGCAACCCTTTCCTAGTGGTACATTCAATGGCCAAATTGTAGTGTGTGACCGAGGCGAAATTGCAAGGGTTGAAAAGGCAGAAAATGTTGCCGCAGGTGGCGCAGGTGGTTATGTATTAGCAAACGTAGATGGTGGGGACACATTTTTAGCGAATGATTTTTACGTGGTTCCCGGTATACATATTGATGCAGAGAGTGGTAACAGACTAAGAACTTGGCTTGACAGTGGAACCGACCATAGGGCAAGTATTACTCAATCTGAGTCAATACAATTTATAGATGAAGAACGAGTGGACGTATTGGCGTCAGGTTCTTCACGTGGGCCAAATGAATCTATAAGTACCTTAGTTCCAACATTAACTGCACCTGGCGTAGATATTTATGCTGCCTTTGCTGACCAGCAATTTGGACGTGATGGCGATAGAGACCCTGCCGCTTCTGATTTTAATTATTTAACCGGATCATCCATGTCTAGTCCGCATGTGGCGGGCGCTGCCGCATTGTTAAAAGCAGCTAATCCTAGCTGGACACCAGATGAAATAAGGTCAGCATTGTCGTTGACTACTACACAAACAGTAAAAAAAGAAGATGGGGAAACACCTGCAGATTTCTTTGATATGGGAGCCGGTAGGATACAAGTTGATAAAGCCGTAGCAACGGGCTTAATTATGAATGAAACCAATACCAACTACCTAAATGCTAACCCAACTTTTGGTGGTGATCCTAGGTCATTAAATTTGCCTTCGATAACAGATAATGAATGCAGAGTTACGTGCGAGTGGGAACGCACGTTTACCGCCACAACCAATGCAACTTGGACCTACAGCCAAGAACAAATATCGCCAGGGTTATCGGTAAACGTTTTTCCAACTAGCTTTACACTATTAGCTGGTCAAAGCCAAACGGTGACCTTTACCATTCTTAACGAAATTATAGATACCGAAAACTATGCCTTTGCTTTGGCTAAATTTACTTCACCGGGTTTACCCGAAGTAAATGTACCCATTAGTGTGCTCACATCAATAGGTGATATTCCACGAGACGTTGTGATAAACGGTACTCGCGATATTGATTCATTATTGTTGAACAATTTAGAACTGGTAGACGTGAATGAATTTTCCGCTACTGCCTTCCTTCCAGTAAAGCCCATTAAAGTAACGGGGAATATTAGAGAAGATAGCAATAATGATTATTCAGATAGCTTAACTGATGGCGTCAGTTACACAGAAGTAATTACACCTGAAGATGCGATTCGGTTAATTGTAGATATTAACTCCTCAAGTGCCATAGACATGGATTTGTATATTGTATTTGATGAAGACGAAGATGGCACGCCGGAGTTATTTGAAGAGGTGGCCCGCAGCAACGCAGCCAGTTCAAATGAATCTATTATTATTGATTACCCAAGAGCAGGTTCGTACTTTATTGCTGTACACAATTTCTCTGGTAATAACCCTACGGGTGACGATTTTGAAATGCAATATACTGTTACAACAGAAACCTTTGCTGATGGTAATTTGTTTACTGACGCGCCCTCAAGTATTAACGCAGACGAGCCTTTTGATTTAAGAATTGGATACAACTTGCCAGATAGCGAAGCCGATGATACTTATTATGCGGCGGTAAAATTAGGCAGTGTTGACGCTACCACTAATTTAGGATTTATTCATGTTGAAATAAACCGCCTAGCGGATGACGTATTCATTGACGCCACTCCCGTTAGAATTGATGCGGGCGATAACGCTACGTTTAATATCAAGGTAGCGAGCAACCCAACCAATGAGCAAAGAAGTTATGAAATTGTGTTACCCGTACCAGTTGGAACCGAAATCGTTAATTTCAACAGCGGTTTTAATGCCCAATTTGTTAATAATGAAATTACGTGGCTAGTCACACAGAATGCCGGAAACTTTAATGAAATTAACTTGAATGTTGAATTACGGACCTTAGAAGGTGTTGGAGCCGGCCCAATTGATATTCGAGCTAGAAGTAGGCTTAGCAACCAAAGTTTTAGCGAGTTTGAAAACACTTCGCCTACAACAAACATTCAAATTGAAGGGCCTCCTAGTATTAGTTTTAATGGTGAAGCTACTGGCACGGTTAGTGCGACCGAAACAAGAGAACTGTTAATACCTATTCAAATTGATGAACCTAACAATGACCAAGTTACGGTAAGCTGGATTCAAACTTCGGGCCCAGCTACAACTATTAATGACAGTAATGGTGAATTTACTCTTGTTGCACCAAGAGTCGATACAAATACCCAATTAACCTATGATGTAACAGTAACAGATCCTAGTGGAAATCAAGCAACGAGTTCGTTAACTGTTAATGTGATTAATAATCAAACCCCTACTATTACTAGTATTAACTTCCCAGCAAATGCAAGTGGTGGGCAATCTATAAATATTATTGTCAATGCAACAGACCCTGAAAATGATGCGTTAACCGTTTTTGTAAATAACCAGCAATTTACCGGAACTAATGCAAACCTAAGAACACCCACTACAGGCGAGTCTGTCACATATAACGTGCTAGTAACCGACGGTATAAATGAAGTAACTCAAGCGGTAACAATTAACTTAACCCAACGCGCTGGCTCTAGTGGAGGCGGAAGCATGAATTGGTTGGTTTTATTACTATTGCCTGTAATTTTTTACAGGCGATTTGTAACGTCAAATTCATAAGTAATAGCACTAACATATATTGACGTAGCAATAAACTCAGTTTAGTCATTACCGCATATAAAATGTCATTACCGCG
>DDIL01000138.1:1804-3042 GCA_002338515.1 Glaciecola sp. UBA1851 | reverse complement strand
TCACTAATTCAATGCGAGTATTACCCGTAGATGTGCGACCAAAAGTACCGCCCACAACGTGGTTATCAACTACTATTGGATTACCAACCGCAACATCTGGCCCTTCTAATTTAACCCGGAAACCTCTTGCAAAAGCTTCGGAATCAAACTTAGAGTAGAAAGCATCGGCGCGTAGCGTAAAGTTATCAACAGGTGCCCATTCAAATGCTAATGCGTAACCATCTCGGGTTTCTGCACCACCTTTGTGCTGCATTTCAAAACCTTCACTTAAGATTTCGCATTCTACGCATTGGCCTTCTTCTGGTAAGTTAGGGTTATAGTTTTCTCTATCCCCTTCTATTCCGTCAACGTCTAGCTCACGGTTGTAAGCTAAACCAATAAATTGTGTGGATACACTAGGTTGAAATAAGCGAGCATAACCCACTGCTACCCCTAGCGTATTATCAAGAAACTGACCTTGATATGAGAAACTTAAACGATGACCAAACTCATCCGCATCTGACACTTCGCCAGCACGGTCGTTAAACATACCGCGTACATTCACGTTGAATTTGTGATCTTCAGTATTCGATAATGGGCTAGCTGTTTTTAATTCAACTGTACCGGCTACACCACCTTCTATTAACGAGGCTTTTGGTGATTTATACACCGCACCAGACGAAATTAGCTCTGATGGATATTGGTCAAATTCTATTGAACGACTGCCACTTGTTGATACCTGCTCTCGGCCATTAAGTGTTGAAAACACAAAATCACCTGACAAGCCACGAATGTTAATTTCGGCTGCTTGGCCACCTGTTCTTACCGCAGAAATACCAGGTAAACGCGTTAATGCATCGGCAATAGATACATCAGGTAAACCGCCTAGATCATCTGCTGATAATTGCTCGGTGACTGTGTCGCTAAAACGCTTTGCGTTTAATGACCTGATCAAGCTAGTAGAGAAGCCTTTTACTTCAATTACTTCAAGCGACTCTTCTTCGCTTTGAGTAGTTTCTTCAGCTTCTTGCGCGTATAACGTGGTGCTCCCGAGTAACAGACCACTAGCAATTAGTGCACTAGTAATACTGTTGGGTTTAAATTTGTTCATACGTGTGTCTCATATTATTGAAATGTGGTTTCTTGGATATGCGAAAGTCGATTAAACGAAGGTCGCAATTTTTTCCAGTGTTAGGATGTTACATTTTTTCAACAATTTTAACATCTTGATGCATACGTATTCATAATTCTATGCATAG
>DDIL01000138.1:0-1479 GCA_002338515.1 Glaciecola sp. UBA1851 | reverse complement strand
ATGCATACGTATTCAGGCTTTTATGCATAATTGAAGTGTTAACAGGAACATTTAACTTCGGTTATTAGCGCTTCTTTTTATGTTTAATATGAGAGATCTTACTAACAATTGAATGTGTCGCCACATTAGCAAGATTAGAAAGGTGTTAAAACTCCTAAGGATGGTTTATTAGTACCGTCTGTTTTAACCAATCAACTTGTTTTTGATAATATCCATCACTTTTTACGGGCGCTGACATGGCTTGCATCTCTTTTATACTGCCTGTTTTTGAAATATTTAAATTATGATCTGCGTCTGCAAACGTTGCTAATTTAAGGCTTTCGGATGTATTTTTGCCGATCGTTGATTGATAAAGAGCAAGCGTTTTTCGCCAATCTACATTTAAATCCTTTTCTCCAAACATGGCTAGAACATGCACATTTAATGACAACAGAAGAGTTTCAAACTCTTTTATAAAAATATAAGAACAGTGGTTATTATCTACATTGGGACATGACCCTTGAATGCAGCTTTTTTGGCTAAATTTATACTCTAATCGCGTTGGCCAACCTCCCCTCATATTAGTGATGTATTCATTGCGGCGAAGGTTTTCAGTGGCCATTAAGTAGTTACTAAAACTTCCTCCTGTTCTAAATACCTCACAGCCATTTCGCCATTCTTGATCAAATAGTAATGCTTGATCTAACGTTCCGCCTTCGTAGGGTAGGTTTGAAAGCAGTAAGTAAGAAAAATTATCTTGTGCAGTGGTACCACTTATAGAAATCCAAAACTTTAATTTATCGTCTTTCGCCATAGCAAGCGGTGCAATCCATCCTGCTCTACTAATTCCCCAAAGAACAATTTTATTTGACCCAGGAGCGTTTATTTTACGAAGGTATTTAGAGGCATCAACCACCTCATCTGCACTGCTATATACCGACTGATTAATATCAAAAACCCCCTCACTTCTACCTTGGCCAGGCTTATCCCACGTTGCCGTGGCAATACCAATGGCATTAAAACGGCTGCGTAACTCATTATAAGCGTTACCAGCTCTAATATCAGTTGGTCCATATCCATGAATAAATATAACAAGTGCTTTTGCTTGGGTTGCGCTTGGAGTGTCAAATACCCCTGAAAGAGTTGTACCATTAGATTCAAAATGAAAATCTGTTGACGTTCCTATAGCAAAACTTGGTGACAATCTTTTATCTGAATGGCAAGCTGATAAACCTGTGCCTATGACCACTATAATGAACATAACCAATAAATACGATTTTTTGAGCATCCAATTTATACCTCATCAACATACTTTTATGGTATGTCGCTTTAAAGCAATAAATAGTTTAAATTGTAATAGCGGGATTTTGTTTTTACCTAGTCCCAATGCTGTTTGGTTAAGCAATATACCCAATGCCGTTGAGCAACAACCCCAATGCCGTTGAGCAACAACCCCAATGCCAGTCATTACCGCGAACGCGGTAACCTCCCAATTCATCA
>DDIL01000166.1 GCA_002338515.1 Glaciecola sp. UBA1851 | reverse complement strand
CACGCTTATGCCTGCATGGCAGAAAAATGTGGAATGGTAGCCCGCAGATCTTAAAAATAGAGATATTGGTCTTATGATATGTTTAATCAAGTCTTTAAAGAAATTTTCATTCATACAGACTTGAATACATAACTTTAAATTACACTAAAGTATATTTTTCAGGATTATTTATTTGTACATATTTTTATTTGTCAAGTCAGCTATAATGTATAGTTGACAGTTACAGTAAGACATTGGTCGAATATATTTTTATGTCACTCCTAAATTCGACTGATATAGCGTATGATTATGCCTTGTAAATTAATTGATAACGTTAACATCCAATTTTGAATAATTAGCTTTATCAATGGAGTAAGTCATGCAAGACAATAAGTTTGTCGACCCGCGCTTACAAGCGCGTGAAGATATGTTTCAAAAGCTCCATTTGAGCACCTTTGAAACAATGGGCTATGCTCGTTCTATTCAAGACTACGTTGAAAAAACTGGTCAAGATATCGATGTTGATAATACTGAGTATCAACAACTTCTTCGTGACTATCAAGTAACCAGAAACTTAGCTCCTATAGAGCAATCTCAGCTAGAGCCACTTTGTACTAGAACAGATAATGTAATAAAAACTAGTAGCAACGCTTATGCAAATAGCGCTCAATTATGTGCAGCGGCAATTAGTGCATTGAATCATTGGCGAATTCTCAGTGAGATACCTATCGATTTGCGAGAACAAAGCGAAGTTACTCAAACGTTGAGAGATAAATTTCATCACCACATGCGAACTTGGGAATACATTTTGGAAGACTTATCTGGCACACCAAACGAGTTTGACAGTTAAAACAATATATATTTCACTGAAACATAAACGCCTCATATTTTGAGGCGTTTTTTTGTTTTCGTTATAAAAAAGTACTGTTCTTAAAGTTTTATACAAGTAAAAAATTGTTTCCTTAAAACTTAAGCGATTACTTGGTTAACGGTTTTTTCAATATGAGTGTTGTGGGTATGCGCAAGCTTTGAGCTAATTATATTATCAAACGAAAGCCTACCTGCTCCAGAAAAGGCAACCGATAGTGATATTGCGAGTAATGACAGGCCAAATGCATAACCATTATTCGCCATAAATAAACCGTTAGGCAGATGGACTGTAACAATAGCCATAAACATAGTGAATGCTAATACGATTGCGGTTGGGCGAGTAAACAGCCCAACAATCAATAATAAACCACCGAAAAACTCTGCACTACCGGCAGCCAGCGCCATTAAATATCCTGGAGTTAATCCTATAGACTCCATCCATTGGCCGGTACCTTCCAGGCCATAACCACCAAATGCACCAAATAATTTTTGCGCACCATATGCAACAAAAATAATACCAGCAGCAATACGAAGTACCAACGGAGCGATAGATTGATTGTTAACAAATAGCTGATTGATTATAGTTTTCATGTTATTTCCTTAATAAATTTGGTCATGTTTAAATTAAATTTGATAACTCACTGCGTTACCGTTGATTTAAACTATACATTCAAATATTAAAAAGAAAATTGCTATAAATTGGATTATTTTTTCTATTTTTTAGAACTATCAGGGGCGTTGTATTGCTCTACCATACGTTTTTCTCTTCGTTTCCACATTATTTTAGCAAGTTTTTTCATACTAACTGTCGTATCTTGCTCATCAACAATTTCGATACCTAGCAAGCTTTCAAGTAAGTCTTCTAATGTGAGGATCCCTTCTAAGCCACCGTACTCGTCAACAACTAATAACATATGCACACGAGAATTTAGAAAATGATCGAATGTCGTAGAAAGAGGCATATCGCCCAATAACGTAACAAGCGGGCTTGCAAACTCCGCTAGCTTCTTATCTTTTCCACCATTTGCCATAGCCAAAAGAATTTCCGTTTTCATAATGTAGCCAGTTATGCTTTCACTTTCTTGATTTTCATATACTGGAATTCTTGAAAAAGCTGTATTTGAATGGTTTTCTACAAACTCAGCTACCGTTAACGTTTCTGGTAATGAAAAAACAACGGTTCTATGTGTCATCGCATCTTTTATTTTACGTTCATGCAAAGAAAGTAGGTTTTGTAAAAATAACGCTTCTTGTTGCGCCAATTGACCTTCCTTGCCTGATAACTCGGCCATAGCGAGCAACTCACTTCTACTTAACCCTTTTAATGGGCTTTCTTCGGTAAAGCCACTGGTTAGCTTTTGCGACATTAATACAAATGGATAAAGAGCAAGAATAAGATATTTTAGAAAATACGCTGTAACTGGCGCTAACACTTTCCAGTAAGTCGCACCCAGCGTTTTTGGAATAATTTCTGAAAAGACTAATATAAGAAAAGTTAATACGGCAGATATTAAACCTAAGTAGGCATCACCAAATACTCTTGCGGCTTGCGCACCGGCTCCCGCGGCTCCCATAGTATGAGCAATGGTATTAAGTGTTAATATTGCAGACAAGGGCTTATTAATATCTGTAGTAAGTTTGTTTAGTAACTTACCTGATGGTTTTTTCTCTTTCTCTAATAAAGAGATATAAGCTTGCGAAACACTAAGAATGACGGCTTCAGCAATCGAACAAACAAAACTAAACCCTAAGGCAACAGAAACGTAAATAAGTAATAAAAGCATTTAACAATAAATCTAATTTTTAGTTATTAGTAATGTTATCACTATTTACGAATTTAGCACTCGTATTATCTAGACCGTTTCATAAATATATAAACAAAACTAATAACTAAAATAGTAATGGCGGTGACGTCATATCGTATATTTAAGTCAAAGTTAAGTAAGTTTGGATTGATAAACTCAGATATTGCTGACAAGTAAATAATAGCTAACGCAAGAAAAGTGAATCTAAATGCTATTTGAGATAACTTCATTGTATATATCCCTGTTGTTATTATTGCCCTCCTTAGATGATTAAAAACGCTATTTTTATTCCTTAAAACAGCCCGTCAATTTTTTGACGCTTTGATAATAGCAACTGGTACAGCCAGTTTTCAATACTTAATATAGCTAAATTTTATAAGTGAATGATTTTGCTTATATTGTTTTTTCTGCCGAAGAATATGTAAAAGTAGAAAATTAAATGCGATTTCTGAATTAAATTGTTCATAAACCATCTATTTATGACAAAATAACAATAAAGTCCTTTACTAGACTTATTATTAGCAATGGAGAAAACATTTGTCTGACTCGGTTAATGCTATTTTACTTATACAACAATCACTTACACCTGTGTTTTTAATTGTTGGTATAGGTACACTCTTAAATGCACTAACTACACGATTAACTAGGGTTGTCGATAGAGTTAGATGGTTTGATTCACCTGAGTCAGAAAATTTTCAACATAAGCGTAAATATGAACTTAAGTTTTTGGCTAAACGAATGAGATACGCAAATTGGGCGATTAACTTCTTATGTGGTGCAACTATTATGGTATGCATGAATATTATGCTAATTATGATTGAAGGCTACTTTCATGAGTCATTGGGGAATTATATTGTTGTGAGCTTTGTTTCAACATTAGCGCTGCTAAGTTGCGGGCTCATTTGTTTTTTTATAGAAGTGAGTATTGCGACAAGAACATTGAGGGTAAACGAAAGTAAGTCTAAGACTTAGAGGATAAGTACTTTTTAATATTGAATTAAATTTAACTTCCAAACATTTCACGTAATTTTAAACCAACAGCAGTCGAATAACCGTAAGAACGAGAGACAACTTCATTATTCTCATTTAACATATAATAACTAGGATAACCTCTAATTAAAAACTCTTCTTTCATAGACTCGTCACCAAGAAATATAGGCGCAGAAACACTATTCTTCTGCACAAACTCTGACACTTCTTCAATGCTTTTATAATCTAACGCCACCACCACCACATTTACTTTTTCGGAATTTAAATAGGAAAGATTATCTATACTAAAATCACATATAGTGCACCAAGGTGCAAAAAAATAAATTAGATTTGGCTTTGTGTCGGATAATAACGGTGACACTTTTCCATCTAGCGTAACCAAATTTCGTTGCTTTACAATTGTATTACCATCAACAGACAGCATATCTTTTGACTGCCACGCCATAACACCAATAAGCACTATCGCAAGAATAATAATATCTCTGACATAATTGAAATATTTATGATGCACTGTGGATATGAAAAGCTTCTTAACCTTTGATGAAAAGCTTTTTGTTTCACGATACTTATTGTTAATATTTTTGGTCATATGCTTTTCGCTGGCTTAAGTCTAATAGTAGACCAAGAAATTTCTATAAAAGTTTCAAAAGCTTAATCAACATACATCTTGGAAAATTGGTTAAATCAGTCATTATTTGTAACGTAAAACTATAGTAACCCGTATGGAATAATTATCCATAAAAATTATAAGAATAAACTTAATTGAAAAATAGAATGTTAATTATTAATCTACCAACTATTGACGGTGTCATACACCACCATCTTAAAATAATAAAATACAACTCATGGAAGTAAAGTAAATGAATAAAATTTATGTTCTGCATGAAAATAATGAATGGACTCAGCATCTTAAATTCAGGCTAGATGAGCTCTCGCTTCCATATGAATTGTGGCACCTAGATGAGGGAGCCTTAGATTTAACCTCCGTTCCACCTAAAGGTGTTTTCTACAATCGAGTCAGTGCCTCCTCACATACTCGTAACCACCAATATGCTCCCCATTTTACTTCATCAACGCTTTCATGGTTAGAAAGCCGCAATAGATTAATTATTAACGGTTCGAGGGCTTTAGAGCTAGAGGTTAGTAAAATTAAGCAATATCTTGAACTTAATAAATTTGGTATTAACACACCAAAAACGATAGCGGCAATAGGGAAAGAAAATATCCTTAAAAGTGCATATCAACTGGGTAAATTACCATTCATTACTAAACACAACTGCGCGGGCAAAGGGCAAGGCGTATTTTTATTTGAAACGATTGACGCATTAGAAAGATATTTGGATGGTAATGAGTTTGATCAACCAGTAGACGGGATTACACTAATACAAGAATATATAAAATCGCCCGAACCATTTATTATTCGCCATGAATTTATTAATGGTAAGTTCTTTTACGCTGTTAAAGTAGATACAAGTGAAGGATTTGAGCTATGCCCAGCAGATGCCTGCACGATTGAAGATATAATATGCCCGGCATCTACAAACCAACTTGAAGGTAACGTAGACAAATTAAATACTGCTTCCGTCAAAGGGCCTAAATTTCAAATATTAAGTAACTACCATCCTGAGTTTATTGAATCATATGAAAATTTTTTAGAAGCAAATAATATTCAAATAGCAGGAATAGAGAACATTATTGATGAAAATGGAAATATTTATACATACGATGTCAATACAAACACTAACTACAATTCAGATGCTGAGTTAGCTGTTAATAAATATGCAATGCTTGAGTTAGCAAAATTTTTAGGTGAAAAGCTCAAGCTTGTAGAATAGATACTGCTTGAAATAAAAACCCGCCATAAGGCGGGTTTT
>DDIL01000189.1:48524-49457 GCA_002338515.1 Glaciecola sp. UBA1851 | reverse complement strand
GTCGGGACGATGATTGGCAACGGCATATTTATGTTACCAACCGTATTAGCGCCATTTGGCTCAATTTGATTGCAGACGCTAACAGAGCCAATTTCAAACAAGGTATTCTGGTCGAGTTCTTGAGTCGTTTCCTTGTTTGCAACGCCAACGTTTATAAAACTCACTTTACCTTTTTCGATGATGGCAACGGCAATCCCAACACTCAGTTTTTCAGTTTCTACTTTGTGTTTAAGCACTTTTTCTAGTTCGGCATTTGCTGCAGCTGCTTTTGAGTTACCAGAGACTATCGCAATAATCAATGTGATCAAGACGACAATAATCGCCGAAGAAGAAGCTTTCTTTTTACTTTGTTGTTTGCTGTTTGCTTTTTTGTTGTTCATGGTCGAAATTCCTTATTAAATTTTAGCCTCATTTGCCCGAAGTGACTTGCTCAATAAGCCGCTCAAAGCACCTTTAAAGGGGGCATGAATAAGAGAGGTTAGAAACGAATGGGCTGTCTGTGGTTAGTTAGCTCATTTCTGCCAATCGTTGCTCAATGTTCTTTAGCAATGGGGCAAACTTATTTTTGGCAGCGCGTTTATTTAATAAGTACACACCCACAACCAGTAAACCAACACAAGCGTAATACCAATACATGCCCGACGATATTTGAGGAATACCTTGTTCGTTCACCTTTGCCCCTAACGTGATGAGTAAAATTGCAACCGTTAGCGGCGCTATGTACCACCATACAACTGACTCCAACATCTGTTTTTGTTGCTGAATCTTTTGTTTTTCTTGAACTAAAAAGTCCTTAACGCTACCGCTTTTCTTGGCGTCTACTTTTTTCGCAGATATCAGTCGATATGGTATATATATACAAGCAACAATCGCAATGAATAAACCAATGCTTTGCATTGTGCTGGCAGAATTAAATAAACCCCATATCCAAAC
>DDIL01000189.1:1613-48292 GCA_002338515.1 Glaciecola sp. UBA1851 | reverse complement strand
GGGATAAGACATACTGCGATTCCAATTTCGACAAAATCGCGACGTTTAATCTCTTTATCAATCTTAGTGGTTTGTTGCTCAATCATGTCTATCACCTTAGTTAAATTATCAGGAGTTGATTCGGTTTCAATGGCTTGTTGCCAGTCTTGCTTTAAATCATCTAGCTTCACATCAATCTCCTATGTAATTGGTTTCAAATTCATTTTTAATGCGCTTAATACGAGACCTAACAGCATTAGAACTAATACCAAGCACCTTGGCACTGTCATCCGAAGATAGCCCATCTAAGTACATCATCAGTAAGCTCGCGTCTGTGTCATTTAGCCCATCCATAAAGCGGTTAAGAATGTCTGCTTGGCAGCTTTCCTGCGTGGGCTGAACCTCTTGCATTGATTGGTGTAATGCAGACTGCTTAATCTCTTTTTGCTTTACTGCTGAGCGTACAAATGTGCAGGCCGTATTCAGTGCGACTTTAAACACCCAAGTTTCTTGTTTCGACTCGCCACTAAACGATTCGAAGCTTCTCCAAAGCTGCAGTAATATTTCCTGATACATGTCGTCAAATTCGCCGTCATGACTATATCGGGAAGCGATGTAACGTATGCGCCCTTGGTTGTTGATAATCATTTGTTCGAATTGTTTACGCATCTGTATTTGCATATTGCCAATTGGTTAGATATTTAATTAGTCGGTGATAAAACACGATTGTGTCACACTGAATAAAACTTTTTGTAATTAACTTGTTCTCCATCATTAAAGTGTCTAGTTTCTTTGTTATCACCCAAAGCTCTTTAAGTCGAACAGTGACTGCAAAAAGTTATCTCTGCAGAATTCAAAGTCGATGTCCACCAGTGGCTTATTTTACATGGCCGTTATACCTGTGTGGCCCGTAAAAAAAGGATGTAGGTCTTGTATAATTGAGGGTTTATGTGAGTTTAAGGATAACGTTGAGTAGAACTATCCTACCTTCGTTTATAACAAGTATTATTTGCTTCTGTCAGAAAACATGAAATTAAAATGAAGTGAGAAAAATATAAATAAATTTCATTGTTATAGTGAGTTTCTATAAGCAGAGGGACTATGCCCGACTATTTTTTTAAATGCCGTATTGAATGTCGTTTTAGAATTAAACCCTACCTCATAAGCGATATTCGTAATTAGTTTATTTTTGTCGTGTAACGCTAACTTAGCTTCTTCTATTCGAAAGTTGTTTACGTATTGAAAAAAATTAGTGTTTAGGTGTTGAGACAGTGTTTCTGATATATGATTCTCTGTTTCAGCAATGCTTTCGGACAATTGGTTCAAAGATAAATTTTCCTCTAAAAAAATTTTATCTGATTTCATTATTCTCTCTAATTTTGAAGCAATTAACTGCATTTTTTCATCACTAATTAATGCTGCTCGGTGCTTTTTACTAAATTTTGTACTATGCGGAATACCTTTGTCTGACTGATTAAGTTTTTTCTGACTTAAGGCTTTTTGTATGAAAACAGCTAACGCGATAACTTCAAGAAATGGGAGAATGATGCCCGAACCAAACCAACGAAATCCCAATGCATTTATGAAAAACTCAAACGCGTACATTAGCCAAACAATTCCCCAAACTATCAGTACAGGCTTAAACCAATCTAACGACTTTTGTTCAATATCTGAAAAACGTTCCAACAATTGTTGATGATGCGAATTTTGTAACTTTAATGCCTTGTATAAGAAAAACACCGTATAAGAAATGAATATGAAGGTTGTTGCCGTGCAGGTAAACAACGCTATTTTCCACAACTGAGGATCTCGCGTTTCTGGGTTTGCTAATGCAAGTTTTTCTTCAGGGCTGATCAAAAAGATGAAAGGAGCCATAATCAGTAAGACTAAAACGGGACCAATAAAGGTGGTCGCAACGACCCTTTTGTCAACGAGTGTGTCTGATGACATAGTCGCATGAGCATAATGATAAAGAGCTGCGCCAAGTAATACTCGAAATGGAAATTGTGCTCCAGCTAAATACGGCGCATAGACATATGCACCTGAATAGATAAATAATTCCCCCGCGAGATGTATTAATAGCAAAAGCAATAACGCTTTAAGAAAGTAGTTCTGCCTTTCTTTTGGCCTTTGAAAAACATCTAACAAGGCAAACAATGTTATTCCTATCATGCAGGAATATAAAATAGTGGGGAGAAGGTTAACCATTAAATTTCACTATTGTGGAATGTACCGCAATTGTATAGTCAAAAAAACAATGAAGCTACCAAGTGCTTTAATCAAAAATAATCGATGTATCTAAACCATCATCGAAGCCCATACCAAAGAAATAATGTACAAAAATAAAAAATAATTAAATAAAACGTTCCAATATGCCCATCTGAACGACAACACACCTAAATTAAGGCATTTTTCATACAGAAATAAATATCGAATTATTTACCACTTAAAAAACTAATATTTAAAGAGAGGAATACAATGAAAATTTTTGAATGGGATGGCAAACGTAAAAATTTATTATCTTTACTTTGGGTTTACCTAACTGTGAATTATATCTATTGCGATGTATTTATTTTACACGATGCAGATTTTTTAAAAGCATTTTTATCTGGTGCAGTAGGTAACATGAAAATCACGGACGAATTTTTATTGATGTTTTCTTTTATAATGCAAGTTCCTATGATCATGATTATTTTGTCTGGGACATTAACTTTTAAACTAAATAGGTATTTTAATATTGTGGCGGGGATCATTACCACTTCAGTGCAAGCTGCAACGGTGAGCATGGGGGGCACAATTTACTTTATGTTCTTCAGCATTTTTGAGATTTCTACAGGCTTATTTATTATTTATTTGGCAATTACTTGGAAACAAGACAAAATCTCATAAATTGCATCAATAAAGCATAAACAAGAAAGTACAAAAGATGATAACAGGCAAACGTTAACTAGCTAAAATCTTTTAACTTTAAACTAAGCACCCTATGCAATTATTATTTTTTGGCTGGGAGACGATTGCTTTGGACATAAATAAATACCGTGTAAGCAATCGTTCTATGCTTGCCATTGGCAAATCAGTTGAAAAGGTCAAAGAGAAACATCTAAAAGTGGTTCCCGCAGAATTTAAAGTGGATGTGCATCAATGGTTTATTTTATATAGTCGCTACACTTCTATTGCACGCAAGCCTAAGTAGTGCGGCTCGTTTATTATTGAAGGCTCATGTGAGTTTAAAGAGAAATCCGGATAATATTTTGAGTTTATTCAATTGATGCTTTTACTGATTATATCCCTCAACAGGGTTTGAAGTTTTTTGGGCTATTGAAGAAAATTCCTTTACACCTTTCCTCCAATAGGCAAACGCGACAACTGTGGCTACCAACGCTAATGTAGCTCCAAATTCATCAATGTAATAACTTGAGTTTTCGTTTGTAATGGTAATAGGCGTAAATACTTTTTGAATAAATATATTAGAAGCCCCATGATACATAACGGCTGTCCAAACACTGTTTGTTTTTAACCGGATATAAGCCATGATAGTACCGCTAGAAATAATAAATAACGTAAAGAAAAATAATTGATAGTAAATCGATGTATCGCTATTCCCATACAAACCTAAAAGCATCAACGGCCAATGAAACGCAGACCAGAGTATGCCACTCACTAACACGACCCCAGTAAATGATGTGATTTTAGAAAGCTCAGGAACTAATAATCCTCTCCATCCAATTTCTTCTCCTAAAATTGAGGGAATTGACATTATAAAACTGATACACGCGACTAAAAACAAATGAAATAGAAATATACTTAAATCATTCCATTCGCTTAAGTTATAGCTTTGCTTTTTTTCCGCTAAGAATTGGCTGTTGTATAAGTCACCGCCCCCTAAAGACCAAATAAGTAAATAAGCCACCAACGCAATAGCAAAGGGTATCAAATAGCTTTTGTATTGCACTTTATAACTCCCCCATTTCCAACCTAGCTCGGATAAACTTTTCTTTCTAACTAAACAAGTTAAAATCGCAGCCGTTCCTACTGACAACATAAGGGGTGTTGCTTGCCCCATTCTAAATATCAGCCAAAATCCTAGGAAGTAAAAAGCAATAACAAAAACCAAAAATGTTGCGAGCGTAATATAAGTTTCTTTAGTGGAGTTCATATTAGGCTTTCTCATCTTTTGTTAACGCAACTCGTTGCTTATAGGATTGTAAGTGTTTAGGAAAACGCTTACCAAAAGATTTGTTTTGAAGTGCTGTTATGACTGAATTCAGAACACTATGAATATCTACACCTATTTCGTCAGACAAGTCTTTAAATGCTTGTGCCGCGTCCAAACAATACAAATTTAGTATCTCAGATTTTTCTCGCCCTTTTGGCGTTAAGTGATACAAGGTTCTTCGCTTGTCATTATCATCTTTTATGCCTTCAACTAATTTTAGCTTGAGCATAATTTTTAAGCGCTGAGAAACCAACTGATGCGATAAATTCAGTCCTTGTGAAATTTGCATAATAGATGCGCTCTCTACGTTCGATAACAATAATAATGTAGATGAAGCAAAAACAGGAAAACCCATTTCTTTTTCGGTATATAACTCATCCGACTGACTTTGTATAAGACAATGTAAATCAAAAACAGACTTTGCCATGAAAGCATAATTCTCTCTTATTTGATAACTAATATGTGATTCTTTTCTCATGAATTGTATTCTCTTATTCAAACCATAAAATATCCGCAATAGCTTGCGAAAGTTATTGCCAATCATAGACAGGCATTACATATCCTGCAAGGTACTATTTGTAACATTATTTATATTCATAACGTTCCATGGCGCCTCAAATATGCCAACATAAGGAACAATTCAATATTTAGTTTTATTATCTTTCGTCTGGCCGAGTATTGCAGTGAACACACATATATACCCTGTAATAAGAATTCGAGTTAACTTGTAAATAGTTTTATCGCAGTGGTCGGGTATCATAAAGTTAGTCTTCGATATTCTCTGCGTGTAGTATGTACTGTGGAATATAATTATATTTGAAGGCATACCATGAGATTACTTGCTATTAACTTCATACTATTTTTTGTTACTGTAAGTAGCGTCGTTCGTGCAGAATGGCCTATGTCGAACGACCCTAATTTTGATATCAGTGTCGAAAAGCCGATGTATCCAAGTTCAAAAGGTCCAAAAATTCTGTTAGATGGCGGGCATCATAATTTCTTCATTCAATGGCGTTTTACCGAACCTTTTGCCAATTTACTTAAGGCTGATGGATATCAAACCGTGGTCGATGATAAGCCCTTTACAACTGATTATTTAGCACAATTTGATATCGTAGTGATTATTACTGCATTACCCTTTGATTTTACTACCAAGGTTGAAGTTACTACTGAAACGACGTTTACTGAACAAGAAATTAGAACTTTGTATGAATGGGTGGATAAAGGTGGCTCATTGCTTGTATTTAGCGAGCATGCGCCTTTTGACCAGGCAATCAACCCTTTGTTGTCGCAGTTTGGTATCGTTTCAAGTGTTGGAACGATTGCAGATGGCAAGCATCATGATAAGTCTTTTGGCCAATCAGGTTGGATTGTTTATTCGCGCGAAAACGGATTACTAAACAGCGAACACCCTATTATAAAAGGTAGAAATGAAAGTGAAGCCGTGTATAAACTACTCACTTTTGGTGGCAGCTCGCTTACTGGAGAGGGCTATACGAATATTCTTAAGCTTTCACCTAGTGCAAAAAATTTGCAGCATCCAACAGGCGTAGGACCAATCGGTATGGGCAATTCGCAAGGACTTGCTGGCGTGATTGGTAAAGGACGGGTTGTCGCTTTTGGTGACTCCAACGGATTTACTGCGATGAGATTTAAGCTTGAGAATGAAGCTAGCATTTCCGCAGGTATGAATACTAAAGATTATGACTGGAAAAACATGGTACTAAATACCCTGCATTGGATTTCTGGTGAACTTCCAGCAAAATAGCAGTGGGGTGTGGATTTCTTACTGGAAAGCAATAGCTGCCGCGGTAGTTGCTTTTGCAGGTTACGCATCTAATATTTTCCCTATAATAGAGAATAGTAATGTATAGCGTACTGTCTTATCTATCGCTATGGTTTGCTCACTTGCTCATGTATTCTTTAAGATTAGTATGAATTTAAAGAATACGTCAATTAACCATCTTTACTTAATCTAACTACTACTCTTCTATTTTTATGTCGCTCAAGTGCATCTAAATTATTGCTTGAATGGCGTTTTTCACCGTGTGCAGTAACTTCTAATCTATCGTCTTCAATTCCCATACTCGCAAAATAGTCTCGAATAGTTTCAGCTCTTTTGAGGGATAATTGTTCATTTAACCAATCACCACCGTAACTATCGGTATAGCTGTCTATTAATACTAATGAAAGCGATAAGTCTTCTTTTAAATATTCACCAATCATATTTAATCTGCGTTGCGAATAATCTGTCAGTTCACTGCTTTCACGTTTATACGACAAAACTGTATAGGCAATATCTTCGAAATTAAAAGGTAATAAGTTGGCGATACAATTGCTGAAGCTATAATATTCTTGTTTAAAATTGCTAGCATTTAACCCTACAGCAACAGAATCTCTATCGTTTAACCAATCTTGATAGAAGAGTGTTGGCCAGAAACCTTTTTCCAGTTCAGTTAGCATGCTCCAAGCTGTTTGATCGTTTAAACTCGGATCATACTGGCGCTTCAAGTCAATTCGCCCTAGCTTTTGTTGCCTAGCGCCTGTCGCCCATTTAGGAGGCACAGAATAAATATTGGCTGAATCGTATCTACCAGGTAAGCGTTGCATGTCTAGCATAAAGGACATATTTAGCTGTTTTGAAGCATTTGAAGTAAACGATGCCGTGCCGTAACCGGGAATAGGATGAGACAACTCGCATTGTAAACGCGTCTGTTTGGTAAGCACCCATGAAGACTGCTCTACTTGCGCAGAATAATGACGAACATTTGCAACACAATGAAAAGTAAACTGAATACTCAGTGAAAAAACCGCCAAATATTTTAATATAAAAATTAAATGTTTACTCATCAATTACTTCTCACATGCAAATTTAGACATTATAGTTACGCTCGTGAATTAAGGGCACTTTCAACCATGGTTTCATTTCATAATGAAATGTATCGTTCTGTTAAACACATAGGGTTATATCGACTTTTTTTGTAAAAAGTTTAGGCTTTAGTGCGCAACTATTGCATACTTAACGTGTTAACCTTTCCTCTTTTTTTAGGACTATTTATTACTCATTATGTCAAATATCATCCCCACTATTGATCAACGTTTTCGCGGATATTTCCCCGTTATAATTGATGTTGAAACAGCTGGTTTTAATGCAAATACAGACGCTCTGCTTGAAGTAGCGGCTATTACATTAAAAATGGATAATGATGGACTGTTACAAATAGATGAGTCATTTCATGAGCATGTTGTACCATTTGATGGTGCAAACATTGAAAAGGCTGCAATAGAGTTTAATGGTATTGATCCATGGTGCGCATTAAGAGGTGCTAAAGACGAAACAGACGTTATGAAGTCTCTTTGTACTACCATTAGAAAAGCTCAAAAAGCAGCCAACTGTCAACGTAGCGTAATTGTGGCGCACAATGCACATTTTGATCAAGGCTTTATCAATGCAGCAATTACACGTAGTAAGATAAAGCGCACTCCGTTTCACCCTTTCGTTTCATTTGATACCACATCCCTTGCTGCGCTCACGCTAGGGCAAACAGTTTTATTAAAATCATGTGAAGCCGCAAAAATAAAATTTGAGCAATCAGAAGCGCATAGCGCATTATATGACACCCAAAAAACAGCCGAACTATTTTGTTTTATGATCAATAGATACAAAAATTTAGGCGGTTGGCCAATTACTAATGAATAATTAATCAATATTATTTTCACCTAATACTAATTAAACTTTGGTCGATATTCACAAAAATATTCTAAATTTGCTTGATATACATGCAAATAACAATTATTATCATTTGCATCAAGATTAGAGGTATCTAAATAATGTTTGTGTGTGTATGTCACTCAATAACTGATAAACAAATTGAAGCTGCGGTAAAAGACCATGGTGTTGGAAACATTCGAGACCTAAAACAAGCGCTCAATGTTGGTTCTCAGTGTGGTAGTTGCGTACAAATGGCTCAAGATATTATCGACACAACAATTGTAGATGACAGCCTGTTTAAAGATGTTGGCTAATCAAAAGGTTTCGTAAAAAAGTTTGTGTTTAACCTTCCCTACATTTGATTTATTAACCATCACTAATTTTTACATGCATTAAAAAGAGAACTCAATAAAAGTTCTCTTTTTTAGTTTGAAATCATTGAATTTAGCTTATTCAGCTTTATTTTTGTCTGCAGACTCTTTTACTAATATTTGTAACTCACCCTGTTGAAACATTTCTAAAATAATGTCGCATCCACCCACTAGTTCACCATCTATCCATAGCTGTGGAAAAGTTGGCCAATTTGCATATTTCGGTAACTCCGCGCGTATATCTGGATTTTGCAGTATATCAACGTAGGCGAATTGCTCGTTACAGGCCATTAATGCTTGAGATGCTTGAGAAGAAAACCCACAAGATGGTAATTTAGGTGAACCCTTCATATATAATAGTATTGGGTTTTCAGATATTTGTTGCTTAATTTTTTCTACGGTTTCCATTATGTTTCGCTTCTATTTCGTTTTGGTTATATGATGATGTAGTGTTGTTTCCAAAAAAATCAACTCGATATATTAATACTACGAACGTTTATACATCAAAATAAACATTTCAGTTTGAATAAATATTACCCGTATATTGTACCCAAACCCATACGCACTGAAAACCTTTCTTGGAGGATTATTCAAGCTATTTCTAAGCAAGTTATAACTTATTCAATTCTTAACCAAGTAAAACTGATCTAGTTGGGGTTAAAAAGAGAATTATTAGTATTATTTATTTACAATAATTACTTTAAAATTTAATTTTAGTCCCTATATTTTAAAGCGTTCAACACAAACTTGGAGAAACACATGGCTTTTGAATTACCCGCTCTACCATATGAAAAAACAGCATTAGAACCGCATATTTCTGCTGAAACACTAGACTTTCACCATGGTAAGCACCACGCAACTTACGTAACAAAGCTAAATGGTCTTATTGAAGGAACAGATTTAGCAGAGAAATCGTTAGAAGAAATTGTTAAATCAAGTGATGGCGGTGTATTTAATAACGCAGCGCAAATATGGAACCACACTTTTTATTGGAACAGCTTAAGCCCAAATGGTGGCGGTGAGCCGTCAGGTGCACTTGCAGAAGCAATCAATGCCAAGTGGGGATCTTTTGCAGACTTCAAAGCGGCTTTCAATGACAAAGCAGTGAATAACTTCGGCTCAAGCTGGACATGGCTTGTAAAAGCCGCTGATGGTAGCTTAGACATTGTTAACACTAGCAATGCAGGTACACCTATTACTGAAGACGGCGTAACACCTTTGTTAACTGTCGATTTATGGGAACATGCTTATTACATCGATTATCGTAATGTTCGTCCTAATTATTTAGGCGGTTTTTGGGAATTAGCTAATTGGGAATTTGCATCAAGCAACTTTGCAAGCTAAAACAAAAACTAATACAGTCAAATTAAAAAGCCTCTGTTCGTGAAGTGCCCTTTATATTTAGGTCCTTTAAATAGAGGTTTTTTATTGCCTGAAATTTATATCAGAAAATAGACTTCACGTGCAAGCCCCGCTATCTTTAAGACGTCATATTAGTATTTACGCATAGGTCACCATATCAAAAAGCTAGATAACCCCCTATTTTCAATGAAAGTGCTGTGTTTCAGTTTGGATTATGCATTTCTTATTAAGAATATTTAATATAAATAATAGGGCTCATTCCTTTTAACACAGTTTTTATCGACTATTATATAAGCAATTACTGTGCAGTTTGCTAGAGCATATTAGTAATTTAGTTAATGAAAATTGTGAACTTACACACGTCATAATTATTCATTATTTGTAATCACTAACTTCAGTGACCTTTGTAGTTAGTTAAAATTCATGTTGAAAATAATAAGCAAATAAAGGATATAAAATGAAGAGTTTTATTAAAGTAGGTGTATTAGCTGCAAGCATGTTGTTAGCAAGTATTGCTAATGCGGCAGTCATCACTGCGACCGCATCTTTAGATTACGGTCAGGAAGTCGCACCATCAAACCCAACAGCAAGTGATGCTACTGGTATGGCGACCATTATGTTTGATACAGAAACAATGACGCTGAATTTAGAAGCAACAGTAAACGGTATATTTATTGAAGATATAACCTTTCCAGACGGTGGCTTAGCATTTGGAAATGCTGGGCCATTCCATATACACAATGCTCCGGCAGGTGCTAACGGTCCAATAGCGGTTCCGTTTAGTCTTGAAAGTTATTACAGTGCGACACAAGACGGGATTAGTATAAGTGTTATGGGATTAAGCTTTGATTCCTCTATTTTACCAGAACTGTCTATGGGTAATTTATACTTAAATCTGCATTCGCTAGATTATGGTTCCGGTGAAATAAGAGGTCAGTTATCTATGGTTTCCGCGCCTACAATGGCACTGTTTACAATGTTAGGATTGGCTGGTTTAATTCGACGAAGAGTATTTAACTCATAACATCACCACATGACATCACACGCATGTTTGTGGTGTCATAAAACCTTCATTACTAAATGAAATTATTCGTCCAAATCAGAACAAACTAATGCTATCATAGACATGTCTGGTGATGTATGTGTTCGCGATATACCGCTTGCACAACTAGGCTCTTCAATCAGTATAGGTTCAAAATCGACCAACCAAGTTATTCTGTTATTTTTAAGTTTTAGCGGCTTTTGCCAAAGTGTTTTATTGTCACTAGTTAACAAGACACCATTGGGTGTAAGTGAAAAATATTCAGCCCCTTCTGGCATTAAAAATAATTGAGCAACTTCATTTGTTTTGATGTTGTATGCGTTTAAAAAATTACCTTCATTAGAGCTGGTATATAAGACCCAATCACTGTCTAAAAAACGAATGATACTTGCGCCAATATTTGAATCAATTAAAACCGCATCAGACTCTGGCATGGCTTTATGCACCCTCACTAACGTATGTGGTTCACCCAATACAAATAGCAATAACTCATCGTTATTTAACCATAGATGATACCCAACAGGCTCTATATTTGGGGCTAAATGAGTTTTATGATTCCCTTGTGGATCAAGCTCCCAAAGCTCTTGTTTATTGTCTGCATTCACATTCACCACTGAAAAGCCAGGCCCATAAGGTAAAGGTGTTGGCGAATATTCGCTACTGTCAGACATCGTTAAATTTTTGCGTTCAGAAGTAGCAAAATCAAACATGAAAATATCGGTTTGTTCGCTCTCTTTGCTAGGCGCTTGGGTATAAAACAAATAGTTGTTTTCAAAAAACATGGGTTGATTAGTATAGGTAGGCGTTTCGGTAAGTTGAACTAAGTCAGTAACTGGATTTTTTGCTTCAATATTTAGCTTACCTATAAATATATTGCTTGTTTGTTGTGCCAACGACTGCACAGAAACCATTAAACTTAACACAACCGCGATTTTTAGATAATTAAACATTAAGCTATACCCTTCTATAGATAGCCTTAGGCTAACACAAATAAGCCAGTTTATTGAAGTATAAACTGGCTTATTGATAGGTATCGGCAAGCCAACAAGGAAATGTTAACTGCGCAGCAAAAATTATCTTGAGGCTGGGATTACAGGTGTTGGCGAATTAACTTCAAAGTTTTGGCCACGGTGTCTTAACAGGTGATCCATTATCACTATTGCTAACATCGCTTCAGCAATAGGTACCGCTCTTATCCCAACGCAAGGGTCGTGTCGGCCTTTAGTAATAATTTCAGCAGCTTGCCCGTCTACATCTACGGTTTTACCAGAGATACTGATACTAGAGGTAGGTTTTAATGCCATATGCACTAACAGTTCTTGGCCAGTGCTAATACCACCTAAAATTCCACCGGCATGATTAGTATAAAACCCTTCTGGCGATATTTCGTCTCTGTGATCCGTTCCTTTTTGAGACACTACGTCAAAACCATCGCCAATTTCAACCCCTTTAACCGCATTAATACCCATCATTGCATGTGCAATATCGGCGTCTAAGCGATCAAATACTGGCTCACCTAACCCAACGGGTACATTAGTTGCAGAAACTGATACGCGCGCACCAACTGAATTTCCTTCTTTTTTAAGATCTCGCATATACTGCTCTAACGCATCTAACTTGGTTTCATCAGGACAGAAAAAAGGATTTGTGTTGGTAATACTATGATCAACTTTATCAATTGCAATTGGACCTAGCTGCGATATATAGCCATTAATTTCAATACCGTGGGTTTGTTTTAGGTACTTTTTAGCAATTCCACCGGCAGCCACTCTAATAGCGGTCTCACGAGCAGAAGAACGTCCACCTCCGCGGTAATCTCGGCTACCAAATTTTTGTTGATAAGTATAATCGGCGTGACCTGGCCTAAAACTATCTTTTATTTTCGAGTAGTCTTGGCTTCTTTGATCAGTATTATTAATTAGTAACCCAATACTAGTACCTGTTGTTTTCCCCTCAAACACGCCAGATAAAATTTTCACTTCATCGGCTTCGCGTCTTGCCGTGGTAAATTTTGACGTACCCGGTTTTCTTCGATCTAAGTCTACTTGTAAATCTTCTTCACAAAGCACTAAATCAGGAGGACAACCATCTACTACACCACCTATTGCTAAACCATGGCTTTCACCAAAGGTAGTCACAGTAAAAAGCTTGCCAATTGTATTTCCTGACATGTTCTATTTCCTTAAATTAAACTAGTTGTTCTATGAGATTTTGCTGTTTGTCGAGTTGAGTTTTACTTATAGCAAAAATACCACTTCCGCCAAGGGTTAGTTCGCACCAATGCACATCTAACTCGCCCAGACGCTTTGCAAAATTCACTTCGCTATTACCCACTTCAATAAATGCCCAAGCCTTTTCTGTCATGTGTTCAGATACTTGCTTTAATATCGCAACCGTTAAGTCTAAACCATCGTCACCCGAGGCTAATGCAGCTTCTGGTTCATGCAAATATTCACGTGGTAAATCTTGCATATCTTCTGAATCAACATAAGGTGGATTGACTATAACCAAGTCATATTTTATTTGGCCTAAATTTTCAAATAAATCCGATTGAATAGGAAATACTCGCGACGATAATTGGTATTCCTCTATATTTATTGACGCTACTTCTAACGCCTGCTCATCTATATCAACCGCATCTACTTGCGCTTGCTCAAACTGCATAGCAAGAGCAATAGCAATGCACGCACTACCTGAGCACATATCAAGTATTTGTAACGGCGTATGATCAGCAGGTAGATAATCTTTGAATCGGGATTGAATTAATTCTGCAAAAGGAGAGCGAGGAATGAGTGCACGCTGATCAATATAAAAAGGCATTCCAGCAAACCAAGCTTGGTTGGTTAAATAAGGTAAAGGAATACCATCAACGCACCTTGCTTGTATCCAGCCAATTATTCGTTGCTTTTCTTCTAACGTAATACGACATTGATAAAAAACTGTTAAGTCTTCTTTTGACATATCTACTGGCAACGCCAAAGCGGTAAAGACTAAACGATGCCCTTCTTGCCAAGCATTTTCAGTTCCATGACCAAAATACACATCATGTTGATTAAATTCCGAGATTGCATAACGAATATAATCAATGATGGTATCTAACTGGTCGGCTAGTGCTAGTTTATTGGCTGAAACCACAGCTTTATTATAAGACATGAAGAAACTGGAAAAAGACGCTACATCAAAGTAAAGATACTGCGTATAATACCTAAAACCCAACTAGAATGCCGCAAAAACCTGCTATGGACGACAAAAAACATAACGAAAATGACTTTTCATCATTGCTAGATGGTGTAAAACCATTAAAACCCAAAAATTATGTGAATTTGGCAGAGCGTAAAAAGCAATCTTCCTCAGTGAAGTTAAGCCAGTCGAAAAAACGACTTCAACAATCAATTAAGGAATATGCCCAGCAGCAAGCGAGTATTGAGTTATCAGATGAGTTTGAAGCTCATTGGCCTCAAAATAAACCCATTCAGTATATCCGCGCTAACATGTCTGATACGCCTGACGCTAAACATGAAGTTAAGGATGTATTAAAACGCTTAAAAATGGGGTTAATCCCGCCAGATATAGAATTAGATTTACATGGGTGCACAGCCAAACAGGCAAAAGAAGAAATAATTGCGGTCATATTTGAAGCAAAGAAACGGCATGATAGATGTGTCAATATAATCCACGGACATGGAAATGGCACACTAAAACAAAAAACACCTAACTATTTAGTTCAGCATCCAGATGTGACGGCATTTGTGCAATCACCAAAAGCATATGGAGGCAAAGCAGGTTTACTGGTACTTGTTACTGATGATTTATCACAAGTAAAAAATTAACCATTACTTATGCACATTGAACACCACTGCAATTTATCTGCAATTATATGAGAAACAAGCATTCCACTCTTATTCACAGTAAACAAGTGCAAGCATGATTATCTAACACTTGTTTTATAAGTTTGGATTAATTGTCTTCATGTACATTGTGCATAAAGTAATAAACATAATATGCACAAATTCCAATAACAACAAAGATACCTAAAATAGAACCCCAAGCAACTGGATCAGAAAATAATAAGTCCAACATAATATTCACCTTAATGTATAAGTTAACAACTTTGTTAACGTAAAGTTTCTTTTCGATGAATAAATATTAGTATGTTGCTAAAAAAGAATGCTGATCTCGATCAATATTTTTACCTAGGTTTGATAGGATCAAAATGAAATATTGATCGAGATCAGATTTTTGACGCTGATTTGGTAATCAGTGTTTGACTACCCGCCTCTTTATATTTAGTTTAAAAAATATTGAGGCTTGTTGTTAGTACTTTTCTCGCTAACTGAACAAACGCATGAACCAACCTTTACTCAGCTCATCTTCACACGTTTTTAGCTGAGTAGCATAACGCTTTGAGCGAGAATCAACCTTTTTTGCAACTTGAAGCAACCAAGCCTTTTTATTATGACTACCCCTTCTGTATCCGCCCCACCCTTCATGGTAGTTTAAGTATTGGGTGCGCGCATCCCATTTAGAGATACGATTAATTTTATGAGTTTTGCTTATAAACCAGCCCATAAAATCAATCGCATCTTCAAAATCATCGCGATCAGCAAAACTATTGCCTGTTTCCCTTACATAATCTTCCCATGTCATGGTTTTCGCTTGCGCATAACCATAAGCTGTACTGACTCTCCCCCAAGGAATTAATCCAAATAAAACGTAGTCTCTTGGTGGTAACGCATCGTGACGAAAAGAACTCTCTTGATACATCATTGCCATAGGCACATGGATAGGCACTCCCCATTTATCTCTCATGTCTGCCGCCGCATCAAACCAATCATCTTTCTCTTCAAAAATACTACAAAGATTTTCGCGTTCTTTAGGCTGAGTGGTAGCGCAAGATGATAATCCAATGACTAAAAATATAGCCATAAAAAAGAAATTTATTTTTTTTAACATTATTTTGAACTTATTTAATAGTCTAGGCTCTTACTACTGTGTGTTAAATGTGTTTTCCCTTATGTGTGTGTTGCCTGATGCTTTTGCATCAGGCTTTTTTTTGCCCGTAATATGGCTCTATTCACACTTCAAGTCTGGATTAGCTGATACTCGAGTATCAAAATAATCATGCACAAATTGAGAAAAGGTTTTTTCATCAGACTTCTCTATGTCTTCCCTTGCCAAATCTGACGCTTTAGCCTGTTCCTGAAAAACCTCTTGATTAAAATGTCTATAGCTTGCTTTTAATGCGTGCGCTTTATATTCCCTTGCTAACTCCAGCCCTATAACACTGTTATCAATTTCATTTTCTAGTAACGTATTTAACCATTTGCCTGATGGTGTTAAATCTGGATTATTAAATCTAGCCTGAGATTCTTCAACAGATTTTGAGTACTTATCAGTTTGATTTGCTTTATCTAATAGTTTTGCCACATCTAGTAGGCCAGAACAGAGTTCACTACCCCATTGCGAGAGCAATATATCTTTGCCATCATTTTTCAAAGTAAGTTGCGGGTTTCTGCCTTGTAAAACAGCATCATTAATATTTTGACGTGTTTGAGCGAAACTCTCCTCTGTAAATGAATCAGATGGTGATAATAAGCAATATAATAAAAATACATCAAGGAAATGAAACTGCTGCGCATCTATACCTATAGGAGAGAATGGATTAACATCTAACGATCTCACTTCAATATAGCTAACGCCTCTGTCTTGTAATGCATTGCTTGGCATTTCTAGCGACTTAGCAATTTGTTTTGGTCGTATAGGTG
Source organism: Glaciecola sp. UBA1851 (assembly GCA_002338515.1). Classification (GTDB taxonomy): domain Bacteria; phylum Pseudomonadota; class Gammaproteobacteria; order Enterobacterales; family Alteromonadaceae; genus Glaciecola. The sequence goes on along the minus strand of DDIL01000189.1, from coordinate 31,845 downwards.
AGTAAAGTTCATTTTCAATCTGCAGCACATTCGAATTTAACTGTTCCCAACCAGCTTCATCACTATTTGATATATGCGAATATTGCTTGGAAGGTAATCCAATTGCGTGGCGCAAAGTACTGACATAGGTATCTAAATCATTATAACAAATGTTAAGGCTAGACTGAGCGCTACTGGTATAACCCAAATCACTCATACGTAATGAAGTAGCATAAGGCATATATAATGTACCTTTACCTACCGTTTCAAATTCATGCGGTACTTTACGATGTGAAATAAAAGAAGAGCATAAAGCAGGTGAAGCACCATATAAGTATGGAATGACCCAAGCTAATCGTTGGAAGTTTCTAATCAGCGCAAAATACTGTGAAGAACGCGTTTGTTTATTTAATGGCTGTTCATGAAGATCACACCATAGCTTCCAAAATGAATCTGGAATGGAAAAATTAAAATGTACGCCTGATATAACTTGCATCATGCTGCCATAGCGATTGTGCAAACCTGTTCTATAAACTTCTTTCATTTTAGCTATATTAGACGTGCCATAACGTGCAATAGGAATATCGGTTTGTTCATTGATGAAACAAGGCATGCTCATAGGCCACAGTACTTGGTCATTAATTGATTCACATGTAAACTTATGAATATCCATTAATTGTTCAAGGGTGGTGTAATAATTGGTTTCTGGTGGCGTAATAAATTCTAATAATGATTCAGAAAAATCAGTTGTGATATATTCATGAGTTAACGCTGAACCTAAAGCTTCTGGATGCTTATTTTGTGCAATACTGCCTTCAGGATTCACCCTAAGGGTCTCTCTTTCTATACCATGCTTAATTTCAGTCAACGCGTGCTGAAAGTCATGGCTATGAATCGCTGATAAGTTATCAGCAAAACTTTTATTGTTGAAATTTTTCAATAGAACACTCTACTTTTATTCTTTTAACTCTACCGTTTTCAATATTAAACGATAATACGCAAGTTGCTGACAATTATATAGCTTGGTAAGAAAGAAACACAGGTTTACCTTTTAAATTTGTTGCGACTCATTTTACTTACTCCAATTTTGTTCTTTATTGCGCCCGTCCTTTTACAACTGACCGTATGCAATAAAAGTTTTTATACGCACAGCAGTATAGTCTGTATATCAATACCTGCTAATTGGAATATGCTCAAAAACATTAGGATCTATTAATCGTTACTGTAAATAGCAACCCACAAAAATAAATAATGATGATATTGATCAAGTATTAATTTGAAAAATGCTGATTGTAATAAACTAATGAAAACTTTTTGATTATTTTTAAGTAGTATGGACTACACTATGGTTAAAAGAGATATAGTCATTACAGCAGATATATCTTCTCAAGCTCATATATATGAAGGAGCATTCAATTATGCCGCAAGAGCACCCTTTAGTAGATTTAGAATTTGCAACAAGTCAGTTAAGTGGCAACACAGATTTACTGTTTAAAATGTTAAAAAAATTCAAAACTGAATTTAGCGCCGTCCCTATGCAGGTTACGAATTTAATAGCAGCTGGTGATTTAAAGGAAGCTAAGCTTAAGGTACATACCACTAAGGGGCTGTCAGGTAACTTAGGATTAATGGCATTATTTAACTGTAGTAAAGAACTTGATCATGAGCTTCGTGCCGGCAATGCAGTTACGCAATTAGTTGACGAATTTACGATTATAATGCAGCAGACTTGCGACCATATCGATGCTGTTAATACTGATACACAAGCCAACCCAACATATAGTAATACCGAAAATAAAGTAAAAAGTGATTATAAAGACGTGTTTATACAACGTTTGCAAAGAAATGAATTTATTGACGATGACACGCTTCATTCCTATATAGAAAGTTTAAACCTAAGCAGTGAAAGTAAAAAAGCACTTCAGTCTATGGTTGAAGAGCTTAACTACGACTCGGCCGTTGAGTTAATTAAACAACACGCATGATCCCAATTGTTTATAACCACACACACTTTATTGTGGTGAATAAACCCGTGGATATAGGTATGCATGCTAGTTCCAATTTGGACAAAACTGAATTGGGTATAGCTGATTTATTATGTCAGCTATATAATTTTAATAAATTGTATCTTGTGCATAGGTTAGATACGCATACCAGTGGCACCATGGTGTTAGCTAAATCTAAACCCGCTGCTCACGCTCTTTCTAAATTGTTTGAGGCTCGAAAAGTAACAAAATACTATATTGCGTTGCTCGCTAAAAAGCCTAAAAAGAAGCAAGGAAAAGTCCAAGGAAAAATGGAAAAAGCGCGAAACGGTAGCTATAAACTCATGCAAAAATCAAAAGAATCAAAAGAATCAACTAATGCCTCAGACGCCATTTCGTTTTTCTTCACTCAACCTTACCCACAACAACAAACTTCAATTAATGAGGTTAGGTTAAACAATTGTTCGACAACCGTTCAACCCAATAGAATGGCGATTGTCAAACCTATTACAGGCAAAACTCATCAAATAAGAGTGGCGATGAAATCGTTAGGTAGCCCAATATTAGGAGACAAACGTTATAAAGGTGAAGAAGCGGATAGACTCTACCTGCATAGTGCCTATTTAAGCTTTAACTTTGAAAGTGAAGAATATATATTTAAGACCTTGCCACAATCAGGCAACTTTTTTGACCAAACACGTTTAAGTGAATTGCCAGAGTTTAATAATTTTGCATGGCCAAAATATGCAATTCCATCCATCACTCCACTAATCAATAATATATCGTGAAAGAACGCGAATTACATATAGGAATGATTGGCCAAGGTGCAATTTCAACGCTCTTTGCATATTATTGGAAACAAGCAAAGGTATCGATTTTAGTTAGAACACTGCCTCGCACACAAAAACGTATCCAAGACTTAACTAATCATATGCATATTGTTGAGCATCCAATCAAGCAAATAAACCAAGCTAATTTAGCCTCAATTGATGTGCTTGTTATAACTGTAAAAGCATATCAAACAGAATCGCTAGCCATACGGTTAAAGGACTGTATCAACTCATCTACGCACATTGTGTTAATACAAAATGGCATGGGAGGCCATGAAATACTAGCCGAATACTTCCCCAATAACCGTATTTATGCGGGCATTACAACAGATGCTATATATGCTATTGATAACAGAACCTATCAAATAACAGCAACAGGTAGACTAGATTTAGGTGAAGTGACAAAAGAGTCAAATGTCCAAAGCAATTATGAAAACACAAGCATCATAAAAACCTTTCTAGCATTTCATCCATGCAGTGATCTTCAAGATAATATTTTCCCCTTTTTATATAAAAAACTAGCCATAAATGCAGTTATTAACCCATTAACTGCTATTAAAAACATCAAAAATGGCGATTTATTAGCTTTTTCAACTGATTATCGTGCTTTGATAAATGAAGTCTACTCTGTATATAAAGCAATGGGGTTAGACACTGATTTAGAAACACTCGCACACGATATCGAATCAGTTATGAAGAAGACAGCAAATAATTACTCTTCTATGCATCAAGATGTTTATTATAAAAGACAAACTGAGGTAGATTCTGTCTTGGGGTATTTGATACGTCAAGCTGAAACACATCAGCTTAGCGTATCATTAATGAAAACCTTGTATCAGCAAATTACCGAAAATGCACAGCAAAGTTAGTTTTTAACAACAGTGAAGCCATTCGGGCTCGCATTGACTTGTGTGCCATCACTGTAATTAACGGTTAAGTTTGTATCAGAATAATTATATACGACATAACTAATCGCCCCATCCTTTTCAAACGCCACTGCAGCGGGATAATCAGCTGTTAACTCCCCTGTCCCCATATGCATCTCACCGAGCTCTTTAAAGGTATGGATCCAATGATACGTGTGTGCTTTTGTTTCGCCAGCTTCGGGCACATAAGATTGAACACTTTCATAATCTTGAATGGCAGCATCAGCATCAGTCATTGACCAAATATTCCACCAAATATCCCGCCATTGGTCTGGTACTAAACCTGAAGGTTTGCCATTACTAGATTCCGTTAACCCAACTGTTACATAGTCGTCTAAGTATTCAGCATGGATCCCTATATGCAAATTAAGCGCATTCATTGGAAGGCCCTGAATACCCAATATATGAGCAAAGGCACCACTAAACCAAGTAGAAAATACCGCGCCATCTCCCCAAATTATGGAAGTAGTAATATTATTATAGCCACTGGGAAAATTACTTAACACGGCGTCATTCGTGCGATACCCATCAATATTATTCCAATACTCCCAATAACTCGCTGCAGTTGAAGCATGTAAGTATATCCCGCGATCAGTAATGTCTTGGTCGCCCGTTATCAGTCCAAATAATATTAATGCACCATAAGCATTAGCCGCTTCAGAAGTAGACTCGTTATTATTGCCTCTCGCAAAATTTACATTACCCGATGCCCAAGAAAAGCCATTTGCCGGATCGAAATGACGTAAATATGGGAATAACGGGTCGTTATTACCTCCAGCATAATCGCGGATCAGCATTTTTACCATTGCACCATAATTATCATCATCACACCAACTTGCTTCATGCCTACAAATTTCAGCAGCTGCTCTAACAAAGTATCCATAGTGAAAATGGTGATCGTTTAATTGTTGATGAGATGCAAAGCTTTCTTCCATGCCTAATAGGGTGTTCCAGTTTTCGTCATATACAAAATATTTATCTATATCTAGATTTTCATTTGTTTCGGCAGTAAACCAATCTTCAAGCTCTGCTTTAAGCCAAGTAAATAATTGCTGTTTACGAGTTTCTAAGCCAAGCGAATCGGCAATTGCAATTAGTTCTGCTACCTTGCCATAGTCCTTACCAGACCAATAGGTATCGCGCAACACACTCCATTGGGATGCAGGTACGGCTAAAAACTCATCAATATATGCGGTAAGTTGAGCCGAATCTAACGTGTCAACAAAGGTAGGTAATGCTGGTAATACACCTACATGCGGCAGTTGATAAGTAAAACTAGCATTATTCGCAAATTTAGTAATACCTCTTGCACTTCTTACTTGATAAGTGGTGTCAGTAATAGCTGAGGTCACATTTTTCCAATGTAAAGGCTGCATGCCGATTAAAGTCGATATTTCATTTTGATTTTCATCTAAATATTGATGCGTAATATCAACTGAGTTTGTTTCTTGATTCACGTTATAGTCAATATTAACTTGTGCGACCCTATTGCTCGCCATTGACTCTATTAAACTAATCATGTCAATTGATGGGTTATTAGAAGGCATTAAAGCCACTGTATAACGTTTTGAATTGCTGGATACATTTATGATGCTAGTTGAAGAATTTACGAAAGATGTATCGTTTTCTCCAGTGATTAAATAGTAATTTGTACTATTTGCGACATTTGTCCAAACACCTAAACTATTATCAGAAGAATAGAATAACCCTTTTTCTCCGCCATCATCACGTAATGTACGAAGTTGCAAATCACCGTCTAAAACATCAATAAATACGTACGGTGAGCCATGAACAAACGTAGCATGCATGACCACCTGTTCGTTTGCCTGCCACTCAACCGTGACACTGCCATCGCTACTGTCTTTCGCATAAGCCTGCATATTTCTATGTAACGTATTAGCAATGGCAATACCGTCAAATACTTCAGCAAATGGATCAGGAATACGGTAACCGAAATCGATACCATAAACATTTAATCCATTCGGTATGCCCATCATTCTAAAGCCAGTATTACTCACTCTTGCAGTAATAGGATCGGGCGTAATGTAAGCCGCATTATTTGGCGCACCTATCATCATTTCGCCCATAAAAGAAACGGAGCCCCACCATCTATGGCTAGCAAAGGGTTTCTCGCTTGCTTCTCCCGTGGTTTGCGGCAGTAAAGGCGATGGATTGCCTTGTGGAGTCTGTGTATTCGTATCGCAACCGGCCACTCCTGGAGACACTACACCAGCACTGTAAATCCAATTACCGAAGTCAAACACGCATTTATAACTAGCTGGATTGATGGTATCGGAAATGCTTCCTTTGCCTACTTGAGTAATAGAGTAGTTGACAGTTGGAGCCGGTGCTGGAGGCGCATCACCAGCAATCGATGAATTGCCAGTGTAAGATTCAACGAAGCGAATATTATCAAGTTGAAAAACATTTGAATTATGACCCGTAGCCCAAATAACGATACCTGTATCTACTTTGGTCAAATCTAAACCAGCTGTTCTAAGCTCACCCAGAGGCACGATAATTTGGTTCCACGTTGTATCCACCGCGAAATTTATTCTTTGATCGCCTGATGTACATGGGAAAACACAATCTAGCTTCATTGTATATAAACCATCACCCACTAGCGTTTTTATATCAAAAAGTAATGCTCCATTTTCATAGTCAATTAAGTTAATTGGATTATTGGTTTTTATGAAAAACCCAGCAAAATCGCCTGTATTGGCATGCTCAATTTCAAGCACATTGCTGCGTTCATCATCATTCACTATTCGCCAATTAATACTTGGGCAGGCACCCCCACCATCATTGCTACACTCAGAAAAACCTATCGCTGAATCAAATGCATTTAATCCAGCATCAAATGTTGTACTGGCGGCTCCTTGAGAAAATACAGATAGTGTTTCATCATTGTTGGTGACGGCTTGCACAACAATAGTTCGACTGTTGTTTGATTGGTTTGCGCTATTGTCAGACGCGGTATAAGTGATTACATAAGTGCCAGGCATACTTGTGTTGACACTTCCGCTAGTATTAGTAGTCACTACACCGTCAACTAAATCTAATGCGGTCGCACCCGCATCACTATAGGTGTCATTTTGATTAATAGTGATGGAAGCAGATCCATTAAGGGTAATAACGGGAGCCGTTGTATCAGCAACAATTACGGTTAGGGTAACACTTGCTTGATTACCAGTTGCGTCCACGGATGAATAGGTTAACGTATAGGTACCAGAAGCATCTGCTACAACACCATCAACACTCACATTGACTGCCCCATCGACATCATCTATAGCACTTGCAGTAGGGTTGACGAACGCGGTGCCTTGCTCATGATTAATTGGGTTTTCACCAGCAATAGTGATAACGGGTGCCACTGTATCTAAAACTGGGGGCGCAGGAACTGGGCTTGGTGGCTGAGTTTCGTTACTTGAACCGCCGCAGCCAGATAAAATACTAATAATAAAAACGAAACCAATTAACTGCCGCACAACATTTTCCTAACAAAATTTTAATTTAATAAGATAAACGACTTTCATTTATTGAAACAAGTGAATTTAGATAGAAGGGTATTTTTAGCGTTAAAACGGATGGATATTAGCAGTCTAATGTGACAAATGCATTTTAATCTATAGCTTCAACAATTTCAGCGATATCAAACAAAACATCATTAAACTTCTCAGATTCTTCCTCTAATAAGCTATGACCTGAATACTCAAACCAAAAGAGCTTTTTGGATGGGCTGGAAACATTGTTTAACCAAGCTTCTGCTAGAACCGAAGGCACGTTCCAATCGTGTCTACCCTGTAATAAAAAAACAGGTACCTCAAAACTAGTTAAACCATCGATAGAATTTAATTCCATATCACGTTGCAATACTTTAGCTGAGCGTTCCCAAACAGCAAACCAATCATAGCCTGCATAATCTGGTGCGGCTGCTATTGCTTTATCAGTTTCCATTCTTACTGTTTCGCTATAAATTGCGCCACCATATTTATTAAGCATTAACCATTGTTCAAAAAAGCGATCTAATTCACTCTCATAATTTGATACGTCTTTTACTTTTTCTAGTAACGCTAAATCGTTTGCATCTGCAGCTTGTATTACTTGTTTTTCTAACCACTCTAAACTAACTTGCTTTCTGTTTTCGAGGTTAGTGATTTGAGCAATACCAATATAAGCCTTATAGTCATTTGGATATTGGTAAGCTAACTTTGCGCCAAGCATACTGCCCCAAGAGTAGCCTGCTAAATATATTTTTTCTTGGTTATATTGGGCTTTCAACCAACCCGTCAACTCGTGTCCGTCATTCAATATTTGTTGCAAAGATAGATTGCTTGGATTTGGGTTTTTCATGTAGCTTTTTCCCGCACCTCTTTGTTCCCAAATAACCAGCGTATATTTTTTCGCTAATTCGGCACTGTAGTATCTAAGTTGAGGTGTTTGAGGCCATGCAGGCCCTCCGTGTATGAATAATAGGACTGGGTTGGTTTCAGAGTGAGACAATATTTCAATATATTGCTCCTCCTTTCCTAGTTCAAGGTAGAACTGTTTATGAATAGTCGGTTGATTTGCAGAAGATTGGTTGAAAATGCTTGTAGTATCAGCCTGTAATGAAGCAGACGATAGCAATAAATAGATAGCGCTTATCAGTGCACAGACAAGCTTAGACCCGCTATGGTTACTCTTATATTTATTGCCATATTTTTTCATATATTCAACTCATTCAGTATAAGGCTAGTGAATACCTCACTAACAACAACCCAATACTGTCATGTATTGGGTTTTGATACTTAACATACAAACTGACTTTACTCAGCAATAGGCTTCATATGCGGGAACAAAATTACATCTTTAATGGTGTTACAGTCAGCAAATAACATAACTAACCGATCAATCCCTATTCCCTCACCAGCAGTAGGCGGTAAGCCGTATTCTAATGCAGTGATGTAATCATCATCAAAATGCATGGCTTCATCGTCACCAGCATCTTTCTCTTCAACTTGCTTTTTAAAACGTGAAGCTTGATCAGACGAATCATTTAACTCTGAGAAACCATTTGCTAATTCACGACCACCAACAAAAAACTCAAAACGATCAGTCACAAATGGATTGTTATCGTTGCGCCTTGCAAGGGGCGATACTTCCCACGGATATTCGGTAATAAAGGTAGGCTGATCAAGTTGCTCTTCCGCGGTTGCTTCAAAAATTTCACATAAATATTTTCCTGCACCCCAAATGCCGTCCACCTCTGGCTCTTTTATATGCAATTGTTTGGCCATCGCTTTAAGTTCAGCCAAATGGTTTTCAGGATCCTTGATTGCTTGCTCATTCGCTTCAGGCCAATACTTTAAAATTGCATCACCCATACTCAAACGCGCAAACGGCTGAGCAAAATCATACTCTTTCACTTCAACCACTTCGCCTTCACTATTTTTAATATGATTTTTAATATTGCATGTATCTAATACTGTTTCTGCCAAATTTCTTAGCATATCTTCTGTTAAGTTCATTAAATCATTATAGTCTGCATAGGCTTGATAAAATTCAAGCATCGTAAATTCTGGATTATGGCGAGTGGATAATCCTTCATTTCTAAAGTTTCTGTTTATTTCAAACACGCGCTCAAAGCCGCCAACAACCAGTCTTTTAAGATATAACTCTGGCGCAATACGCAAGTACATATCAATATCCAGTGCGTTATGGTGAGTGACAAATGGTTTTGCCGTTGCGCCACCAGGTATCACCTGTAACATTGGTGTTTCCACTTCCATATACTTACGTTCTGTGAGGTAACGCCTAATCCCACTGACAATTTCACTTCTAATACGGAAGGTTTCACGCGTGTCTGGACTGGTAATTAAATCAACATAACGTTGGCGATATTTTGTTTCTTGATCGGCTAGCCCATGAAATTTTTCGGGTAGTGGACGCAGTGATTTAGTTAATAACTGAAACTCTGTCATATTAACGTACAAGTCACCCTTACCTGACTTGTGCAACTCACCTGACACTCCAATAATGTCGCCAATATCTAAACTACCGTATTCTGCTTTAATGCGTTTCTGCGCAGCTTTATCAGCATATGATTGAATGCGACCCGACATATCTTGTAATAATAAAAATGGACCGCGCTTAGCCATTATTCTGCCGGCTATACTGACTACATTGCCAAGCTCTGCCAATTCTTCTTTTAGCTTTTCACCGAATTGTGTTTGTAAGTCTTGAGCATAATGCTGGCGACGAAAGCTATTTGGAAAACCGTTTGACGGACAATTTTCACGTATTTTGTCTAATTTAGCGCGTCGTTCTGCTATTAATTTGTTTTCGTCTTGTTGCTCAGTAGTCATTAATTTTCCAGTACTATTTAATTTTTGTGTGTGAATTTTTGTAAAACATCAAACTATTACAAACCAGATTTCAGGCTCGCAATAATAAACTTATTTAAATCGCCATCCAATACGGCTTGAGTATTGCGCGTTTCAACGCCTGTTCGCAAATCTTTAATGCGCGAATCATCCAAAACGTACGAACGTATTTGGCTGCCCCAACCAATATCGGATTTACTATCTTCCATTACTTGTTTTTCTTCATTTTGCTTTTGCAACTCAAGTTCATATAACTTAGCTTTAAGCTGTTTCATTGCTTGTGCTTTGTTTTTATGTTGAGAGCGATCATTTTGACATTGTACAACTGTGTTAGTCGGTAAATGCGTAATACGAATAGCAGAATCGGTTCGGTTAACATGCTGCCCACCGGCTCCTGATGCGCGGTAAGTATCAATTCTTAAGTCAGCAGGGTTAATATCAATATCAATATCATCGTTTATTTCGGGATAGGCGAACGCAGAAGCAAAACTGGTATGACGCCTGTTACCCGAATCAAATGGCGATTTGCGAACTAATCGATGCACCCCAGTTTCGGTGCGTAACCAACCGTAAGCATACTCACCCGTAAATTTGATAGTGGCACTTTTTATACCGGCCACATCGCCATCAGATACTTCAATTAATTCGGTTTTAAAGCCTTGTTCTTCGCCCCAACGAAGGTACATGCGAACCAGCATATTTGCCCAGTCTTGAGCTTCTGTGCCACCCGAACCAGATTGGATATCAATATAACCATCGTTCGCATCGTTTGGGCCAGAAAACATGCGTCTAAACTCTAGCTTATCAAGTTGAGCTAATAAATCGGCTAGTTCTTGTTGTGCTTCATCAAAGGTTTCTTGATCTTCAGCTTCAACCGCTAATTCTACTAGGCCTTCAACGTCTTGCACGCCTTGGTCTAAATTTCTAATTGTTTCAACAACCAACTCTAGTTCAACTCTTTCTTTACCGAGTTGCTGTGCGTATTCGGGCTTGTTCCATACGTCTGAATCTTCTAACTCTTTACTGACCTCTTCTAAACGCTCTACTTTAACATCGTAGTCAAAGATACCCCCTGAGCGAGTTAGCTCGTTCGCGAATATCAGCTAAAGAATTATGGATAGGATTTACTTCAAACATATAGGTATACAGTCTTTTATTTGCTAATTAAATTTAGGTGACGAAGTGTAACGAATATCGGCTTGTTTGAATAGATTGCGAACAAAAATTATTAAGCGTAACTTACAGCGCAGTAAATTTTTACAACATCAACTTCATACTCATCCTATTGTCAAATTGTGTTTAGTAAACGTATTTGAAGATTCGCTGAAATTAATAGCTACATAAAATATTGCCTGATGGTTATTTTTACTTATGACGTTAAAACAAGATTCATTCAAAATAACTAGCACAAATAAAAGCATAGGACTAATAATTTTATCAATATTATCAATTAGTAAGGCAGGTGAAAGTTGCAAAATAAAATTCAACCATCTCATTATATTACGCTTTGCTAATAAGGCTTTAAGCTATTTTTGTATAACAAATGATACCTTCCCATTCCTTTTTATACTCACATTCTCTCGAAACACGACAAAATAAGTCGCTATAAGGTGTGCAAACAACGAACGCATGTTTTATTTCGCGCATTCTTTAAAGGCTAACAATCAATTTGCACATAGCAAATGACTAATACACCGCTGGTTATATGATTAAAAGAGGAAATACCATATGAAAAATTTAAGTGCTCAAAAAGGTTTTACACTAGTTGAAATGATTGGTGTAATGGCCGTTATTGCTATTCTAGCAGCGATTGCAGCGCCTCGAGTATTTGATGCGATTGAGGATGCTAAGGTAACTAGCTTAGTACAACAAATTAATACGTTTAAAACCGCTGCCACCCAAGTATATAAAGACACTGGACGCTTTCCGCACTACCGCTCTGACCAAACCAATGCGTATTACAACACCTTTATGAACAAAAACTCGTTAAATACAGCCAATGCGGATATGCCAGGTTGGAATGGACCTTATTTAGATACTATTCCTGCGCACCCAATTACGCCAGGCGCTAGACAAGAAATCGTGAATACCAATAATGGTGCATACCGATGTGATGCAGACGGCGACGGCACAACTGAAGGGCCTTGGTTAACCTATCGTGTAGACGGGTTAAGTAGAAAAATTATGGAAAAAGTCAGTAATATTATTGACAGTGACGGCGGAGCAGCGAATTGGGCAACAGCAGGTAAAGTTAAAGAATATAACGGTAACCATGCAACAGTAATGGTTGTTTGTTTAGTTAGAACCTAATTCATATACCTTAGCGAACACTTTATAATGACTGACTCTGTATTTGATAATTCAGCGCCTCTTTCATATGACGTCCCTTCTTCAGAAGGGCCCTCTGTTACCAATAAATTGCCATTAGGCGAGCGTTTGGTTGATGAAGGGTACTTGACTCAAGAACAACTTGAACTTGCTTTAAAAGTCAAATCGAGAAATGGCGGCTTTTTAGGTGAAGTCCTAGTTAAATTAGGGTTTATTACCGACCAAGTACTAACCGATTATCTTGCGGCTGAAACGCATACTAAAGTCATCGATGTGAGCCAAATGGTGATTGATGACGATTTACTCAACCTCATACCATATGAGCTAGCACTAAAATACAAGCTTTTACCTGTTGGAAGCAAAGGGCAGCAGCTAACAATAGCGATGTCTGATGCATTTAACATTATTGCAATTGATGCACTTGAAAAGCTCACAAGATTAGTGGTTGATGTGGTAAGTGCGCCTGAGTCAGAAATTTTAGACGCCATTGAGCGAAACTATACTCAAGGCGCCACCATTGACGATACTATTTCGCGGTTGATGGAATCTGGGATTAAACCAACGGAAGAAGAAGGGGTAGATGGCGAATCCCCTATGGTTCGTTTGGTTGACCAAATAATTGCATTAGGTATCAAGCAAAACGCCACCGATATTCACTTTGAGCCTGAAGAAAAAATACTTCGCGTGAGAATGCGAATAGATGGCATTGTTAGACCAGAAGTTTTATTGCCGAGTGATTTGCGACCGGCGTTAACAGCTCGTATTAAACTTATTTCTGGTATGAATGTAACAGAAAAACGTGTGCCGCAAGATGGCCGAGCGCGGTTTCATTTCGGTAATCGAGATGTTGATTTACGGGTATCAGCTTTGCCAACAAGTCAAGGCGAAAGTATTGTAATTCGTATTTTAGAATCAGCTGATAATCGACCTCAGTTTTCACAACTTGGTTTACCGGCCGATCAGCAAGCGGCAGTGAAAAAGATTCTTGAACAACCCTATGGCATGGTGTTGGTAACCGGTCCAACAGGTAGCGGTAAAACCACTACCTTGTATGCTGGTCTTTCTGAAATTGATAGCGTACAACGAACCATTTTCACCCTTGAGGACCCGGTAGAATATGCCATGCCACAAATTAGGCAAACACCTATTCGGGCCGATGTAGGCGTAACTTTTGCATCGGGTCTTAGATCACTTTTAAGACAAGATCCAGATGTTATTTTAGTGGGTGAAGTACGCGACCAAGAAACTGCGGAACTTGCCGTTCGTGCATCTATGACAGGTCACTTAGTACTCTCTACTTTGCACACCAATGATGCGATTGGCGCGATTCCAAGATTAGTAGATATGGGAATTGAACCCTATCTTATTGCATCCTCATTGTCGGTTGTCATTGCTCAACGGTTATTAAGACGTCTTTGCCATGAATGCAAAGAGCCACATCCTCAGTCGAATCAAACCTTAGCTGACTTAGATTTATGTGATGAAGTAGATAAACATGCCACATATTATAAAGCATCAGGATGCACAACATGCTCTGGCACAGGATACAAAGGACGTATTGCCATATATGAAATTTTAATACTAGATGAAGACTTTCACGAACCTATAGTTTCTCGCGCTAACACCAATGTATTGTCAGATTTATTTAAAGCTAAAGGCTTTAATACCATGTTGGAAGACGGCATTTTAAAAGCGGCACAAGGCCACACAAGCATTGATGAGGTACTTCGCGTCGTCAAGACCTGATAAATACACTTTAAGGTAGCAGTACTCATGCCTGAATTTAGCTATAAAGCAATTGATAAAAGCGGAAAACAAGTTACATCTTTTCGCTATGCCACTGATGAGGCGAGTTTAGAAAACAGCCTAAAAAGTGATGGCTATTGGTTAATTGATGCGAGCAAAGCTAGTAAAACCAGAAAAAAGGTCAAAGTTAAAGTAACTCGACCTATGTTGATTGAATTTTGTATTTCAATGTCGGCCATGCTTGGTTCAGGGATTGGCATAGTAGAAGCGATTCATTCGGTGGTTGAAGAATCTGACAGCGAAGGGTTTCAAACAGTATTAAGAGACGTCGCTGAAAACATCAAATCTGGTAATACGCTAGTTAGTGCGTTAGAACAATATCCAAATGTCTTCCCCGAACAAATGTGTAATTTAATTAATGCTGCAGAATACAGCGGTAATTTAGTAGAAGCATTTAAAGAAATTTCTGATTACTTGCAATGGACTGAAGGGTTAGTAAAAGATGTAAAACAAGTAAGCCTATATCCAACGATTGTACTAATTGTGGTTGGCGTATTTATTTTATTCTTGTTTACCTTCGTTGTACCCAAATTTACAGCCTTGTTAAATAGTGTAAATGTCCCCCTGCCCTTAATTACCGAAGTGGTGATTACCATAAGCGATACGGTTCAAGCATATTGGTACCTTTTTATTATTGTCCCCTTTGGTTTGGTGAAACTTAGTCAATTTTGTATAAAACGGTTTAGCCACTTGGCGCTTATTGCAGACAGAATAAAACTAAAGCTGCCTATTTTTGGCGAAGTTATCAAAATGTTATGCCTTTCTAAATTCACGCATAATATGGCAATTCTTACTCGCTCGGGCATCCCTATATTGCAAAGTTTATCTCTTTGCAGAAACCTAGTTGGGAATAAAGTCATTGCTGATGCCATTTTAGAAGCTGAAGCGGCGGTCAATCAAGGTCGTACTATGTCAGAAGTATTTAGAAGTTATTCAGTATTTCCACCAACCTTATTAAGAATGATGGTAATAGGTGAAGAGACAGGGTCTTTGGAAAAATCATTGAATCATATTTCTGGCAGGTATGACGACGAAATTCCAAGACGCATTAAAAAAATTATGGGAATTCTAGAGCCAATGATCATGGTTATGCTGATTGGTATTGTAGGCACAGTGGTAATGGCAATATTTATGCCGCTAATGAGCTTGATGGGTAATGTTGGTTAGTTATTTCACAAAAATAACGAACAGGCTAGCTTAAAGAAAATGATGGTAAAACCGATAATATAATATGGGTTAATCCAAATTTAACAGATTGAAAAAAATAAACTTTTAGATAAAAGGTATCAAAAATGACAGGCATAAATAATACTAAAGGGTTCACGCTAATTGAACTAATTGGTGTTATGGCAATTATCGCGATTCTTGCTGCGACTATCGCACCTAGTGTTATTCGAGATATGGACAGGTCACTAGGTGAAGCTGAACAAACGAATTTAAGTACGCTAGCAACTGAATTGCAAACCTACATTAGCATTAATAAAGTGATTCCTGCTTCCGCTAACTGGACAACATCCATTGCTAGTATTGGCTCACTGCCCGTTGCTAAAATTGCACAAAACGACCGCCTACATAATCGCGCTTATTATGTTGACCCTCGTTTTTTCACAACCAGCAATACTAACTTTTCTCAATATTCCCAAACAAACGGGCTAACTAATCGGCCTGTTTCACCCAGAATTATCATCGCTTCAAATTTAAAAGGTAACCTACCAAACAATCTAAACAGCTCTTCTGATTTTAATGACGTATGGAACCAATCTATTGGCGCGCCCATTATAGAAAGCCAAGATGTAAAGATACAAAGAGTCAACTTACAAGGCTATTTTCATCGAGTCATACTGACCAATAGTAATACAACAGATTCTCCGGGCTATCGATTGGAAACGGGCGTTACTCAGTCAGTAAGTTCATCAAACACTGAAATATATGTGTTAAAAGACACAAAATTAACGCTTATAGATGCACCCTTTACAAACAATATAATAAGCCAAGCTCTGTTAGTTACAGATGCAAATAGCTTCGCTTTTACTGACGACAGTGGGAGTTGGCAATGGCAGAACTTATAAATGCTAAATATGGTATAAGCTGGATTTACGATGAATGTGTTATTAGTAAATTTACGCGGAATAAATTAATAGATACATGGGTCGCCCCTTTTGCCGTTAATAGCTTTGAAGATTTTGAACGATGCTTAGCTTTATCTAGAAGCCACTTCAAAATTTCTAGTCATGCAAAAGTGTCAATTGTTTTCAGCTCTGAAGATTTAACTCACACCTTTGTTGAAATGCCCCCCATGTCAAAAGCGAATACTAAAAAATTCTTGGCAAGGAATATTAATAAAGAGAAAAGCTTCAGTGAAGAGGCTGTTTGGAGTTATAACAAAGTCTCTAAGGGAACCTTTACTGAAGGTGCTTTGCTTAACATTATGCCAAAGCATAAGAAAAAAAATATTGTTGAAATTTGTTATAATCACAAATTGGAAGTCGTTAAAATTGTCCCTTTCACTGAAATTATGGGGCAAAGGGTTACCAAACTAAATACTGATGAAAGTGGTATCACTATTGTTGTTGCTGTGTTTAATCATAGAATAGAAATTGCAGTCACTAATTCACGCGGGGAGACCTTCTTCGTGCGCGACCTCAGTATAGAATGGGATAAATTTCAACCTGATAGACTCAAACTGGACATTGAAAGGACGCTTCTTTACACCAAGCAACAAAGCGCTGTTGCCAGCCAAATTATTATCATGGGGTTGCGTGCTTTTGAGGTAGCTGATTTCATAAAAAGTGATTTCAAAATTCCAGTAGAAGCTGATGAGTTGTCAGTAGATTCCAGTTTCTGGGCGCATCAAGTTCAATCTATATCCAATCGTTCTACAAACAATTTTATTCCCTCGTCTCTTTATGCCACCTTAACTCAGAAAAGCGTATTGAACGTTGGCACATGGGCAGCAGCCGCTTCTGTTGTGACGGCTATTTCCGTTACCTTATTAATAGAAGCATTGCAGTTGGAAGGTAGCGAAAGGTTACAATATCAGCTAGCGGAATTACAATCTGAACTTGAAGTCATTGATTCTCAATACAATGATGCTATGCAACAAAATCAAGTTGTCGCGCTTTTGGTAGAACAACCAAATCCTATTCCCGCTTGGTTTTTGTATAGCCTAGGACATAACATCCCTACATCTATGATGTTAAGTAAAGCGTCAATTGAATTGAAAAATCAAGCATGGCACTTTCAATTGGAAGGGGCAAATAACCCAACTTTGGCCAATTCAATTCATCAGTTGGAAATACTTGAAAACACTCTGCAAAGTGCACCATGGAATGCAACAATTAACAACCAGTGGCGCAACGCTTGGCTAGACCAACTTAAGCAGGGCAAAGTTTATGACGATGGTGCAATCGCCTTTACAATGGAAGGACACCTATAATGACCACAAATACACTTGATTTTGTTACTGATGATTTTGAAACAGTATCAAACGTTGAAGATACAAAGAAAACCTCACCTAAAAAACCAAATAAAAAATCATCACGTTTTGCCAACAGAAATTTTGTTTACCTAATATTTATCACGCTAGTTATTATCTTTTCTTCATATTGGACTCATTTTATACTGAGTAGTAAGCAAACTAGTGTGCAATTTAAACAAACATTACTTCAACAAATTAGTACTGTTGAAATAGAAAAATCTATGCTGACTCAAAAGTTAAGTGAATTTAATAAGGACAGCGTTGACGCAAAAAAATTAGCCGCTCAAAAAACAGTGTTTTCAGGCTACCTTGAACTAGCCGATTGGTTATATTATTTGAGCGAACTAGGTGAATCGACGGGCATGCGTGTTGAGTATCAATTATTTGACGTTAACCAAGATAGTGTATTACGCAATATGCATATTGTGCCTATGGAAATAAGAGTGTTTGCTAATTCTGAAGAAAGTAAAATTTCAAACTTTCAGAACTTTATGAGTTTCTTACAAATTCTAACTGGCGATAACAAATACAAGAAATTCACTGCTGCGAGCATTGAAAACCAGGGCCAACAAAGCGCCTTGCTAACCATGAAATTAGAAGTTAGAAAGCAAGAAGATAACTTATCCGCATCAAATTCAAGATAAAAATAGAGATTGGTACCATTCTTGAATAACACTGCGTATTATGAAAAAAATACTCAACAACCAATATTTTGTCGCGGCCCTCGCTTTGTGCGCATTGGGTTATGTGGGCTATACAATTTATCCGTTATTTGTTGACGAAGCGATAACAGATGTTATTACGCCTCCCTCTCCTTCTGAAGACTTTGAAACCAACCAAGATCAAACAGTTGCCACTACAGTTTCTCAACTGGATGCACAATCTATTCAAGTTGACTTTTTAGCACAGCCCACAAGAGACCCTTTCACGCCCTATTCAACTGATGCTTCGACTAAAAATATCAATAACAATGAAGCTACTGATAATAATGCATTGCCACCTAGCTTTACTGAAACACCCGAATTAAGTGCAATTATTATCAATAAAAATAAACGGCTAGCCATGTTTGATAGAAAAATATATGGCGTTGGCGATACCGTGCAATCATTTAAAATTATTAGTATTGAACCAGACTATGTTGAAATTAGTGATGCTGTAGGTTCTACACGATTAATGCTCAAAACTAAATAGGTAATTAACTGACATGAACCTAACAATGACAAAAAAATCTGTGATAGCAATCATGGTTGTCGCGGCAACTGGTTGCCACTCGCCTCAAAAAAACATAGAACAAACGGCAACGCTTAACCCAGTTGCAACCGTTCAAGCAGAACAAGAAGACAAATATATTGCACCGGCTTTACCTATTATACCGGTTGAAAATCGTATTATGTTTCCTGAAAACACTTACCTATTGCCTGAAGAGGAAGAGAGCGAACTTTATAGTTTTGTGGCTGAGAATGTTGAAATTCGAGATGCACTACAAATATTTAGTCGAGCTTATGGCTTGAATATCATATCGGATAGCGATGTTAACGGCACAGTAACCGTTGAATTTAATGATTTAAAGTTAGACCAAGCTATGTCAGCCATGCTATCCAGCTTGGGCTTACATTGGGAAAAGAAAGAAAACTTAATTGAAGTGAAGCGCTGGCATACTCGTACATTTACCATCGATTATTTACGCTTAATTAGAAGCGGACAAGGCACAAGTAGCGCCAATGTCAGCTCATCAGTTTCATCTGGTGGTGGCGGTCAAGATGGCGGAAGCGGAGGCGGCGGTGGCCAAAGCTCAGAAGATGGCACATTTGAGCTTAAGCAAAAAGACAGTGTGGAATTCTGGGATGAACTAACTGATCAGCTAAAATCAATGGTTTCTGAAAATGGTCGTATCGCCATTAATCGAATGTCTGGCACGATTCAAGTGACCGACTCGGTTAATCGAGTCAAACAAATGGAAAATTACTTAGGCAACATTGCACGCGCTATTCATAGACAGGTTGAAATTGATGTGCGCATTGTAGAGGTTGAACTAAATGAAGACTATAGCTTAGGTGTGGATTGGTCATTAATTAGTCAAGGTAGTGCAAATCAAGTTCAAGGCACTGCGGGAATAAACAATATAATCAACCAACCATTAGGTGGCTTTGGCGCACTATTACCCAGTGTTTCTTTAAATATTTTTGAATCAGAACGAAGAGTAAATTTTGATGCGCTTATATCTGCCCTTAATGAGCAGGGTGAAGTGAACGTCGTCTCAAAACCCAAAATTCGTACTATGAATAATCAACCTGCCATGATCAAAGTAGGTACTGATCGCACATTCTTTATTCGCACTGTGACAACCGATACATCAACAGCGGGCAGTACTAGTTTAATTGAAGATACACCGCTAGTTGTGACCGAAGGCATTGTGATGGCACTCACCCCACAAATATCTTCTTCAGGATGGATTATGATGGATATATCACCCGTTATTTCTCGTGTAACTAGCGTTGAAAGAGTAGTTGATAATAACGGCAATACAACGTCAAGCTCACCTAATTTGGATATTCGCCAAACGTCTTCGCTAGTGAGAATGGAGAATGGCAATACGGTTGTGATAGGTGGATTAATTCAAACAACCGATAGTGATACCAATAGAGAAGTGCCTGGTCTTGCCAAAGTACCGTTAATTGGTAACTTGTTTAAAGGCGATTATGAAGTATCTAGACGCAAAGAGTTATTAATATTTCTGACTGCCAATTTGGTGGATAGCACTCCTTCAGAATTTATCTACGCCAACCAATAAATGAATGAGAGCATAATGAAATACCTAACTCTGTTGATTTTTAGTGCCTTGGCATTTGTATTGCAGGCACAAGATGTGCCTAGCCCCGCCAGTTTAAATAACTTGCAAGATGCCCTTGGCGCAAATCTAGAAAACACAACTCAATCTGAAGAAAAAGCCATTCCTGCCCCAGTTAATAGTCAACCAAGTGTGGCTTATGTTCCAAAACATGCTTTGAAAAAATTTAATCAACGTGATAGTGATACAGCGTTAGATGAAGAAGTAGAAAAACTCTATCGACAAGCTTATCAGGAGCAATTAAAAGGGTCGTATAATGTAGCTATTAGAACCTACCATAAAATAATTAAGAAAAAGCCTAAATATGAGAGAGCTCGAATATCGCTTGCACAAGTGCTGGCAATAAAAGGGGATTATGCAGGTATTCTATCTACGCTAACCCCTCTTACCGACAATAACGATAGTCATTGGTCTGTGTGGTATTGGATGGGGGTAGCATTTATGAAACAAGGGGCTTATCAACTATCCATACAGGCCACAGAGGAAGCTTTATCTCGAAACGTTGAAAATGCAGATTTATGGCTATTGCGCGCGTTAATTGAACAAGAAACAGATGATCACCAATCAGCTTTGCAGCTTTTATCGGCAGCGGATCAGCTTTCACCTAACCACCCGAATATATTATTAAATAAAGCGATATCAAATGAGGCAATTGGGCAAACAAATCTAGCCTTAATTAACTATTCTAAATATTTAAAATTGGTACAAGGTACAACCAACCGTGCGCTGCCTAACAATATTGTATTAGACAGAATTGCAAGGTTAAGAACGGTTAGATAGCTTATTTTAGAAGATTACTAAGCGTGTTGATAAGTGCTTCAACGCTTATCAACGAGGTAAACAACGAAAATGCTAGAATTACGCTAAGTATACTGTTGGCTATCCAATTATTCTTGTAATCTCCCATTAACTCACGTTTGTTAGTTAAGTAAAAAATACACAATACGGTAGCTGGCAAAATAAACGCATTAAACGTTTGAGATAGCACCATAATAAATATTGGACGAGCATCAAAAAGCGGTACAACTAATCCAAGTAACGATATTGCCAATACTAAGATACGATATTGAGGTAAGGTCATATCTCTTTTCGTTTCACGGTAATCACATAGTAACCAAGGTAACATTAAGATGTTTGGAAATTGAGACGACACCCCTGCAGCTATAATTCCCACAGCAAAAATAGACGTGGCTAGCGCACCAGCAAGCGGCTCTAATAACGTCATCATTTGCGACGCTTTTTCTAACGTCACGCCAGACACATATAATGATCCTGCGGTAGAGCCCATAATAGCCGCGCTAATAACAAACATCAAAAATACCGATACAGCGGCGTCAAATCTTTGTTTTTTAAAGTCAGAAAGTGTCCATCCAGCCTCTTTGACTAAGGTTGTTCTTATAATAAATAATCCTGAAAAAACGGTGGTTCCGACCATAGCTGCAATAATTAAATGGGGCGACTTTTGAGATGTTTCATTAAGTGCTGACATGTTTGGAATTAAACCAGATACAACATCTGAAATAGGTGGCATTAAAATAAAGAAATTAGCAACAAATGCTAATGCCATAACCGCCACAATAACGGCTAAACTCCGTTCAAAAAACCCCGTGTTACCTTCCCAAAATATAAAATACACCAAACCAATAAAGAACATTGCAAAGTACAATGGTTTTATACCGCCATCAACAAAACTCTTTGACCACTCAAAACTAACTTCCGCTACTATACCCATCACGCCCATTACACTTCCGCATACGCCTGTGGTTAACGCCACAATAAAAAATAACGCGACAGCAGGATGAATATGCTTTTTAAATGCTTGTAAAGCAGTTTCACCTGTAATAATGGTATAGCGCCCATAAAGATTGATCATAAAAAATGTGCATAGGCAAGAAGCAACAATTGTCCACAGTAATGTCATACCATGTTCTGCCCCTGCTTTTGCCATAGAGGTCACGCTGCCTGTACCAATATTGAAACCTAATAGAAATAAGCCCGGTAAAATTAGTGATAGCCAATGGCTCATTTTATTTTTAGATGTGGTCATATCACTCTCTATTGTGTTTTAAGGTAAGTCGATAACGAATTGGCAATACCTTGCGCTTGAATAATGTCATACCATGCTGCAACATTACTCATGAAAGCGTTGTCGTTAAAAAATGCAAAATTATTCGCATTCGCTACTTTCAGCATTGCATGAATATACGGCTCTGACTCACTCTCGGCAACCGCTTCAAAATGCTGATGATTAGGATCGTTTAACGTGCCTTTTTTAAGTGATATTGCAATAAAGACAACCCAAGAGGCGAGTATAAATGCCATGGCTGTATTAGGCTGTTTAGTCTTTAATACATTATCAATTGAAGGAAACCATCGTTGTTGAATTTTTAAAGAGCTATCTGACCCAACCTGTAACGTACGATAAGGTACTTTCTCATTAGAGAACCGTTGTAGCGTTTGCTCAGTGTAATCATATAAATTTATACCTCTTGGAGCATGCGTAACGGGTATTAATTCTTTCAATAGATAATCTTGTGTTAATTGCAGTAAGTTTTTGCGCTCAACTGCTTGATGAATATAATCATCTCCAAATAGATACCCTATTGTGGCAAATATTGAGTGGGACGCATTTAAAAATCGTAACTTTACCGTTTCATATTCTTCGATATTCTCTACAAATAATGCCCCAACGCTATCAAAAGGTAGCTTTTCACCAGCAAAGTTATTTTCAATAACCCATTGCGAAAAAGGCTCGGCCGACACAGGCACTGAATCTTTCATAGTTGTTATTTCACTGGTTTGTCTAATTAGCGACTCATCCGTTGCCGGCGTAATTCTATCGACCATTGATGAAATAAAGGCGACACTTTTTTCACACCATTGCATTACTTTTGGGGCATGATGATTTAGCAACCACTCAACACCTGTTTTCAATTTTAATCCGCCTTGATTAACGTTATCACAACATAAAATGGTGAGTGGTGATTGATTAGATTGAAAACGTTTGATTAATCCAGCAGCTAAGAAACCATAAATCGTTTTTGGCTTTTCTAAGCTCAATAATTCTAATTGAATATCTTGCGTGCTTGTATCAAGTTTGTTGTTAACCAAGCAGTAGCCTTTTTCAGTAATTGTGGTAGTAACTAACTGTATATTTGAGTTGGCAACATTTTCAACAACCGTTTCTGGAGACTCAGGCGCCACTAACATATTCTGTAACACGCCCATAATGGATACGTGCGGCTCACTATTTAAAGTGGTTAGGCTATATAAAAAGTCTTGTTCTATTAAGCTATCACGCATAGATGCACTGCGCAGGGAAACCCCAACAATACCTGCATTAATATGCCCTAAATTTAATAGTTTTTCACAATATGCGGCTTGATGGGCTCGATGAAAATTACCCACGCCAAAATGCAACACACTGGTCTGTATTGCATCACAATCATAATTGGGCTTGGCAACACTATTTGGGACCTGGCCAAGCGTATTTTTAGATAATTTATCCATATTAACTTACCACTGTTGAGTTTGCTGGCGTGCCGCCCGCGTAGCATTCCAAAATAGTCATATTTGAGTGGGTAGCATAAGTAAAATGTTGAGTTTGGGCTGGAATAAAAAAGGTTTCCCATTGTTTTAACGTAGTTATTTGGCCATCTATTTCTATTTGCCCTTCCCCTTCGGCAACGATACCAATAAAAAAGGTTGTTTCTTGACGTTTTAGGGACGTGTTAATTTGTGCTCTTTTTACTGTAAAACAGTCGGTTAAGTTAGGACCTATTAAGCAATCAAACTGGTTATTATCATGGTCTGAATAGACAGGCGTATTTTCACAACGGAATTCTTTATCAATATCTTCTGGTTTTACTGGGTTAAAATTAAATACATCAAGTGCCGTTTCAATATCTCTTCCCATAAAACGAGCCGCTTCAGGTATAACATAACCACAACGTTCAAATTCAAAACGTACCGCCCAATCAGATGGCTCCATTATTTCCAGCATCAATATGCCTTCTCCAAGCGCGTGTGGTCTGCCACCAGGAAGTAAGACCACTTCTCCCGGTTTTACTGGGATTTTATCAAAACAGGCTTCCATAGCCTCTATATTCTGAGTTTCTATCCACTGTTTTAAATTTTCTCGAGCGGGAGAACGTTGAAACCCAGCGTAAATATAAGGCGTGTCAATATCATCTCGAATAGCAAGGATCACGTAAGCTTCTGTTTTACCTTTATTTGAATTCAATCGAGCCTTGGCAAACTCACGCGTTGGGTGCACCTGAAAATGTAAGCGTGTTGCACTATCTAAGTATTTAACTAATGGAATATCTTCTAGCGTACAAGCAACCCCATTCTTCTCACCTAAGAAAAATTTAGGGTCTGATAATATCAAGTCTTTAAACAACAGAGGTGTATCAGTGTCAGAAACAACGTGAGCAAGCCCTTCAGATATATCTTCTCTGCCTATGTTTCGCGCTTCTACAATTGAGCCAATCCAGTTTTCTGGAAAATGCGTGTCTTGAGGCGATGATTTTGCTTCAATTTCATCAAGTAGCTTTCCGCCTTGATACGTTCGCCACACGCGATTAGACGTGAATTTGACAATTTTATGCATTGGACTGTCCGCTATGTGACACGGCTTTTACAACCCCACGTATTTCAGCCAAACCCTTTAATCGCCCAATACCTGAATAGCCTGGATTTACCTTTTTATTGATATCATCCATCATCTGATGACCATGATCTGGACGCATAAATATTGTATTATCTGGGTAGCGTTTCTCGGCATCTAGTAAGGCTTTAATAACCGCAACCATATCCACATCTGAACCCAAATGAGTATCTTCATAAAACGTTCTTTGTTCGTTCGGATCTCTTGATACACCTCGTAAATGCGTAAAATGAATACGCTCACCAAAGTCAGTTGCCATTTGTGGCAAGTCGTTATCAGGTCGGCTACTATAGGTTCCTACACACAAGGTAATACCGTTCGAACGACTAGGCAGAGCATCAAATAATATATTGAGGTCATCTGCAGTACAGACTATTCGCGGTAGTCCTAACATATCTCTTGGTGGATCGTCAGGATGAATGGCTAACTTTACCCCAAACGCTTCAGCCTTTGGTAATACTTGAGCTAAGAAGTGATGAAGATTATGACGCAATGTTTCTTTTGTCATACCTTTATATTCAAGCAATCTAGTTTTAAAGGTGTCTAAGCCATAAGCATCAGTCATTCTGCCAGGCAATCCAGCAATAATGTTATTGGTAAGGTCAGTTTTTTCTTGCTCGCTCATACTCTCGAACAAACGAGTCGCATCTTGTAATTCTTGTTCAGAATAATCTGCTTTCGCTCCCTCACGTTCTAATATGAACAAGTCGAAAGCAGCAAATTTTTGTTGGTCAAACTTTAATGCGTAAGCGCCGCTAGGTAGCTGAAAATTTAGATCTGTGCGAGTCCAATCAATTACTGGCATAAAGTTATAACAAATAACCTTTATTCCACACTTCGCTAAGTTTTCCATAGATTGGATCCAAGCATCAATATACGGCTGCATATTTGACTTACCTAGCTTGATATCTTCGTGAACGGGAATGCTTTCAACCACACTCCAGTGTAATTTAGAGAGGTGTGAAGGAGTGTCTTCTATAAGCTGCTGATGTTTTTTTATTTCGTCTATTAGCCAAACTTCACCAGCAGGAATGTGATGTAAAGCGCTTACAATATCAGTTGCACCTGTTTGTCTAATATCACTAATAGTAACGGGGTCGTTTGGTCCAAACCAACGCCAAGACTCTTTCATAAGGGATCCTTGGTAATTCAAGATGCCTAGCCAAACTCACTGTTTTAAACAGCTTGGTGGTAAGCGTCAAATCAATAGTAAAGTAGACGGTATCCTATAACATTATTACCAAAAACCCAAATCAATCCATAAATATTTTACGTTTGGTTTACAATAAATATTACCAATTTAAGATGGTTTAAATAAGGTACTAATGAGATGTTATGCTGCCTCTTTAAGTAATTGCGCAGGTTGAATTTTTAAACGTTGGAACAAATAAAGTGCGCCTGCAGTGAATACTATTGTACTAGATACTAAGGCGATGGCCACCCCAAACCAATATACATCCCACATAAATACTTTTAGCCTAACTTGCAAAACCAATGCAGCAATAAGCAAGCCCAATATAATAGAAAATGCACTGACAACTAGCGCTAACAATGTATATTCGATAGCAATCGCTTTGCGTATATACGATATTCTGGCTCCCATACAAAATAAGATAAAAGCGTGATAGCTTTGCTTGGCTCGGCCTGCAGCCATTACACTCGCTAATACCATTAAGCTTACAAACAAACTAATTGAAGAAATAGCCGTTAATCCGCCGGTACCTTTATCAAGAAGTTCACTTGCCGAATCAATGAGATCTTTTGTCCGCACGGTAATAATATTTGGATAGGTGCGCGCTAACTCCGACTGAAAGGCTAAAGCTTCGGCATCGTCCATATACACTGTGCCCACGTAAGTACTAATAAAATCGTCTAACGCACCATCTGAAAAAATCGCTTCAAACCAAAACCGAGTCTGAATACCTTGCTGACTATAAATACCAGTTAGTTGGCCTGTGCGCTCTATCCCTACCAATGAAAACGCCACTTTATCGCCAACGGCTAATTTCATTTGATTGGCTTCTCTGTCTTCCATTATAAAGGCAAAATCCACCGGTATTTCCAATCCACCTTTAGACGCCAAATCAATATTAGGTTGGTAATAAAAGGGCTCTTCCCAAACACTCCCCTCTACTATTTTTATGCCATCAATATTACCTGACAAATAACTAAGTTTATGCTCATCTCGCGCCATATTTTGCCAATTAACATTTGGGCTAGTTAAGTCTCGAATAGGCACGCCATTAATAGCAGACACTCGGGCTCTAACATTTGGAGATAATGTAATTTGAGAAATAGACGCGTATTTGCTGGCAATTTGTTGTACTTCTTCTTTTTGACTGGATAACACATCGTAAAGCACTAGTGCAGGTGACTCGCTGGAAATAGTTGTTTGCACTAGTCTCAATAACGCAATAACAATTACCGAGCAGGCAACCAATAAAGTCAATGCTGTACCCAGTGAAAGCAAGGTTATACGAAGAGGAGTTCCTGGTCGGTGCATGTTCGCTAATGCCAGCCGAATTGCCCCATGCCTTGCCAATGCAGGTCGTATTTCCATATTTTTGGAAAGCCATCGTAAAAAACGTACCACAACTTCAAAAAACATCAGGCAAACAATTACGGTAATTAAAAATGCTAAACCAAATAGTAAGTCAGGAATGGCTAGTAATACCAAACTCGATAGCATGAAAGTAAAGATATAGCTTGCGATTCGCCAGTTTGGAGACATAGTATCGCCATGTATACTATTGGCTCTAAACAAATGCGCAATATCCACTTGTAATGCTCTCCCCAACGCAGGCAAAGCGAAAGTAAATGCGGTAATGATGCCAAAAAACCATGCCATCCCTGCAGCTAATACAACATCATTACCGCTTAAAAACACAGGTAAATCTTGAGACAATATTTGACTGCCCATCAAGGCTAGTACTAACCCAATAATCAGTCCTATTGCACCTGATATTGACGCTAATATAGCTATCTGAATAATGAAAATTTTTCCAATTCTAGCGTCACGTAATCCGCACGCTTTTAGTGTAGCAATGGTTTCACGCTTACTTTGTAAATATACGGAAATGCTATTGAATATGCCTAAACCACCAATAAACAGCGTACTAAATGCAACAATAAGTAACCCCGAAGCTATTTGTGATAACCGCTGAGATATTCGTTCGCTTCTGTCAGCAAAGGTTTGTATTTCCCAGTCGGTATCTGGAAATGTTGTAATAAAATTCTCTTCCCATGCACTGGCCTTTTGCTCTGTCCTTATTCTATATTCGTGTTCAACGCGACTTCCCGGGCGTATTAAACCAGCAGCATCCATAGCTTCTTCGGATATTAATACAGGCGCACCTCGCCAATTTGCATTTAAGCGTCTATCAGGTTGTTGAACAATTTGCGCGCGCACAATTACGTCTAAATCACCTATATAAACAATATCTCCTACGTTTAGTTTTTGGCGCTCAGCCAAAATAGGGTCGATAACCACTCCCCATATTCCATCAACTTTTGATAAAGCAGACTGTAAGCCTTGTTGAGGCCGCAAAATCTCTTCGCCGTAGAGTGGATATGCATTATCCACACTAATTAATTCAACAAGAGCGAAATCTTCTGATTCTGTGCTCATCATTGTGTCAATTTCACGTACAAGTGATATGTCACCCGTAGTATTTATCCAATTCAACACGTCGTCTGAAATGGGCATATTCGATTCTACTTCTATATCCCCTCCCATCAAGGCGCGAGTATCAGATAACAGCACTCTATCTAGCATTTGATAAAGGCTGCCTGCTGCCATAACCAAACACACACCAAAAACTAAACAAGCACAAAATAACCAAAGACGTTTTAAGCTTTGAATCAAATCTTGCCATGCGAAATTAAGCGGAAAGTTCACAATTGTCCTCTACTCTTAATTTGCCTGATTCTAACCAGAACAGTTTTTTACAGCGTTTCGCTAAACGCATATCGTGAGTCACTAAAACTAAGGTTGACTGTGATTGAGCGTGTAAATCAAATAATAAATCGGCAATTTTACCGCCCGTTTTATCATCTAAGTTACCGGTAGGTTCATCGGCTAGTATAAGCTTAGGCTCGTGAACTAGAGCTCGGGCAATTGCCACTCGTTGTTGTTCACCTCCTGAAAGCTGCTGGGGGTAGTGCCCTACTCTTTTTTTGAGTCCAACTTTTTCAAGCATTTTGCTAGCCCTGACTGAAGCATCAGGCGAGCCTGCAATATCTAGAGGTATAGCAACATTAGCGAGTGCCGTTAAGCTGTCAATTAAATGAAACGATTGGAACACAATGCCCATATTATCGCGCCTGAAATCTGCTAATTCATCTGGCGATAACTGCGATAATATTTGTTGACCAATTTTAATGTTGCCATGAGTAGGTTGTTCTAATGCCGCTAATAATTGCATTAATGTAGTCTTACCCGAACCTGAAGGGCCAACAATAGCAACAGTATCGCCTTGCTTAAGAGAGAAATTAAGATTATCTAGCACGCGAATACGCGAACTATCAGCACCAAACTCCATTGTAAGATTACTAACTGTTATCACACTCAATCCCAATATTATTATTGTCTTTTCAATTTTAAGAGCAATACGAATAAAGAGAATAGCTAGACCATTAAACTATTTTTAATGACGTCATGATCGTGAGAAAAGTCAGGTGAAAAAATTAATTAGTATATTTGACTCATGTTTTCTTTGAAATCCATACTGGATTACACATTAAGCGAACAATAACTGCATTAATTTAGTTGAAAAGTAACGGTATAAAAATTAACTAAATTTTCTACTTCACATACATTTACGCAATAATAATACTTTAGTATGAAAGATAAGGCTATTTGCATATAATGTTTTAAATTTAAACTACTTTGATTTAAAGCTTCAATTCTAACCAACAGTCAAAACTAAAATAAATAGCTAAACATATCTATTACTTAACCATATAAAAGTTAACAGGCTTTCAGCTTTAATACCAAACAGCCTCCAATTTATTACCAA
>DDIL01000189.1:0-1277 GCA_002338515.1 Glaciecola sp. UBA1851 | reverse complement strand
ACACGCTTTAAACATTTAATTAACATTGATACACAAAAAATACACATCACTACGTTTAATGGCAAAGAAATTCATTACTTACACACATAAAGTGAACGGAGACTACATGAGAACCCAACTAAATAAAATTAGTGCTGCACTCAAAAAATCAAGAACACAACAAGTTATATGTTCAGCTACAGTAGCAGCATTTTTAGCTGCACCAGCGGCACTTGCACAAGACGCAAATGCTGACCAAGCTGAAAATTTAGAAGTTATTGAAGTATCGGGCATACGGTCAGCACTAACTAGTGCGTTAGCGGAAAAGCGCGATGCAAGCAGCCTTGTTGAAATTATTCAAGCAGAAGACATTGGTAAACTACCTGACCAAAACTTAGCTGAAGTACTAGAAAACGTAACTGGTATTCAAATCACCCGTTCTGCTGGTGTGGGTACAGGCGTTCAAATACGTGGTACTAATGCTAACCGTGTTGAAATAAACGGCGTATCAACGGTTAACGCTGGTTCAAGCCGAAGCGGTATTAGCTTTGAAGATGTTAATCCAACGATGATTTCATCTGTAGAAGTAATTAAGTCGCCAGAAGCTAAAACAATTGAAGGTTCAGTTGGTGGTACTATTAACTTACGTACCATTCGTCCGTTACAACTAACGGAACAGTTAGCAGTTGTGCGAGTGCAAGGTGAAGATAGCGAGTTAAGTACAGAAGGCATTCAACCAAGATTTTCAGTTGTTTATGGAAACAACTGGGAAGTAGATGCAGGTGAAGTTGGTTTCGTGTTTTCTGGAAGTTACACTGAACAAGAAGCAGTTTCTTTCCGACCGCGTGTTGACCGCGACAATCTAGTAACCGCGTTTGATGACGTAGGTCCATATCAAGGCATACAATTTTTTGTTCAAGAACAAGAAAATGACGATTATGAAACTCTTAACATAGCCACTACTTTTGAATTCGCGCCAAACGATAATATGAAATTCTATGCTGACATAATTATCGCTGATCAAGAGCGTAGTCGTGACAACTATCGTCTGCAGGCATCTGGTGTTAGTAACTTAAGGAACTTTAACTTACCAACAGCGTTTGAAACAGTTAACTATGGCGTGGTGAATGGCACAAATGTTGGTTCATACCAAGCAGCGCTTGCTGGTAACCTTGAACCAGTATTTGACCAACGCTCTGGCTCTAACCCAAGTGACGGCAATCTTCGTTTTTCAAGCGAAACAGGCTCTCGTGTAACCGATAGTGAAATATTCGTATTTGGTGGCGAATGGACAGGTG
>DDIL01000016.1:3978-17460 GCA_002338515.1 Glaciecola sp. UBA1851 | reverse complement strand
ACGTCCAGGTTAGTTTGCATTTGGATCATGTTAGTGCTCCGCTATTTAATATTATGACTCATATGAGTCGCTAAGCTGCTATTTCTCTTTGAATTACAAGTAATTTTAAGACAAATAGACCATACCCCTACAAAAAGGGCGCGAAACTATAACAGAAAACAAAGCTAAGGTGTAGGCTATTTTTAAAATTAAATAGGTTTTTAACAGTTTAATTTAAATATTAAATTCAAATGAGTATTTTTATTACTTATAAGTCAGTGCTTATAACATTTAAACAAACATTTCATTAAAATTTTGTTGTAGTGAGGACAACATAATATGTATGACTTGGTTTCAAATAATTAAATTGATAAATTAATGTTCAACTCATCTCTGCCTAACTATTTCGAATAAGCAAATACCGCATGCTACTGACACATTTAAACTGGAGATTGCACCTGCCATAGGTAATTTTACTAATTCATCACAAGACTCTCTTGTTAGTCTACGCATACCTTTACCTTCAGCGCCCATTACTAAAGCAATTGCGCCTTTTAATTTGCAATCATAGATAAGTTGTTGCGCTTCACCCGCTGTGCCGACCACCCAAATGTGTTTTTCTTGAAGGTATTTAATTGTTCTTGATAAGTTTGTCACTTGAATAAGGGGCACCGTTTGAGCTGCGCCAACGGCCACCTTGCTAACAACAGGGGTAATGCCGACAGATTTATCTTTGGGAACTATAATCGCATGAGCGCCAGCTGCATCAGCGTTACGTAAGCAAGCCCCAAGATTATGAGGGTCAGTTACGCCATCCAAAACAAGTAGTAACGGTTTAGTGCTATTACTTTCCAGCCGTGAAAGTAGTTGTTCTAAGTCTTGTTCATGCAACACTCTTGCGGGTTTAGCAATAGCTAGAATCCCTTGATGCTGCTCACCGCGAGACTTGTCATCTAAGGTTTTTTTATGAACAAACTGAACAGAAATACCATTTTTCCGAGCAATATTAACAGTTTTATTCATACGCTCATCATTTCTACCTTTCGCAACCATTACTTCTAATAGTCTTTCAGGTTCATTTGCTAAAACTGCATCAATTGAATGTATGCCATAAATTAATTCTGTTTGTGCCATATTTGTATATGCTCAACTTAATAGGGTGTCAAAATTTACGTAGTAAGTACTTTATTTCCGTCTAGGTTTAGAACGTGAACTCTTGTTGCGTTTAGAGCTAGGACCTGACTTCTTTTTTCCGCCTTTTGGATTAACTTTCTTATCGCCATTTTTACCGGGCTGATTAGAAGCTGGGCTAGGTTGCGCCCCCGTTTTCTTAGTAGACTTAGACTTTCGATTCTTAGATACTTTCGGCACATTTTCAGGTAACAAATCTATTTTACGTTCATCTAAATTAACAGATGCAACTTTAATACGAATCAAATCACCCAATCGATACACCAAACCAGAACTTTCACCTATTAGGCATTGCTTAACTTGATCATAGTGATAATAGTCGTTACCTAACGATGTAATGTGTATGAGTCCATCTATTTGATAATCAGTAATACGTACAAATAGTCCAAAATTAGTTACCGATGCAACAACCCCTTCAAACACATCACCCACGTGGTCTTGCATAAACTCGCATTTCAGCCAGTCAGCTACATCACGAGTGGCGTCATCGGCTCTTCTCTCTGCCATTGAGCACTGCTCACCTAACTGCGAGATTTCTTCTTCCGTGTAGAGTTTTGCGCCTTTACAAACTTTACTATTTGCATGCTTATTAATCAGCGCTTTAATCACTCGATGCACCACTAAATCAGGGTAGCGCCTAATTGGCGATGTAAAGTGCGCATAAGCAGGCAATGACAACCCAAAATGTCCAATGTTATTACCATCATATACGGCTTGTTTCATTGAACGTAGTAACATGGTCTGAATTAAATCTTTATCTACTCGGTTATCAATCTTCTTCGCTACATCAGCAAAATCTTTTGGATGAATTTCATCCCCAGCGTTAAAACCAATACCTACCTCAGATAAATATGCGCGAAAAGACATTAAGCGGTCTTCATCGGGCTTATCGTGGACTCTAAATAGTGCTTCCGCATTATTTTTTTCGATAAATTTAGCCGCACTGACGTTCGCCATTATCATGCATTCTTCGATAATTTTATGTGCGTCATTGCGCTCTAGCGGAATAATATGATCAATTTTACGATCTGCGTTAAAAACAAACTTTGTTTCTTGGCTTTCAAATTCAATTGCCCCTCTACCTGTGCGCGACTTTTTGAGCGCACTATATAATTGATAAAGGTTTTTAAGATCGCTTACTCTTTCACCATAACGCTCAATAAGCTCTACATTTCCATCAAGAATTGACCAAACTTTAGTATAAGTGAAGCGTGCATGGGAATTCATTACAGCTTCATAAAACTTATAACTATCTAATTCGCCACTGCCGCTAATTTGCATTTCACATACCATGCACAGTCTATCTACATTTGGATTAAGCGAACATAGGCCATTTGATAGTTTTTCTGGCAACATCGGAATAACTTGTTCAGGAAAGTACACTGAAGTTGCTCTATTTTGCGCTTCATTATCTAGTGCTGTACCAAG
This sequence comes from Glaciecola sp. UBA1851, assembly GCA_002338515.1. Taxonomy (GTDB): domain Bacteria; phylum Pseudomonadota; class Gammaproteobacteria; order Enterobacterales; family Alteromonadaceae; genus Glaciecola. Next base: position 14,862 of record DDIL01000016.1, on the reverse strand, counting down.
CTTTACATAGCTACTTACATCGGCTATCGCAACATAGAGCTTCCAACCACCTTTTTCTAGTTGCTCACAATAAACCGCGTCATCGAAGTCTCTTGCGTCTTCTCCATCAATTGTAACTAAGGGTAGTGCTCTTAAATCTTTGCGACTTTTTTTCGCATCTTCAGGCACTTCATCGCCAATTTTTTTCACGTAATTGCCCACGGCTTGCGGCCATACATGCGGAATATCAAAATTTCTAAGTGCGGTTTCAATTTCCATACCTGGTGCCATATGTTCACCCAGTACTTCAATAATTTTACCTATTGGACCCGAATTACGGCGAGGTCGCTGAGTAATTTCTACTACAACAACGTGGCCTTGACGAGCATGTTTAGTTTGCTCTTTGGGGATCATTATTTCGTGGCATATTCGGTTGTCGTCTGGAATAACCAAATTAAGACCCTGTTCGCTATAGTAGCGGCCTACAATTAATTCTTTTCTCGGCTCTACCACCCTATTTGGACGAAACTCCGCTCTACCTCGGCGATCACTTGTACCAAGCGTCCCTTCCACAACATCACCATGAATGAGGGTACTCATTTGAATTTGGTGAATAAATAAGTCTTTTTCTGTTGAAGAATGCTTTAGAAAACCAAAGCCATCTCGGTGCCCAATCACTTGACCTCTAATTAGTTCATCTTGAGCTTGAATGGCATATTTCTTTTCTTTAGTGAAACTTAACTGCCCTTCTCGCTCCATTGCACGGAGTCTTCTTTGAATACCGATTCTATTTTCGTCATCGTAAGCATTTAGCAAATCACAAATGTCTTTAAACGATATCGCTTTATTTTGCTCTTTGATTATAGTTAGTAAGTATTCCCGACTTGCTACAGGGTTTTCGTACTTTAGCTGCTCTCTTGCCGAGTGTGGGTCTTTTTCTAATCCACTATCATGCATCTGTTTATGATTAGAAGCGGGCTTATCAGTTGGTTTTGATGTGGAATGTTTCTTGTTACTTTCTTGCAAAGGTTTATTTTTTTTGTTCATAGCCCTAGTATAAAGCAATCAAGAGTGAAAAACATCATTATCATGTTTGTAAGGTATACAATACGTTGCTAAATGTAATTACAATTCAACGGTTAAATTTGTAGCCATAAACAATCCTTTATCCATGGCTACTTCCAAAGAGTCATCAGAAGCAAGGGCAACTCCCATTCGACGCTTACCTGACACTTCAGGTTTACCAAATAACCGAATGTCGGTGTTGGGTAAACTCAACACTTGATTTAAGTTCGAAAACTTAACCTGCTTTGATTCTCCTTCAACAAGCAAGGCAATAGAAACTGAAGGCTGTCTGAATTCAATCGTTGGAATTGGCAACCCTAAAAATGCTCTAGCGTGCAAAGCAAACTCTGATAAGTTTTGAGAAATAAGCGTAACCATCCCCGTGTCATGAGGACGAGGAGAGACTTCACTAAAAATCACATCGTCTCCTTTAATAAATAGTTCAACCCCAAACAATCCATTTCCACCCAATGCACATGTTACTCTTTCAGCGATTTCTTGCGCTTTTTGTAGGGCTTCAAATGACATAGGTTGTGGCTGCCAACTTTCACGATAATCTCCATCTTCTTGACGATGACCAATTGGCTCACAATAACTTGTACCATTACAATGACGAACAGTTAATAAGGTAATTTCATAGTCAAAATCAACAAAACCCTCAACAATCACTTTACCTTTACCTGCCCTGCCACCATCTTGAGCGTATTGCCATGCGCCATCAATATCTGGTTGATTCTTTATTAAACTTTGCCCCTTACCAGAGGAGCTCATGATGGGCTTAACCAAGCAAGGTAATCCAATTTGTGCAACTGCTTGTTCAAATTCTGTTTTAGTCTCGGCAAAAACATAAGATGACGTCGGTATATTAAGATCTTCTGCTACCAAACGCCTAATACCTTCACGATTCATAGTTAAATGAGCTGCTTTAGCACTTGGTATAACATTAAATCCCTGTTCTTCTAATTCAATTAATTGCTGGGTAGCAATCGCCTCTATTTCAGGCACAATGAAGGATGGATTCTCTTTTTTGATAATATTTGCGAGGGCTTGTGCATCAAGCATCGACACCACATAACTACTGTCGGCTACTTGCATGGCTGGCGAATCAGCGTATCTGTCTAACACTATAACTTGGCAACCTAGTCGTTTTAATTCAATAACGACTTCTTTGCCTAGCTCGCCGCCGCCAAGAAGCATAACTTTTGTTGCTGTTGAAGAAAAAACAGTACCAATTGCAGTTTGTTGAGTCATGATAAATGGAAATTTTTAATTAATTTTTCCTATTAAATCATAACTACGCACAATCACAACATCAGGAGGATAAATCGGGAAATATATTTAATTAACACCTATATTTTGTGCATTTTTAACTGCTTGAGGACTCATTAACCTTTCAAGGTCAGTTAAATATTTCCCTATCTGTGTATATTGAGCATTTGATTGAGACACGCCGTTGTATAGCCAACGATAAATATCTTCGTAGTCGTATGGGCTTCCATAACCCGAAATAAATAATTCTGCTAATTGCAGTTGCGCTTTCAGATTACCTAAAGAAGACGCTTCTCGAAGGTAAACAATCGCCTTATCATGGCTTTGTCGAACAAATTTACCTTCCTTATGATAGCGTCCTAACTGCTCAAGGGCAGCAGGTAATCCCTGATTAGCCGCTTGACGCATGTAATGTATACCACTTGACGTATCTTTAGAAACACACACACCCCATGCTTGCATATCACCCCATAAAAATTGAAAGGAAGGTATGCGCATTACCTCCGCTCGTGCTTCTATGTCTTCGATAATCTGGCAGCGATCATCTTTAACACGCTGTAGGTGCTTGTTTTCATTAATTAGTTTAATCAATTCATCTTGAGAATAAACCTGAACGGCCTCTAAATCGTTTGCGATTGAGTTGGCGCTAAATATAAGGCTCACCACAATAACAACAATTGATGCACATTGAGTAATCAGAGCTCTTTTTAACTTTACCATGTTATAAATCATTAATATTAATACCTACTACTTGATACGGATGTACCGAACACGTGTGAAGATCGTTATTTTTATACAAAGCGATAATTAGGTATCGGCATAAACGAAGATAATTTGAGAGATTGTTATTGGCATTGAAGTTTGCCGTACAAACCTTTTGATTTAGTAAAATTATAATAAATACACACTGCCTCCGTAAGTAATTTACAACAACCACCTATTAAAATCAGATTCTTGATTGTTTAACTAAACGATTTTGTACAAATTACGGTAGTATTAAGCATCGAAAAAATATCGGACTGGTTACATGAAATATAAAGATTTGCGTGATTTTATTCATCAACTTGAAAAAATAGGTCAGCTCAAGCGAGTCAAGATGGAAATTAGTACTGAGCTTGAAATGACCGAAATTGCAGATCGTACGTTAAGAGCAGGTGGCCCTGCTATTTTGTTTGAAAACGCAAAAGGCCATACTATCCCAGTTTTAGCTAATTTATTTGGCACGCCCGAACGAGTAGCGTTAGGCATGGGCCAAGATTCGGTTGAAGCTCTCAGGGAAGTGGGAAAGTTATTGGCCTTTCTAAAAGAGCCTGAGCCCCCAAAAGGCTTAAAAGATTTAATGAGCAAGATCCCAGTTTTCAAACAAGTTTTAAATATGCCAGCAAAAGTGATTAAAAAAGCGGTTTGCCAACAGAATATTATCTCTGGTGATGATGTTGATTTAGCAAGCCTACCTATACAACGCTGCTGGCCCGGCGACGCGGCACCCTTGATTACTTGGGGCTTAACTGTAACAAAGGGACCGCATAAAAAGCGACAAAACTTAGGGATTTATCGGCAACAAGTTATCGGCAAAAACAAAATTATTATGCGTTGGTTATCGCACAGAGGCGGCGCGCTAGATTTTCGTGAATGGTGTCAAACTCACCCAAATGAGCCCTACCCTGTATCGGTTGCGTTAGGTGCAGATCCAGCCACCATTTTAGGTGCAGTAACGCCGGTACCCGACACACTTTCAGAATATGCCTTTGCGGGCTTATTAAGAGGTGACAAAACCGAGGTAGTAAAATCTATATCGAATGATTTGCAAGTACCTGCCTCAGCTGAAATTGTGCTTGAAGGGTATATCGCGCAAGATGAAACAGCGCCCGAAGGCCCATATGGCGATCATACTGGCTATTATAACGAGGTAGATGATTTCCCCGTTATGACAGTTACGCACATTACTCACAGAGATAATCCTATATACCACTCAACGTATACAGGCAGACCACCTGATGAGCCAGCAATATTAGGTGTAGCGCTAAACGAAGTCTTTGTCCCCATACTACAAAAACAGTTTCCTGAAATTGTAGATTTTTATTTACCTCCGGAAGGCTGCTCTTATCGTATGGCAGTGGTAACTATGAAAAAGCAATATCCAGGTCATGCCAAACGAGTCATGATGGGAGTATGGTCATTTCTTCGCCAGTTTATGTACACTAAATTTGTCATAGTATGTGATGACGATGTAAATGCTCGAGACTGGAATGATGTAATATGGGCAATTACCACTAGGATGGACCCAGCACGTGATACAACGTTGATTGAGAATACACCTATAGACTACTTAGACTTTGCGTCTCCTGTATCTGGACTCGGTTCTAAAATGGGATTGGATGCAACCAATAAAATGCCAGGTGAAACAGACCGAGAATGGGGCACGCCTATTGTAATGGACGAAGATGTTAAACAAAAAGTTGACGATATATGGGATAAATTAGGACTTTTAGAGTAAACTACGCGCCTCAGTTTAATCATGAATGTTTAAACACTTTTCAATTGTTCAATTTTTTGTGTTCTACACAAGCATAGATAGATTCAGGAAGGCCTAAATGACAAGTATCAATGCAAAAGTGATTAGTATCGAATCACTTACTCCTTATGTTTTAAAATTGGTACTAGATGCTGGCAAACCAATCACTTTTAAAGCGGGCCAGTATTTGCAAGTTGTTATGTCAGAAAAAGATAAACGACCCTTCTCAATTGCCAACATGCCCTCGAATGATGGCCTTATTGAACTACATATAGGCGCTGTGCCAGAAAATCCGTATGCGTTTGAAGTAATAGAACGAGCTAGAAAAGAAAGTAGCCTAGAAGTTGAATATGGTTTAGGCGATGCATTTATGCGAAGAAATTCTAAAAAAGCGATCTTAATAGCAGGTGGTACAGGATATAGCTACACTAAATCTATTTTATTAGCCATGCTAAATGAACAGCCTGATAGAGAAGTTTTACTTTACTGGGGTGCAAAAAATAGTGAAGACTTATACGAAAAAGAAGCTTTATTTCAGCTAAGCGTTGTACATAAGAATTTCACTTTCAAACCAGTATTAGAAAATCCAAATAGCGATTGGCAGTACCAAACTGGTTTAGTACACCAAGCGGTACTTGAAGATTTCGATAATTTTTCTGGTTCTCAGGTCTACGTAGCTGGCAGATTTGAAATGGCTGCAGTGGTAAAAGAAGCATTCCTTCCTCTTAATTTAGAGAAAATTGATTTGTTCGGTGATGCCTTCGCTTTTATTTAAGTCAAGGTAACTCGTTTTGTTGTTAGCGTATTTTTAAATTAACTAATAATCTCATAATTAACATCCCACTTCACTTCACACATGAAGCCTTAAATATTTATGTTTATATAAATTGACTAATAAACAGCAATGTTTGTGGTTCAGATGTATAAGTTGGTTTTTGAATCAATCCATCCACCTAAGTTTTACGTTTAATATATGAATGTTAAAAACCAGTATTTGGTCCATACTACTAAATTGAATTAGTTGAGGTGAGCTTGAAAAGAAACATCCTAGAATTAAGCGGTAATCAAAGAATGGCTAGCATCAGTTGTGCCATGCTTGTCTGTATAATGACTTGTTTAAGCATTCTATCTTTTAACGCTATGAGTCAAAGCGAACTTTCTTTAGTGGGGAACCGCGTGCCAACGTTAGTAGATACCCCTGACTATCCAGCTAGAGCAAATGCTCTTGTAAAACAGATAATGTCAGATACACCTGTTTCAATCACAGCAACTACACAGGCTTGGTCAGGAAGCGGCTTGAGAAATGGCACATTTGCTGGATTTATAGATCACTACTCGTTAAATAGTCCAAGAAATACCTATATCTATTCAGAGCCTTACATGTACATACCATTACATATCGCGTCTAAAAACATTGATGCCATTAATGTAAATAGATTAGATAAAATCTATAGAACAACTGTGGGGGTCGAAAACCGATTTGCTAACACCGATAAAATGCGAGCAGAAAGAAGCGTTCGGTGGGCAAGAGCACCCGACTTTTTAGGAATAATTAGGCAAATTGGGGATGAACGAGTCGACTATATTTTGGCGGATAAATTTATGCTTGATGAAGTGAATAAACTGCTATTTAACGCGAACCGAAATCCATTAAGTATAGGTAACAAGCCCATATACATAGTTGAATTGAGGCTTGCCATAAATGCAAACTATGAAAATGCACAAGGCATAATAAATGACTTTAACGACAAATTAGCTGCCATAGATAAAGAGGAAGCGCTAAGAGTAATAAATGAAACCTCATTAAGCGCAGAAGATGGCGATATTTCATTATTAGATGAAGCTTTATATCAAGATATTTTACGAAAGTGGTAATTAAATTAATTGCATTATGAAATAATTTTTAGTGTAGCTAGGTCTAAATTGTATAGTTTGAAATTCTCTTCATATTGATGATAGCGAAGGAGTTTCAAAACTATTCATGCCTTTGTTGGCCGTATAAATAGAACAAAACGAGTAAAATCATGGACCCTACAATAAAAAAGGCTATTAGCTTAATACTAATAATAACTGTCGTATATGTTGGCAATAAAGCTCTACAAAGCTATTGGGGTCAGGAGGCTGTTAACAATTTTGCATTCCCAATTTATAGTTTAGAACAGGCGAAAGAGATAGCTCATAGAGATAACAAACTCGTAATTGCTGATTACTCTGCAATTTGGTGCCCTAGTTGCAGAAAGCTTGGCAAAGAAGTATTTAGCGATAAAACTATTGCTAAAACGATTAATAAAAACTTCGTATATGCGCGTTTGGATTACGATACACCAGAAGGCGAAAGTTTTGCTAAGAAGCATGGTTTAGCGGGCTTTCCTAGAGTGTTGGTGTTAGAAACTTCAGGAGAAAAAATAGTCGAAATGCCATTAACGTTCAATCCGTTAGAGTATGAATTTAATCTTACAAAGGTGCTCGACGCTTACTCAAATTAATTAGTACATTCCAAGCCTGACAATAACCCCCTTGTTAAGCTTACAAATTAAAAGAATGCTTGCAGTCCAGTTTGTGCTCTACCTAATATTAGACCATGTATGTCGTAGGTACCTTCGTAAGTATTCACTGTTTCTAAATTTATCATATGACGAATAACATGGTATTCGTCGCTTATTCCATTTCCACCGTGCATATCTCTTGATTTTCTAGCAATATCTAACGCTTTAGAGCAGTTGTTTCGTTTTACCATGGAAATCATTGTGGGATCTAACTTGTTTTCATCAATTAAACGCCCTACTCGCAGGCTTGCCTGAAGCCCCAGCGTTATCTCAGTCTGCATATCAGCTAACTTTGTCTGAAATAACTGGGTTTGAGCTAATGGTCGATTGAATTGATATCGATCTAAACCGTATTGTCTCGCTCGATGCCAGCAACATTCAGCAGCACCTAACACTCCCCATGAAATTCCGTATCTAGCCATATTTAAACAAGAAAATGGGCCTTTCAAACCGCTAACTTTGGGTAATTTGTTGTCTTGAGGTACAAAGACATTGTCCATCACAATTTCGCCAGTAATAGACGCTTTTAAACTTTGTTTTCCTTTTATTTCTGGGCAACTTAATCCTTTACTGCCTTTTTCTATTAAAAATCCATATATTTTTTTATCATCAGACTGTTTTGCCCACACCAAACATAAGTCGGCAATTGGACTATTTGTAATCCACATTTTACTGCCTGTGAGCATATAGCCACCGTCAACAGGGACGGCTCGTGTTTTCATTGCACTAGGATCAGAACCAGCATCAGGCTCTGTCAATCCAAAACAACCAATTAACTCACCTGTGGCTAACAGCGGTAAATATTTATTTTTTTGTTCTTTGCTTCCAAAGGTATTGATAGGATGCATAACTAGAGAAGATTGAACGCTCATTGCACTTCTATACCCACTATCCACACGCTCAATTTCACGAGCAATTAATCCATAAGAAACATAGTTTATACCTGCACAGCCATAACCATCAATTGTTGCACCTAATAAACCGGCATCCCCCATGTGTCGCATAATATTAATATCAAACTTAGCATCTCTATTGGCCTTTAAAATACCGGGCTGCAAATACAGCTGAGCAAAATCATGCGCACTATCTCTTATCATGCGCTCTTCTGTTGTAAGTTGATCATCTAACAATAGTAAATCTTGCCAAGTTGTCATAGGTTTCACCTTTGATATTAAAACTGTTTAGCCATCAGATAAGCACCAAAAATAGGAGAGTGTGCTGGCTCTAGACATTTAATATTAAAATCTCTTTTAATTATATTACGATAAATATTGGTTAAGCCACCAGCCATGTAAATCGGTGTTTCATTCTGGTTTTGCGAAGAGATGATGTCGACAATATAACTAGCCCCTTGGCTAAGCCATGCATCAATTTCGTTATTCTTACCTTGCAAAGCTAGTAATTTAGGAGCTAATTCAGCTGATCTAGCAGGGTTTGACGCGGTGTAATTCTCTATAATAGCCGATTTGTCTTTTCCTACTTCTTTCTCTAGAAAGTCTTTTAGTTCACTATTGTTCACATTGGTATCCAGTGCATTTAAATACCAAATAAGGGCCTTTTTTCCTAGCCATGAGCCAGATGCTTGGTCCCCAAGATGAAAACCATGGCCTCCAAACTCATAAACCGTTCGATCTTTAAAGTTAGCTATACAAGAGCCTGTGCCAACAATTACCAGCATACAGTCTTTGAAATCGTTAGCCGCAATACAGCCAATGTGAATATCGGTAGTAATATCAATACTCAAAAATGGATGTACCCATGAATTCAGCTTTTGTTTAACTAACTCAGATTTCGCGCCCGCCAATCCCGCTGACAAATGGCATTGGTTTAATGAAATAGATAAGCCCTCATGCTCTTTTGCCAACAACTTTAATTGATTAGCCGCTGCAATTATATTCTTGAGTGCTAAATCAAAGTTTGAAAATACATTGGCCGGCCCTGTCGACACAGTACAAATCGCATTGTTGTTGGAGGTAGTAAATAAAGCTGCTTTACAGGAAGTGCCGCCGCCATCTATCGCAATTACGTATTGCGTATTATTACTCTCTTGAAGGGTCATCTACTGACATTTACCTTTAAATATTTTAGGGACACGTTTAGAAATGCGAGTCATGAGTTCATACCCAATAGTACCAATATGATCAGCTACAGTATTAATGGAAAGACAGTCTCCCCATAACTGCACTTTATCTCCAATTTTAACATCGGCTAGTTCAGTTACATCGAAGGTTAACATGTCCATAGACACTCTACCGACCAAATGAATAGTATGATTGTTACACCAAGCAGGCGTGCCGCTTGGTGCATGCCTGGGATATCCATCGGCATACCCTAAAGCGACTGTTGCTATTTTACTGGTGCGGTTTGCCTGCCAAGTTGCTCCATAACCTACAAAATCACCTTTTGGAATCGTTCGTATAGCAATAACTTCTGACTCAAGGCTCATAACAGGCGATAGCGCCAAATCTTGATTCATGTTTTTTGGGAAGGGTGTAGAGCCATACAAAGCAATACCTAACCTCACATAGTCTTGTCTAGCTTTGGGAAATCTAATATTAGTAGCAGAATTGGCCAAACACATTGGATTACCATATTGTTCTACCACGTTCAAAAAAGATTGTATTTGACGCTCTGCATGAGTAGGTATTAACTCGTCGGCGCAAGCTAAATGAGTCACTATAACCGTATTAGAATCAAGTATTTTTGAGTGAAATTGCATTATTGTTTTAAAATCTGAGATGGAAAATCCTAACCTATGCATCCCAGTATCAAACTTCAACCAAGCACTGTTTCGCTCTTCATCTGACGCGCTTTCACAATATTTAGCATAGCTATTTAACTGCCAAGACGAATGTAATAACCATATAAGATTTCTACCTTTCTCTTCGTACAAGTCACTTTCTTTGTGTGGACCTTGTAAAATAAGAATCGTCTTATTTATGCCTGCTATTATTAACTCTAATGCCTCTTCTATAAATGCAACTGCTAGCATATCCACTTTATTTTCAATGGCTTTGGCAACCGCTATCGCTCCATTGCCATAAGCATTAGCTTTAACCACCCCAATAACTTTACTATTGCCTGCAATATTAGTAAGTATCGTTAAATTGTGTTGCAAAGCATTTAAGTCAATTATTGCTTGAGTTGGTCGACTCACTTACCCTCCTGAGGTTTATTAATCTGCTTGGAAAATGATTATTATTGCATTATGAGATGAGGTCTCAATGCTAAGTATAATACATGAGTAAACACTATCTATCTAATACTCGATATAAAACAAGCAGCGCCGCTATACTAAACTAAAAGTTATAAACTAACCCAATGACACCTGACGTGACCGTATTTTGGTCAACTAATGGGCTATCTTTCACATCTGAATTAAGAATTTGCATTTCTAAGTTATAAACAAACCGCCAATGCTGAGTAAAATTATAATAACCGCCTAGTGTTAAGGCTGGTGAAATAATACTGCCAGGTTCATATTCACTATAGACTGACAACATGGCTTCT
>DDIL01000016.1:0-3762 GCA_002338515.1 Glaciecola sp. UBA1851 | reverse complement strand
GACTGACAACATGGCTTCTTGGTTAGTTACACCATAATAGTAATTTGCATAATCTGCACTTTCCCATACCACTTCAACACCAGCGGATAAAATCCAATCTCTTGGATTAGAGTCAAAAAGAGGTTTTGACCAAGCTATTATAGCCCGCTGTCCACCACTTTTATCTGCTATATCAGTTTGAACCGCTACAGAGCCTGTGCCATTAAATAACGGAGACTCAACACGAACTCCTGCCAAAAATCCGCTATCTCTATCATCTATTCCATTTAAGATTGGGTCGTTATCAACTTCGAGATCGTTAGCGCCTAAAGCAAAAGTAAGCGCCATTGAAAGCCCTTGCATACCTTCGTCATAAACATAATAATCAACAAAAGGCCCTCGAACTTTTAACTTTTCGCCTTCATAGGCAATAGCTGGAACAAATAGAAATCCACTCTCTCCACCAATGTAGGGACTTGACTGCAAAATACCAACAGGGCCAGCTGACCATTGCGATTGACTGCAACTACCAGATGAGTAACCAAGCAAAACAGACACTAATAATATAACGCTTTGAACTTTCAAAATTCCTCCAATAAATATCAATAGTAAGTTTATCTTTAGTTTTTACTGGGCATGCGAATGAAAGGCTTGAAATAACGCATTAAAGTTTTTTCATTACAAACTATCTAGCAATTACTTTTTCCTATATTAATGCTTTCAACAATCCAAGAATATAATGTTTATTTTAAAAATTACCTTATATGTGCGCCTATATTTAAAATGATTGTGATATCCTTTTCTAATTACCTGTTTAATCGTCTATGATGCAATAATGAAAATAACAAAATCATATCCGCCACGCCGCTATAATCAGCAAGCCATACAGTTCTTTCGTTTAGTAACAGAGAAAATTGTTCCGCCATCGTGGTATCGCGCTCCTATTCCACCGGTTTCTGAAAGAAAAGCATTAGATGGTAAATTAAAACTTGAAATAGTCAGTCATTGCTGGGGATATGGAAACATGCTGACTTATCAACTTAGCTCCTTTGTTAATTACCCCCCGAATAAAGCAAACGTAACGGTTACCGTTTTTTACTCCGAAGAGGATGAACGAACAAGTAAAGTAGTTGAATATTTTAATGCACTGAAAGTAAAAAATGTGATTTGGAACTTTTGCGCTATTTCAAAAGAAAAGTTATTTAGACGGGGGATTGGCAGAAATATGGCAGCACGATCAACTAAGGCTGATTGGCTTTGGTTTACTGATTGTGACATTATTTTTCACGAAAACTGTATTGATTCACTCGCAGATGCGCTTCAAGGAAAGCAAGAAATCTTATATTTTCCTAGAACAGAATGCACCACTGACATGCTGAAAGATGATGATCCTATGTTGCGTAAAGAGAGCGAGCCGCAAGTTGTCGATATTTCAACTGAAAACTTTTCACAGCATTCAAGAGATAAAGCAAAAGGTGCATTCCAGATTGTGCATGCTGATGTGGCAAGAGCTATTGGCTATTGTGAAAAGCTTAAAATATTCCAAACAGAAGATACACGTTGGCGAAAAACTTACGAAGATACCGCCTTTAAATGGTTAATAGGTAGCGAAGGTATTCCTATTGATATAGACGGTGTGTATCAAATCCGCCACGTAACAAAAGGACGGTACGCGAAAGACTCCAACATATCAAAAGTGCGCAGTAAAATTAGAAGAATGCAAGAGTAAATGAAACCTAGAGCGTTAATCTTTACCAAGCGTGTATTACCTATGTCGAATACTTTCGTCGCTTCCCAAGGTAATGGCTTAAATAAGTATCAGCCAATCTTCATTGGGCTTAGGAATGATAAAACGGGAGTTTCATTAATAGAAAATCAAACTACTTGCGTGCAAGAAAACGTAGAATCATTCCCAAAACTTGCGCGTTTATTATTAGACGGTGCCCAAATTCTCATGCCCAAATGGGCAGAATCACTTTCTTCACTTAATGCAGACATTATTCATGCAAATTTTGGAAAGGGCGGTTACTACTGCTCTCCTATCTCAAAGCGCCTTGAGATCCCGCTAGTAACAACTTTTCACGGGTCAGACATTACTCAAAAAGATAAATTTTCATATAATTCGAAACATAGAAATAGAGTATTTAATTCTTCAAACAAAATAATTGCTGTATCTAAATTTATTCAGAACAAGTTATTAAAAGCCGGATGCCCTGAAGATAAAATTATCCAGCATTATATCGGTATTGATAACGACTATTTTTCTCCTAGCCTTAAAAAAGAACCATGCCCTACTATCTTGTTTGTTGGCAGGTTAATAAAACAAAAAGGGTGTCAGTATCTTATTGAGGCAATGAAAACCGTTAATAAGCGTGTTCCGGAAGCTAAGCTCATAATTGTAGGCTATGGAAATTATGAAGAAACACTAAAAGATCTTGCGAGCAATTTACACAACGTGTCTTTTGTCGGTGCAAAAAACAGGTCGCAAGTAAAAGAACTGATGTCAACCTCTTGGATAACTTGTTTGCCAAGCATACGAATGGCTAGAGGAAACGAAGAAGGCATGCCAACAGTTTGTGTAGAGTCCCAAGCGGTAGGTACACCGGTCGTCGCGTTTGATACCGGTGGAGTTGGTGAAGGAATAAGCGATCAAGAAACAGGTTTGCTTTCACCTGAGAAAGATAGTAATCAATTAGCGGATAATTTGTTAACGCTTTTAGAATCGACATCGTTGAGAGACAAAATGGGGCAACAAGGCATAACTCGAATCAACGATATATTCAACATAAAAAAACAAACCGAAAAGCTAGAAGATATTTACACAAGTTTACTGTAACCACTTAACATTTCAATGATGACAAAATGTGGCAAAATCATCAATTACCTTCTCGATAGCGAATACTTAGCACGTTCTGTTTCGTGACGTCACATCAGTTGCATCATGTGGTAATGTTTTAATGCGTCCAGTTGTGTGCATTTTTACCATAGTCCTGGATCATTTAATGCCTCAACACATTGAGTAGAGCCTGTCATAGACTGGATTGCCTGCCCATCAAGAGATTGCGCGAGCCAGCCAATTGGTTGACTCAACCGGCAAGGCGCTTTTACGATATTTTCATTGATTTGATCGAAGCCAGTTTTGGAATAAAAACTTGGGTCACCATAAGTGAATACCAATTTTACATTCAAAGACTTAAGATGATCTAGACCATATTTAATAAGCTCTTGTCCAATGCCTTTACTTTGAACATCTGTTGAAACGGCAACTGGCGATAAAATGTAAGCAACTTGCCTACTGGGCACTGCAAGACGACTGAAAAATATGCATCCAACAACATTATCGTTTTCTTCTGCAATGCACCCAATTAGCTCTTTTGGCGCAGTAGTTACAATTAGCTTTGCTACAAAATCTGCAATTACTTGACCTTCTGCTTCTCCCTCGGATGCCGAGAACACTCTCTTAAAAAGCTCGATCACCCTTTGGGATTTTGATTCATTAAATAGTGAAAACTGCATGCTTCTTTACCCTTTTTTGGCACTATTGCATCAACATAAATTGTTTTTTGTCTACTGCGTCCACCCCATTGTAACCTTGCACGGTGCACTTATTGCTGTGCATTTTGGCTGACTCGTTATCGGTAATGTTACTTTTGACTTCCGAGCTTTGTTTGCCTTGGCCTTTCCTTGGGCTAGATGTCTTTAAGAACTTATCGATTTTATCGTGTGCTTGATTTAGTGTGTCAATGGCTTGTTCGGCGCGTTGTTTACGCATCTCATCTGCAG
>DDIL01000116.1 GCA_002338515.1 Glaciecola sp. UBA1851 | reverse complement strand
CTTTTGGGCGTACAAGATATGGCTGTAAGTGTTTAGCACCACTTTAGACTGGGGGGCCGCTTGAATAGCTATCTCAATATTTTTCTTCGCCTGTTCGTATTTACCAGCCAAATATAATGCCCACGACAGATTATTAAATACTTCAGTACTGGAATTGCCTGAATCCACGATAGATTGATAAACCAATGCAGCCTCTTGCGGGGCAGTGTTTAATAGCAAATTGCCTTTAGCGAGGTGCGTGCGGATATCATCCGGGTAGCTGACCAAATGCTTATCAAGAAAATTCAGTGCTTCTTCGAGATCTCCTCGTTGAGCTTTGACTGTGGCTAAAAAAGCGGCTGCGTTGTCATGTGGGTTCAACTTATAGGCCCGTTCAAGATGCCGTTCTGCATCTTTTAAATCGCCCTTCTCATACTGGATCTCACCACTGAAGTAATGATATTGAGCTTGACCGATGGCATTATTTGCCAACGCGGTATTGATCGACTTACTTGCTTCGCTATAGTTGTTTTCCAATAGATAGAGCGACGTCAGCATCAACGCAATTTTAGGCTCACTTTCAAGTAGTCTGCTTCCTTGCTCTAACACCGCAATAGAGGTATTTATATTGCCAAGTTCAATTAGCCTTTTCGCATAGGTAAGGTAGGGGTAGGGTGATTGAGGTAAATAGCCCCGCCAACTCTGAAATGTCTGTTTAAGTGCTTCCAGGTTGATGGGATATTGTGCCAGCTTGAACTTAATTGACCAGTATTGATCGTTTAGTCTTGCTTTACTGGTATCTAACTCTTTTATGATATTTTCTGCTTTAGTGTATTCGCCTTCTTTTAAATAAAGCCCTGCAAGTAACAAATCATAAGCATAATCACGGCTGGGTTTGGTATGGACCTTTTCAAGTAAGTTTACAAGCTTGCTTAATGATTCGTTATTTTTTTCAAGAATGAGGAAATAAAGCTTCAGGGCTATGAGATCTTGTGCCTGATGTGCAAGGATATCCTCCAAGATTCGTTGGCCCTCCTGAAAATCCAAATTGCGCAGCGACTGCTGAAAGAAGAACATTTTGGAAGCTCTGTTATGGGGATAATCTTCCAATAAACCGGTGTACACCGTTTCCGCCTCTGCATAACGCCTTTGATTCAGGTATAAAGCGCCTTTGATATTGGCAAAATGAAGCTTGTTTTCTGCATTAATCGTTTCAGATTCTATAGCTTGGTTAATAAGTTCAATGGCGTCATCATATTTTGCATTGGTTATTAAAGAATAAAGCGATAAAGAAACCTGTAAGCTACTCTTTATGTCGCCTTCCGGTTTAATTGGTGTCGATGAGATGTTCTCAAAATTACTTGCTATCTGAAGCAATGCTCTGTTGAGTTCATTGTTTTGTGTGTTGGCTGCAAGCTGTTTTATTGCACTGGTGGAGGGCTCAAATGAACGCGTTTTCATCAACGAAGCTACAAAGGCATTGATCTCCATTTCGGTTAACGCACTACTCTGGTTTATTATGTCAAGTGCTGCTTCCGTATCCCCCGCTTCTGCATAAAGGGAGATTAGCAATGTTCTAATACTTTGATTTTCCTTATCCAGACGATAGGCATCCAACACGCTGTTTATGGCAGATTCCAATTGCCCTAATTTATATTGAGCAATACCCCGAGTTAACGCAGCGTCTGCAAAAGCAAACCCCATGGCTTGTGCTTTTAAAGAATACTCAAGTGATTCTGACACTTTATCCTGGGTTAACAAAATTTTGGCCAGAAGATAATTAGCAAAAGGGTTTTTATCGAATCTCTTGATAACATCTCTTACCAACGGTTCAGCTTTCTCTGTATCGCCGGTGGCAATAAATGCCTGAGCTAAAGGCAGATTAAAATGCAAAATATTAGGGAAGCGAGTGCGTAACTTTTCAAAATAGAATACAGCGTTTTCGGCAGCGCGACTGGATATACTGCTATAAGCTAGGATTGCGAGGTCAACAGAGCTTTGCGGCTCCACCAATGTACCATTTTGTTCATTAAGTGGGATCTTAGGAAGTGAATGTTTGCTATTTAACCATTTCTGGGCCTGTTGACACGTTGAGCACTCGAATGACTGGCCAACTTGCTCTAAAAGTGAATTACTGTTTTCAACAACAGCATAAAGTGCAACCGCGCTAGAGAATTTTTTAATTTTCTCAGCGTCTACTTGCAGTTGGTCTTTATTTACGTCATTACTCAATAAGCGGGTAGCCGATCTCGCAAAATTGTCTAAATCGCCCTGGTGAAAGTAATTAAGCGCTAACATGAGTTGAAGTGACTGTTCATTTGGATACTGCTCTATACCGAGCTTTAATTTTATTTCAGCTTTACCATATTTTTGTTGGGCAATCAGAGCATCAGATTCTTTTATCACCTCTGATAGTGGTATATCGCTACAGGCTGAAATCAAAGACAAAGAAGAAAAAAAGACAAACGTTTTAAGTCGCATTGGGTACCAAAATAAATTTTCTGTCAACAGGACTATTTAACCACTAGCGCTTTGCTTTATCAAAACATATGTTGAATTTGTTAGCAGAATATTTGAATACTTTACTAAAAGTCAAAGGCTTGGAGTGTTATTTAAAGGAAAGAGATACTTTTATCAATTCAACTCATTGTATCTATTATTTTAAATAAAAAAGCCGGCATTAATGCCTGTCTCGTGATCACATTTAGAAAAGTCAAAGGCTTGGAGTGTTATTAAAAGGAAAGAGATACTTTTATCATTTCAACTCATCGTATCGATTATTTTAAATAAAAAAGCCAGCATTAATGCCTGTCTCTTGATCACAAGTC
>DDIL01000152.1 GCA_002338515.1 Glaciecola sp. UBA1851 | reverse complement strand
ACTATACACTCACCATTCCACATCAGCATATCTGCGCCTGTTTGTTTTTGGATGTAAGCACCAAGGTGCCTATCAGGGCCCCATAATATCTTTTTACCTTCGCTGTCTAAGTGCTCAACTATTTCAAGGGCAATACTAGAGGTAACCACCCAATCGGCTCTGGCCTTAACCGCTGCTGACGTGTTTGCATAAACTACCACAACTCGGTCTGGATGCTGGTCGCAAAACGCGCTGAATTCATCTATTGGGCAGCCTAAATCAAGTGAGCAAGTTGCTTCAAGAGTTGGCATAACAACAGATTTTTCTGGGCTTAAAATTTTAGCGGTTTCACCCATAAATTTTACGCCGGCCACCACTAAGTTTTGCGCTTTATGATCACGACCAAAGCGAGCCATTTCTAATGAGTCTGATACACAGCCGCCTGTTTTTTCTGCTAAAGCTTGGATCACTGGGCTAGTATAATAGTGTGCAACCAATACTGAATTATTTGCTTCTAGCAAGTGTTTTATATCGCGGACTAAATCGGCCTCTTCTTGCTGGTTTAATTTCGCCGGCATTTTTGGAAAAGGGTAATTAATTGGGGCAATTCTGTTTGCTAGGCTCATATAAAATTAGTGAATAATTGGTTGTTTGTTAAATATACTAAATGTTTACTTAAAGTTCATCAGGTACCTAAGCATTAGGCTTGTTTGTTTATTGAAATAACATGCTAAGTAAACTTAGAATCCTAGTCGCGTGCCTTTTAATAGGTGAATGGCTGCAGGCGATTTGCTTTAAGTAGTGAGAAATGCTCAAGTGGTGGGTCGTGCTGGATTCGAACCAGCGACCAATTGATTAAAAGTCAACTGCTCTACCAGCTGAGCTAACGACCCTTAAGCATTGAGTAGGATTTGAAAGTGGTGGGTCGTGCTGGATTCGAACCAGCGACCAATTGATTAAAAGTCAACTGCTCTACCAGCTGAGCTAACGACCCACAAATCAAATTCCTAACGTCGTGAAGTAGGTTCCTTCGCAACGGGCGCATATAATACTCAAATCAGCTCAGGGTGCAACCTCTAAATGCTAAAAATGGTATTTATTTTTTATAATTACAACTAATTGTGTGTAAACTAAACAATATACAAACAACAAGGGCCTATTTGAATTTGCAAAACAAAATTTGTTGAGCAAAAAATAGACCCTAAAGTTTAATTACCCCGTTTTGGGTTAATTGCCTAATTGTTGTGTCGCAAGCCTTGCAGGCGTGCTATTTGGATATTCGTTAACAACTTGTTGAAACAAATTATTAGCTGCACTTAAGTTTCCTAACGCTTTTTCAATTAATCCAAGCTTTAATACTGAGTCAGCTCGTTTCGGTGAATCTGCAAAGTTATTTGCTACTTGTGCAAACTGAGTTTTTGCATCAGCAAATTCTTGCTTGTTGTATAGCAGTTGTCCTAACCAATAATGCGCATTGTCAGTTAAATTACCATTTGGAAATTTAGTTAAAAAACGTTGAAAAGCAGGTATTGCTCTATCGTAGTCTTTTTCCTTTAATATCAAATTAACTGCATTTTGATATGACTCTTGCTCACTTAAGCTATCGTTGTCAGATGCTACAATTGGACTAACTGCACCAGTAGAAATATTGTCACCTACTTGGTCTGCACTACTTTGCATTTCTGCATAACGGCGATCAAGCTCTAGAAACAACTCTCGCTGACGCTCCAATAACTTTTCTAATTGATGGTTGTGAAGCTCAATTGTGCCACGCATTTCATCAATATCGGTTTGTAAATCGGTTATTTGCGATTGCATTCGTTGCTGAGACTGTGTTCTTGAATCAACTATACGCTCGAGTGTTTCAAGCCTTTGTTCCATTTCAAGCGTGGTTAATGCCTCTGCTACCGCGTTATCAACCGTTGATGCACTAGACACATTGCTAGTTTGTGAATTTGTATTTTGCGCATCTACTACTGGAGCCTGCGCAATGCAGACTCCTGATACCAAAATACCAGCTACAGTAGTAACAAATTTCATATTCATATTTTATTGATAAACAACAACAGCACGACGGTTTTGAGCCATTGCATACTCAGACGCACCCATAACTGCTGGCTTTTCTTCACCAAAAGATACAACGCTTAACTGAGAAGCACTCACACCTTCAGTTAGGAAGAAGTTTTCAACTGCTTTACCACGACGCTCACCAAGTGCTATGTTGTACTCTGGCGTGCCGCGTTGGTCAGCATGACCTTCAATCACTACCACTTGGCTAGGGTTTTTAACTAAATACTCAGCATGCTTGCGAAGAACGCTAGCAAAATCAGACTTAATTGTTGAACGGTCGAAATCAAAATAAATGACGTTTTGATTGACTAATTCGTTCTTCATTTCTTCAGCCATTTCTTGAGCACGTTGCATTTGCTCAGCTTTTGCTGCTTCTACACGAACACGCTCGGCTTCAGCTCGTGCTTGTTCCTGTTGAGCTTGCTCTTGTGCAGCTTCTGCTTGAGCATTTTTTTCAGCTTCAAGCTCTGAATCGCTTGGGCCTGTTTGACAAGCCATTAACGAAGTCGCCGCAAGCGCAATTAAAAGAGTTCTAAATTTATTATTAGTAAGCATGCTTAATCCTTATTGTATGTAAGCTAAATGTAATATTTTATTATAATAAAAACGGTGACCAACTGGGCGCTTTTACCTGCCCTTCAGTCGCCGGCAATAGCGCTTTAAAGCGTCCATCTAATGACACCAGCGACAACACCTGTTTTCCTTCATGGAGCGTACTATAAATAATCATACTTCCATTAGGTGCAATACTGGGCGATTCATCCAAAAACGTTTTTGTTAACACAAGCATATCACCGCTGGCTCTATGCTGCCTAGCTATATGATAATCGCCTTGCGTTCGATTTACGACAACTAAATGCGAATTATCTGGAGTAATTGATGCACCCAGGTTCATTTCACCATCAAAAGTTAACCTTTTCGATCGCTTGGTACTTAAATTTACTTGATAAATCTGCGGTTTTCCACCCCGCTCTGAAGTATAAACGATACTTTTACCGTCAGGGGTCCACTCTGGCTCGGTATCTATCGCGCGATTGCGGGTTATGCGCTCTAATCTTTTACTTTGCAAATCCATCACGTAAATTTCTGGGTTACCATCTTTTGATAGCACCATTGCCATTTTGTTCCCATCAGGTGAAAAAGCAGGTGAACTATTAATACCTGGGTAATCTGTTATCCGGGTGCGCTCTGTGGTGTATATATTTTGTACAAATATCTGAGGTTTGCCAGATTCAAAACTCACATATGCTAATTTATTACCATCGGGTGACCAAGTAGGCGACATCAGTGGCTCGGGTGAAGAGAGTAATCTGATTTCATTTGCGCCGTCATAATCAGATATTGCTAGTTGATAAGGTAAAGCTTCAGTTTCTCTATCGCGCACTACAACATAAGCAATACGGGTTAAAAATGCGCCTTTTTCACCCGTTAAGTTTTCATAAATTCTATCGCTAATAATGTGCGCATGTTGACGAAATTCACCTTCTGTAATTTCACTTTTTTGGTTCAAAACAATATGATCTGCCACTTCAACTATTTGATTATTAACCATGGTCTTTGTAGAGCCGCCTGTTAATTGCGCTCGAAGAATATCAATTAATTGAAAATTAACAATAAAGCTACCATTTGCGGTTGGCTCAATACTACCAGTTACAATGGTATCAACTCCTTTGTTTGCCCATGCAGCGTAATCTACCTCAGCATCATTGGTAGGAAACTGTGGCATATCCACCATTTTAACGGGTGAGAACTTACCACTTCGCTGCAAGTTACTAGCAATCACGTCTGATAAACTTTCCGGTAAAACAGTTTCACCTGTCCACTTAAAGGGCACAATGGCTATGGGCCGCGCGTTACTCATACCTTCGGTAATAACAATGGTCAAGTTTGATTGCGCGTGAGCAAAGCTCGACAATACAAACAAACTAATAAAAACATACTTTAAGTGACGAACATGTAAGCTTTTTAAACAAGCCATTATTTTCATTATTTCTCCGGTCTTACTTCAATATCAAAGTTTTTAAATTGTTTCATAACATCTGGATCTTTCGAAACAGGCAAAGTACCCGCTTTTAATACCGCACTTTGTGCAAGCCTACACAATGCAGAATCGCCTGCAATGGCTTTTGCTTGCAGTACCAAGCCGTCATTTGCTAACCGCACATTAATTTTACAAGATTTACCAATAAAGCCGCCATCCGTATCTAAATTACGCTTCACTTTTGAATAGACAAGCGCCTTGTACTTTTCTACTTCTGACATAATTCGGCGTTCATTTACTTTTGACATAGCTTGTTGCTCTGCCGCCAATTCATCTTCTAGCTGTTGTTCAAACTGCCTTTGTTGCTCTGCTTTTTCTTTTGCCTCTTGCTCAAGACGTTTAGCTATTTCTCGTTCTTTGCGTTGCTCTTCTTCCAACTTATTTAAACGTTCCTGCTCTTGCTGTGCTGCTTCTTTTTTTCTCGCCTCTTCTACTCGCTTTTTACGCAACTCTTCTTGACGACGCTTTTCTTGACGCTCTCGCTCCATTCGCTTTCTTTTTGCATCGGCTTCCGATTGCGCCTTCTCCCTGCGTTTTTGCTCTAGTACATTACTATCAATAAAGGTCGCTTTTACAATTTCCGGTTGAACACTTGCAGCTTGACTTGACTGCTCCACAAATTTAAGGGGTTTGGCGGAAAAATTAAAACTCATCAAAAGAGATGCAGCTATTAATCCATGCAACGCTAATGATTTACCTAATGGTGATAAAAGCACGTGCTTTAATCCACTTGTAGAATTTTCATTCTGCAAGCTTTCGTTATCAGCCTTGTTTACGCCGCTTGTATCGTTCTGGGACAAGTTACTTACCCATTTGTTTCATATTATGTTTCATTTGGATCAGTCATTAATCCAACAGAAGGCACGCCAGCCCTTTGCAACAGGACCATTAAGTCAATTACTTTATCGTACTTTACCTCTCCGTCACCGTTTACTACAACCGGCGTAGTTGGCGAAACTTCTAAACGGGTTTTCACCAAGTCGGCTATGTCTTCTGGGCTCATGGCTTGAGACGGTTCATCACCTACGTTTAAATAATATAGTCCTTGAGCATCAACCGATACAATCATCATTGCTTCATCTTCGGTTTCTATGGTTTGCGCCTCAGCTTTTGGTAGGTCAACTTTTACGCCTTGCGCAACTAAAGGGGCGGTCGCCATAAAAATGACTAATAGCACCAACATGACATCAATGTAGGGCACCACATTAATTTCTGAAACTGGTTTTCTTCTTTTCCGAATATACATAGGCTTTAGCCTCTCGTTGCCAGCGCTTGTCGATGCAAAATTGCTGAAAATTCTTCCATGAAATTACCGTATTTATTCTCTATTTTTTCTACTTTATTACTAAAACGGTTATATGCAATAACAGCAGGAATGGCTGCAAACAAACCAATGGCTGTTGCAATCAATGCTTCCGCTATACCAGGCGCAACCATTTGCAGTGTGGCTTGCTTAACTTCGCCTAGGGCAATAAAAGCAGTCATTATTCCGTAAACGGTACCTAACAGGCCTATATAAGGTGAAATAGAACCAACTGTGGCTAAAAAAGGTAGGCGTTGCTCAAG
>DDIL01000188.1 GCA_002338515.1 Glaciecola sp. UBA1851 | reverse complement strand
CTGCACATTAGGCGGTATAGAAAAAGACTTAAGCAACCTTAAATGCGCTATAGAAAAGTGTTTGTAACGAATAATTTTAAAACAGTGGTGCGTCTACCCTGACTCGAACAGGGGACCTCTACCATGTCAAGGTAGCGCTCTAACCAACTGAGCTATAGACGCATATTGCTTCTGATAAGCGGCGCGTAGTTTACCATGCAAACCGGTATACGCAAGTGGTTTTTAACTATCTTTTAAGGTTTATGGGTTTTATATATTGACTTGGATTAGGGCTATTAATTACTTTAAAAAAATGTTCTGCCAATCTATCCGATTCAGAAATTACCGTTTCCCAATAACTTTGCCTTTGTTCCGCTGCCATAGTTTCAAAGTCTTTCCTATCTGGGATTTTTGAATAAGGTAATGTTGAGACAAACTCTTCACTAGGGGCAACCAATAGAACATTGTCGTAACTAGCGGGGTGACATTGCCTAGACTTAATGGACTTGTCAAACCAACCGGGGGTTATTTTAGAGTAAAAATGAGGATACAAAACAAGTTTTGGAGTATTAATTCTCATATCAAAATGATAATCAATTATGCCGCCATCCCTAAACATGCCTTTTTTCACTCCAGCTAAATTCCTCACTCCCTTTATTACTGCTGGAATGGAGCCCGAAGCCATAAGAGCATCCAAATAGTTATCTTTGTTTAAAACAGCTTGCTCAGTCTTTATATTTACTTTCTCACTAAAACTGAGCCCTTTATGATTTGTCGACATGATTAAGCGAGTAAAGCTTTTTTCTAGTTTCTTTCTACTAATCGCATTGCGTCCTGCAGCAATCGCTAAGCCAGCAAATTGTTTGACCTTACTTTCATAAGAGGTCAATCCATGACATCGTGCAATGATAATATGAGCAGTTTTATTTACAGCTTCTAGCGCCTCTTTAACACCGTTTGGCCCCATCATATAATACAGTAATTCAATGCCTTTTTCGGTTATTTCTTCTGCACTAGGCTTGTCAGAATACACTGTTTTAGAATAAGCTTCTGCCAATCGATTAATAGCAGCGCCCGGATCTTCCTGCATAAAACAACTTGCTCTAAATGCCCCCACAGAACTACCAATAATATCAATATGATTATTGGAAGAATGCAAAAAATCATTAAAAAGCACTTTATCTAAACCCGTTAATACAAACCATTTTGGTCCTCCGCTTGCGCCTAATATTGCAGAGAACATATCAGCAGAAATACCATTATTTTGGATAGTTTTAAGTGCAGTCGAGCCTGCATAAAATGAAAGTGGCGGCATAGAAAAATATAGTAATCTAATAGTTAATTGATAATTATTAATAAAAGAGTTAAGAATTACAAATCAAACTAATTAATACACTGTTATTCTGTTTGTTTGTTATACAAATAAACAGAATAATTATCTTTAACACGGCGTTTAGTTAGAGAAGTCATAACTATTGATGTAAAATAATGACAAATCTTAGGATACTTAATACGTTATTGATTCATTAATTATCTTAGTCCTGTCAAATTAATTTCTGGAAGAACAATGCCCAAGCAAACACTAAAAGTGCTAAACGAGACTTTTGCGATTCATAGTCTTGAGGCAAATGCTACAATCCCAAAATCAGTATTTGATTGTAGTGTGTATTTTATCGGTAAAACGCCAGATGAACTCTCTGTAGTTTTACCACAATCTGTATCCCTACCCGCTATAGAAACCGATTTTGATTGGCGAGTATTAGAAGTATTAGGTCCTTTAAGCTTGAGTTTAGTTGGAATAATGTCGCAAATTAGTAGCGTGTTGGCTGAAGCGAAAGTAAGCATTTTTGTACTTTCTACTTTTGATACCGATTTTGTATTGGTAAAACAATCTCAACTCGACATTGCAAAACAAGCGCTAGTTAAAGATGGCTATCAATTTACTAATTAATCAAAATCTTCCTCAAATTAATGGAACAAACTTAATGACAACAATGTATGGCATTCCCAATTGCGACACGATTAAAAAAGCTAGAAAATGGTTAAGTGAACATAATATAGATTATGATTTTCATGACTATAAAAAACAAGGTGTACCCACTGATGTTATTAAAATAGCTATAGAAGCGCTTGGTTTAGATACAGTGGTAAATAAACGCGGTACCACCTATAGAAAGTTAGACGACACGATAAAATCTAGCTTAAACGAAGATAACGCACTAGCGCTATTGAATGACCATGCTTCAATGATAAAGCGTCCTATACTAAAGACGTCGAATGGCATACTTATTGGCTTTAAAGCTGAGCAATATGAGGCCCACTTTGGACTCAAATAATGTTATTGATATTACTAAATTATTAGTAGAAAAAGCTTCTATCACACCTGATGATGCTGGCTGCCAAGCGTTTATGCAGTCTTTACTCCAACCTATTGGATTTAATTGTGAAAGCATGGTGTTTGAAGATACGACAAATTTATGGGCACGAAAAGGAAGTTCAGGTCCAGTATTTTGTTTTGCTGGGCACACTGATGTTGTTCCAACAGGCCCAATAGACAAATGGCTATTTAACCCTTTCACTCCTACTGAAAAAGATGGTTTCTTATTTGGTCGCGGTACAGCTGATATGAAAGCATCGTTAGCGGCTATGCTAGTAGCAACAAAGAATTTTGTTAAGGATTATCCCAATCATAAAGGATCAATCGCTTTTCTGATAACAAGTGATGAAGAAGGCCCCTTTATTAATGGTACGACTAGAGTCATTGATACTTTAGAGAAAAGAAATGAAAAAATTGACTATTGTATTGTTGGCGAGCCTTCAAGCACAACCAAAACCGGTGATACGGTAAAAAATGGACGAAGAGGCTCTTTAACAGCCGATTTAACCATTTTTGGAAAACAAGGTCACGTTGCCTACCCTCATCTGGTTAATAACCCTATACACGCAGCAGGCCCAGTTTTAGCTGAATTAACCGCCACACACTGGGATGAAGGAAATGCCTTTTTCCCAGCAACCAGTATGCAGGTTTCTAATATTAATGCTGGTACTGGCGCAACTAATGTTGTTCCAGGAAGCATTCACATGGTATTCAATTTTAGATATTCTACTGAAGTGACGGCGCAAGAGCTTACCAATAGAGTGGAAGAAATATTATCCAAGCATAAAGTAAATTATGACATTAAGTGGACCTACAATGGACTACCATTTTTAACACCAGAAGGAAGTTTAGTTGAGGCCTGTGTCGAAGCGATAAAAGACGTAACCAATATTGATACCAAACTATCTACTGCAGGTGGTACGTCAGATGGTCGTTTTATTGCACCTACTGGTGCTCAAGTTGTGGAATTAGGACCCGAAAATAATACCATTCATCAAATTAATGAGTGTGTAAACATAGAAAATGTGAAAACACTTGAACTTATATATTACAAAATACTGAAAAAACTTTTAGCATGAGCGCACTCACTTTAGGCATTGATGATAATAAACTTGTTGCAGTTGGCAATGGTCACTTTATACATGAAACGGTAGTTGAGCCGTTCTTAAATATGCAGAAAGCAGCGAAGGCTGATAGTGTAGATATTCAAATTTGTAGTAGCTATCGAAACTTTGACAAGCAATTGTCTATTTGGAATAGAAAATTCGGTGGCGAGTTACCACTATATTCTTTGTCAAACACACAGCTAAATCACGAAGAATTAAGTGACGAGCAAAAAGTACATGCAATTATGCTTTGGTCAGCGCTGCCTGGTGCAAGTCGTCATCATTGGGGTACCGATTTTGATGTTTACGATAAAGCTTCTGTTGAAGCAATAAATCATGATTTTCAATTGGTACCAAGCGAATATGAACCTAACGGTGTATGTGGACGCTTGAATACTTGGATTGTTAACAATGCAGAACACTTTGGATTTTATTTCCCCTATGCAAAATTTGTAGGTGGTGTAGCGAAAGAGCCTTGGCACATGTCGTTCAAAAAATTAGCTATATCAATTGAAAATGATTTTGATATTGCAGAATTATATAACCACTTGGAACGCAGTGAGCTTTTAGGGAAAGAAACCGTGCTTAAGATGCTACCTGAGTTAGTGTATCGTTATACGCTTAACAAGGGAAAAGCGTGAGTAAATCATTCATTCACTTAAATCACCTTGATCAAGCCTAAACAACAAACAAGCTCCCGTAAAATTGTACAGAAAAAGTCAACACTCTCTAGAATTCACATAAAAAATATAAGGTGACAACTAGTTAGTATTACCGCATTATACGTGTGTTCTTAAATAAATCATCACACATAAATGCACTAACCCTAGGAGTATCATATGGGACTCAGTATTGGTTGGATAATCTTTATAGTTGTCGTTATTTTCGGAATACTTATTAGTAATATCATGTTACTTAAACAAAGCAATAAAGACTTTGTTTTTCCCGACAGCTATGAAAAAAGTAAAAACGATAAAAAGTCAGACGATGATGACGACGAACCATCGAGCCTAATTTAAGTTAAATAAATTGTTAAAGGCGTTATTACTCTATAACGCCATTTTCTAACTATTCAATATAGGTACTTAATCACTAATTTTTACAGCTGTTCCACTAATACTGACCATT
Organism: Glaciecola sp. UBA1851; assembly: GCA_002338515.1. Lineage (GTDB taxonomy): Bacteria > Pseudomonadota > Gammaproteobacteria > Enterobacterales > Alteromonadaceae > Glaciecola. Next base: position 35,289 of record DDIL01000188.1, on the reverse strand, counting down.
AGCATGCTACCATTTTGACCCACTACTTCGTAATCAAGGTCAACTCCCACAATAGCATTTGCACCTAACATCGACGCTTCTCGCGATATCTCATCAAATGCGACTTTTCTAGCTTTGGTTAATTCTGCTTCATAACTTCCAGAGCGCCCACCAACAATATCTCTTATTGAAGCAAATAAATCTTTAAACACATTTGCGCCCATAATTGCTTCACCAATTACAACACCGTAATACGCCTCGATTGACTTTCCTTCTACACTATTAGTTGTGGTAATTAACATTTAATTCTCCTTGGTTTATATCTTCAATTGTTTTTTTAAAAAGGTGGCAGGTGTGTTCTAGTTCTGTTTGTGAGTAGGGTATTGCTTGCCCTACTCCCCAAATTGGACCCGGCCAAGCTTCATCATACTCAAATCGTGCTACATGATGTATGTGCAATTGTTTCACAATATTTCCAAGGCTAGCAATATTGATTTTATGCGGAGAATAAATATGGTCGAGCACCTTACTCATTAAATTAGAAACTTTCAAATAGTTTGCTTGTATGTCATAAGATAGATGATGCATTTCACTTAACCCATTAACTATAGGTACCAGAATTATCCAAGGGAAACGGCTGTCTTTATTTAACAATATTTTATATTCTAAAATAGAGGCTAACAATATCGTGTCCGCTTTTAGTCTTTCATCTAATTCAAACTGCATGTATGTATTTCCCTTAGATTTTATGTGGCACAACGGTCAAAATAGCTCGTTGGCCAATGGCAACATTTGCATTAGGAAACACAACTGCCTCTCCGTCTACTTTAGCTTTATATACTTTCCCAGTTTCACTTGCTAACACATCATCTTTTTTGAAACTTTCAAAATTAGCTAGAGAGTCGCTAAAGTGCAGCGCAAAATCTTCTTGTTGTTTATTAATCACTTGATTCACTTGATAGACTTCAATGGGGCATGCTTCATACGCTGGAAGCGTAAGATGTTTTTCCGTGATTAAGTTTATTAAGCTGCTCCTCACTGCATTAAATTTACTCATATCATTTTTACCAAAAGGCATGACCTTACCGAGTTCGACGGTAAAAGCGTGAGCATTATAGTTAACGGATGAAAAATAACTAAACGTCGTTGTGGGTGATTGAGACAGCAAAATAGTATTGACATCGCAGCACGATAAGAAAGCTAATTGTGACTTGCTGTATGGCTTACCATGCAAAAAAGGATAAACCGCAAATTTTTCATTTTTTGAAGGCCTAATAGCGGTATGTAAATCATAGTGATAACGACCGTCTTTTGCATCGCTAAAGAAACTGTCCACCGAATCCATTAACTCTTTTGCACGTGCACCTTCATTTGTTTTTATTGGTAGTTCGTAACTGAATAGACGATTCAAATTTTCTTCAACAAACCTTTCAGCTATTAGCATTGATGGTATATTTCCGAAAATAAAAAGTATTCGATGAGGCGTGGTTAATTGACCATGAGTGAAGGCATTAACCAAATCATTACATATTTCAATTGGCGCGGTTTCGTTACCATGTACGCCACATGACAACACGATACTTTTAGCGTTTTCATCTGTACTATCCAGGTTGATACCCAGTATACCGTTACCAAGAATATGCATGGATGTATTCAAGTTATTGTCAGCTATAACAGAAAACTCAAATCGATGTTCTGATACATCATACTGTAAACAAAAATCTAAATAATCCTTTTTAATCAAATTAATTATTTGTGTTTCATCAAAGGTTTGGCAGGTTTTAAGACTGTGATTCAACTGATTTTCCTATTACGTGACCACCCCACTAAATCAACTTTTCGTAAAATAAGTTCATTTATTATCGCGATATTAAATGACGTGGGTAGCTATATGAGATTAGTAATATTGTTATTATATCGAAATTAGCTTAGGAACTCAGTTAGAAAAAGTGAAAAGTAGAATTATTAGAATAAGATTAACAAACGCGCAATGCATTTTTTGAAAGAATGTGAGAAAAGTCACCAACATTTAATTGCTCTATGAATACATCAATTGGCACTGCTTTTGAAAATAAAAATCCCTGTCCTTTATCAATCCCCATTTTTTGTAGCAAGGCCAGTTGACTTAACGTTTCAATCCCTTCAGCATATGTTTCACAGCCTTTGGCATCACAAATTACTTTTGTTGCTTGCACAATTGCGCTATTCACAGGCGACGCCTCTAGTTCTAGCACAAATGTTTTATCAATTTTAATTGCACTTAAATTCAAGTCTCGAATAAAGCTCAAGTTAGAATAACCTTTCCCAAAATCGTCCATAGAAATAGCCACACCCATTTCATTGATTTGAGCAAGTTGCTGCTTCACTAGCAATGAATTGGACAATGCCACATCTTCCGTTAATTCTATTTCTAAGTGATTAGGATTGATTTGATATTTCTTTATCAATGATTTTATGTTTTGTACTAATATTGGATCGTATAATTGAGTAGGTGATAAATTAACCGATATAGTTTTTTCAAATCCATGCTGATTCAGTGTCGATATTGACTTTATAGACTGCTCGAGTGTCCAATAGCCCAGGTCATTCATCATGTTGTATGATTCAGCCGCTTGCAATAGCGTACCAGGAAACACAATACCATCTAATGGATGATTCCAACGTAATAGACATTCGCCACCAATAATTGAAAAATCATTTAAATTAACTTTAGGCTGAAAAAACAACTCCAATTCATCCCGTACAATAGCTCGTCTTAAATCGGCTTTTAATGTTAATCCTCGACCCGTACTCTCTCGCGTGTCATCGTTTAATATGGTGAGGTTTTCATGTCTATTTGATTTTGATTTTTTAAGTGCCGTTTCGGCTAATGATATTATGGTGTTGATGTTGGTATCTGGATTTTTACGGGTTGCCGTACCAACGTTGAAATCCGCAATAAATGCGGTACCACAAATTGTTAAAGGCGTTTTGAAATGGTTACACAAGCGCGTATGTTGAAGCCTTACTGCTGTTTCAGAAATAGCATTTGTGAATACAAGCCCAAATATATCACCACTTATGCGGCCTATAGCAATAGAGGAGGACATCACATGGCTAATGTGATTAACTATTTTCAGCAAAAGCTCATCACCTGCAGCGTGACCATAGGCTGAAGACACATCAGAAAAACGCATAACGTCTACAAACATGAGACTAAAACGTTTTTCTTTTTGTGAAATTTGATTGATTATCTCAATAAAATTATATCTATTGGGTAACTCATTCAAATGTTGTACTTGGTTGACACTCATAAACAGTTTCACGCTTCCTGACTAAATGACTATAGACTAATTTAGTTATTACCCTTTCTCGGGCTTGGTATCGTCTTATATAAGTTATCGTCGCTAGGAAGAAGATCTTTATTAAAAAACATAAAAAAACCAGTTGCAGAAATTTAGCGTTCCTGTCAACTGGTCTTTGCAGTCAGTTAAATAATTATAATTTAACTTTACACTTTACACGGGTTTAACTTCCATACTCTTTCAACGTAATCTAATACAGAACGGTCCGATGTAAATTTACCCATTTTAGCCGTATTCAAAATGGCCTTTTTAGCCCACTTTGATTTATCCTGATAGGCGTTATCAAGTGCAATGTTCGCATCACAATATGACTCATAATCGGCTAACACTAAATATGGATCACCGCCTTCAAGCACACTTCTTTTGAGGCTGCTAAGTGCACCGGGCTGACCAGGCGTGAAATAATCACTATCAAGCCAATCAAGCACAGACTTAATCTCTTTATTTTTGTAGTAATAATCGTAAGGGTTGTATCCCTTAGCATGAAGTGCATCTACTTGTTCAACCGTATTACCAAAAATGAATATATTATCGTCCCCCACTTCTTCGGCAATCTCAATATTTGCGCCGTCTAATGTACCTATAGTAACCGCACCGTTTAAAGCCAATTTCATATTCCCCGTACCAGACGCTTCTTTACCAGCAGTCGAAATTTGTTGCGAAACATCTGCTGCTGGTATCATTTTTTCAGCTAAGGACACTCGATAGTTTGGTAAAAACACAACCTTAATTTTATGATTCACTCGTGGGTCATTATTGATTTTGTCTGCCACTTTGTTTGTTGCATAAATAATGGTTTTGGCCAGTGCATAACCCGGTGCTGCTTTTGCGCCAAATATAAACACGCGTGGATGCATTTCATAATCTGGATTTTCTAATAGTCTACGATAAAGCGCCATTATGTGGAACAAATTCAAATGCTGTCTTTTGTATTCATGTAATCGTTTAATTTGAATATCGAAAATAGCTTTTGTATTAACACTAATGCCCGTTAATTTTTCAATTTCAACCGCTAATGCGTCTTTGTTTTGTTGCTTCACACGCATAAATTGATTTTGGAAAGTTTTATTATTAGCAAATGCTGATAGTTTATCTAACTCATTCAAATTAAGCGGCCAGTTATCCCCTATTTTCTGACTAATTAAATCGGACAATTTAGGATTACAAGCTTTTAACCAACGTCTTGGCGTCACACCGTTAGTCACGTTTGTTAACTTACCCGGATAAAGCTGGTCAAACTCTGGAAATAAATTTTGCTTTACTAATTTAGAATGTATTTCAGCTACACCATTTACTGCAAATGAACCAATAACAGACAAGTTACCCATTCTTACCATTTTTTCATTTGCTTCCTCAATGATAGAAAGCTTGGATTTCATAGCATTATCGCCAGGCCACTTCTTCTCAACCTCAAGCATAAATCTATGATTGATTTCATAAATTATTTCAATATGACGAGGGAGTATTTTTTCTATCATTCGCACAGGCCATTTTTCTAAAGCCTCTGGCAATAAAGTGTGGTTCGTATAAGCAAATGTTTTTGTGCATATACCCCATGCCGTATCCCAATCTAATTCAGCTCTATCAACTAAAATTCGCATTAGTTCAGGAATAGCGATAGCTGGGTGAGTGTCATTTAATTGAATAACCACTTGGTCGGAAAATCTGCTCCAATCATCACCATGCGCCCTTTTATATCTACGAATAATATCTTTCAGCGAACATGCACTAAAGAAATATTGTTGGATTAAACGTAATTCTTTACCGGCTTCAGTTTCATCGTTGGGATACAATACTTTAGAAATAGTTTCTGCTTGAATGTTTTCGCGCTGCGCATCCACATAACCGCCAGCATTAAACACATCCCAATTGAAATAGTCAGATGATTGGCTTTCCCATAAACGTAAAACATTCACCGTTTTACCGCCATACCCTACAACAGGAATATCCCAAGGTACGCCTTTAACAATTGAACCTGGATGCCACTCTTTTTGAATTTTGCCGCTATCAGCATATTTAGTTTCAACATACCCATACAAAGGAACTTCTTGTATAGATTCTGGACGACATATTTCCCAAGGATTACCGTAATCGCGCCAGCTATCAGGGCGTTCTATTTGCGCACCATGTTTTATTTCTTGTCTAAACAAACCATGTTCATAGTGAATACCGTATCCAATAGCAGGAAACTCAAGGGTTGCTAAAGAATCGATAAAACAAGCAGCTAAACGACCTAAACCGCCGTTTCCTAATGCCATATCTGGCTCTTCTTCAAGAATATCAGTTAAATTTACACCTAATTCTTGAAGCGCTTCATCTGCAGTTTCAAACAAATCAAAATTATGCATATTGTTTGATAATAGTCTACCCATTAAAAATTCAGCTGAAAAATAATGTACCGCTCTTGTGTCATTTAAATAATGTGTTTTTTGCGTTTTACGTAGTTGGTTTAACACTAGTTCTTGAATAGCTGCACTGGTCGCTTTAAACCACGCATGATTGTTCGCTTTATTCTCGTCTGTACCTAATGTTGAATGAAGGTTTTTAACGACAGCTTGTTTAAATGCATTTTTATCTATATCAACAAAAGCGAGCTTCTTTTCGGCACTAAGTGCGGCTTTCTTAGATTGATTTTTTACTTTAGTTTGAGGACTAGCGTTAGTTGCGCTAGCTGAAGATGTTGTCTTTTTACTCATGACATACTCAAGGTTGATGAAATTAATGTAAGTTTATTACATAAACATCATCAAAACCAAGAGCTAAATCATGATTCATACGTATGCATGTAAAAATAATGTTAATTTTTTATACCGATTTGAAATAAGGCTTTGCAATCGGCTTTTTAATAACATTTTATTAACATAATAACTCAATATATTTAACTAACTAGGATTTTCTTAAGACTTCATCCACTAAATCCTCCGCTTCTTTAATTATATTTTGTAAGTGAGTTTCATTTTCAAAACTTTCAGCATATATTTTGTACACATTTTCAGTGCCGGAAGGTCTAGCTGCAAACCATCCATTTTCAGTACTAACTTTTACTCCACCGATAGCTGCATTGTTGCCAGGCGCATGGGTTTGTACGTTAGTAATCGCCTCACCTGCCATAGAATTAGCCGAGATATCACTTATTTTTAGAGAAGAGAGTTTAGTTTTTTGTTCTAACGAGGCTGCTACATCTATGCGTTTATAAGAAGGGGTACCAAACTTTTGTGTGAGATCTTGATAATGTTCCCCAGGGTCTTTACCCGTTACGGCTAACATCTCAGCTGCAAGCAAGCATAAAATAAAACCATCTTTATCGGTTGCCCAAGTTGAAGCGTCGCGTTTAAGAAAAATACCACCTGCGGATTCTTCTCCAGCAAAAGCTATGGATTTATTTGATAAGCCATCCACAAACCATTTAAATCCAACGGGCATTTCGAGTAAATTTCTGTCTAGTTTTTTAACAACTCTATCAATCATGCTGCTTGACACAAGTGTTTTACCTATACCAAGATCTTTTCCCCAGTGCGGTCTATGTTGGCTTAGATAATTGATTGAAACAGCTAAATAATGGTTCGGATTCATTAAACCTGACGATTTGCAAACAATGCCATGTCGATCAAAGTCTGGATCATTACCAAAAGCCAAGTCAAACTCGCTTTTTAAGCTAATTAGCCCCGACATAGCATAAGCAGACGAGCAATCCATCCTTATCTTTCCGTCGTGATCACAAGGCATAAATGCGAATCGCTGGTCAATCTGGTTATTCACTAAACTGATATTAAGATTATATTTGTCGGCAATTTGATCCCAATAATGAATGCCTGATCCCCCTAATGGGTCGGTACCTAATGACAGGTTAGCAGACGCAATTGCTTGCATATCAATAACTTGATCTAACTGGTTTATATAATCAGTAGCAAAATCGATTTCTGTCACCTTTGAAGATGCTAAAGCAGCCTTAATCGATATTCTTTTAATTGTTTCTTTGTTTTTTATAATATTGTTTGCACGGTCTTGAATAGTAGATGTCACAGAGCCTTCAGCTGGCCCACCATGTGTCTGATTGTATTTAAAACCGCCATCAGAGGGAGGATTGTGTGATGGGGTAATTACCACACCGTCAGCAAATCCATCGCTTCTGCCATTATTATAAGAAACTATCTTTTGGGATATGACAGGTGTAGGTGTATAGCCATTGTCTTTTTCTACGACTACATCAACATCATTGGCAACCAATACTTCAATGGCGGTAACTAGCGCAGGTTCAGATAAAGCGTGAGTATCTTTGCCAATGAACATTGGGCCCGTGACATCATTTTTTATTCTATATTCTGCAAGCGCCTGAGAAATAGCGGCGATATGTACATCATTAAAACTTACATTGATGCTGCTGCCTCTGTGCCCTGAAGTGCCAAAACTGACAGCTTGAGACGGCTCATTTACATCAGGTGTTAAACTGTAATAGTCGCTTATTAACTTAGCTACATTAATTAAGTCTGACTGTTGGGCTTGTTTTCCTGCGTTTGGGCTTATCGCCATCTGTTACTCCTTCGATACCTAATATTGATATTTGTGTGAATGTTTAAATAAACCTAGTCATCCTTTAAGGCTAGCAAAAATGGGGGGATGGATACAGCTATAATCCCAAATACTTTTGCTAACCTGTGTACTTTTCATAGATAAAGCGAATAATCATGTTCTATTTTGTTATAAAGCCAACATGAGGTAAGTGGGCCGATATATTTTTGCTAGAATAGTATCAATGTTTTGTGGTGAAATTTATTTTGATTTAACTATACTCGGGTATAAGGCTGTGTCTTAATATTTGATGATAAATTTTGTATATTTCATAAATATAAGAGCAATAATTAAGTATCTTGCTTCATTGAACCAAAAGTGGACGATAAGATCAAAATACTGCATACAGTTGTATTAATAATATCAAATTGTTTTTTTAATTAAAAAACAGTGGTTGTTGGTTACTACTTAAAAAATGAGGAAGTTTTTGGGTTGGCTCGTTGCAGTATTAAGTGCGTTTTATTGTGTAACACACGCCTAGAACTAAAATTAAAATATGCGTTCAGATATAGAAAATTGCATAAAGCAAATAAGCCGTATAGTTAAAGGCAAAGAAAACGAAATTCAATTATCGTTAATTTGTTTGTTAGCGAAAGGACATTTGTTACTTGAAGATTTACCGGGAATGGGCAAAACCACGCTTTCTCAGGCGCTTGCGAATGTTTTAGGGTTAGAATTTGCACGCATTCAATTTACTTCTGACTTGTTACCTGCGGATATGTTAGGCGTAAATATTTTTGAAAATGCGTCTCAAACATTTAGATTTCATCCGGGTCCTATTTTTAATCAACTTGTTTTGGCTGACGAAATAAATAGAGCAAGTCCTAAAACACAAAGTGCGCTTTTAGAAGCAATGGCTGAACGCCAGGTTACAATTGATGGTGTAACTCGCTCATTACCCTCACCATTTTTTGTAATAGCTAGTCAAAACCCGTTACATCAATCAGGCACTCATCCGTTACCTGAATCTCAATTAGATAGATTTTCCATGCAACTTTCTCTTGGCTATCCGAGTTTTGAGGCTGAAAAAGCAATGTTACAAGCCGCAGATGAGCCTCCAATTTTGTCGTCAGTAATTGAAATAGATCAATTATCAGTATTACAAGAAAAAGTCTGCCAAGTAAGCGTAAGTGATTCAGTGATGAATTATATTCTTAATTTGGTTAATACAACCCGAGATTCTGCTGATTTCCCAAATGCTATTTCTCCAAGGGGCGCAAAGACACTTTATCGCGCATCACAAGCAGTCGCATTTGTGAAAAGACGTGATTTTGTCACGCCAGAAGATGTACAATTTGTATTGCCAAGCGTGTTTGAACATAGATTACGTGGTCAGCTAGCAGCTTCAACGGCAACAACCTACAGTGAGCATTTAATGCAGCAGGTTGATCCATTAGCAGCATAGAAGTCGAGAAAAACACATGCTAACGCTGCCAAAATCAATCGTTCAATTACTTAACAAGCTTGCACATTGGTTTAAGCACAAACGGGACACTTGGATTAAAAAAAGGATCCCTAGTAAAAATAGCATTCAATTAAATATAAATAATACCTTCATACTCCCCACCAGATTTGGCTTATCGTGTATGGGTATTGCAATTTGTCTATTTGTTTTGGGAACTAACTTTCAAAATAACATCATTTTGCTTTTGTGTTATTTCATATTAGCAATGCTTTTATTATCCATTTTCCATAGCTATTTTTTCTTTATTCAACATAAAATTACGTTTCTTGATATTCAACCAGATTATGACAATAGGCGACTATCTCTGCCAATTAATATTGAGTCAACGGTTAGATATAAAGGCGGGAACTTATTCTTAAAACTGGGAAAAGAAGAAATTCTACAAGCTGTAGGCGCGTCATCAACTAATATAAAAATACCACTAAAACAATTGAAGCGAGGCAGATATCGTTGCCCATCTATCAGTTTGTCAGCTACTTATGGTTTTGGTTTATTTAAGTGTTACTCCCAACTCACGCCTAAATTGTGGGTAATAGTGTATCCCAGAGTTCAAAAATCAGCCTTAACACTAGCCAGTGCAAAAGATGCATCTTTTGTAGCGCAAGGAAATCATGCAGAGTCATTAAGAACAGATGACCTGCAAGGTATTAGGGAATATGTCAGTACAGACTCGTTGAAACATGTAAGTTGGAAGCATGCCGCGAAAGGAATGGGTATGTTAACTAAAGATTTCAACGATAATAAAGGCGTTACCGGTTGGCTTCGAATAGACGATTTCGTTCATTTAGGAGTTGAACAAGCTTTACGTTGTTTGTGTTTCCAAATCCAACAATTAAACAAGGAGCAAGTTCAATTTGGTTTAAATTTAGGTACAACGAAAATATTACCGCAAAAAGGTGATGAGCATGTTAAGAATTGCTTATTACAACTCTCTCTGTTCGAGTCTTCAAAATATAATAACAATACATATTCACAATCTAGCTTCAAGGAAGATGATAGATGAGATTTATAGTTAACCAACAAAAAAATCTGCTTATTTCAAGTATGCCCATATATGGCACACTGGTAGTTGTATTTTGTATGGTACTAATTACATTAAGTGAACCTTTAATGGGTTGGGTGTGGGTTTTGTGCGGCTGTGCAATCACGATTGCTTATTTACGACTGAAACACCGCTTACCCTGCGTTAAAAATTTAACGCTAAATTTGTTAGCTATATTCTGTATGTGCCTACTAATATATCTATCAGATACCTTTGGTTTAATGGCTACTATGATCAATTTATTAGTGGTAGCTGCTTGTTTGAAATTAATTAACCTACAAACACCCAGTGATTACCATTTAGTGTTAGTTATTCTCTTCTTTTTAATTGCCTGTGGTTTTTTGTATCATCAAAGCATCTATATTGTTGCCTATTACTTTGCATGCCTGGTGGTATTATTCGTAACTGCATTTTTGCTAAATCGTGGAAGTTTAGATATTCAACAAAGTGTGCAGCAAAGTATTAAAATGATCTTGCAAGCCTTCCCTATCATGCTTCTACTATTCATTGTGGCGCCTAGGCTTCCTCCTTTTTGGCAAACCCCTGCTGATGCGAGCACACAAACAGGTTTGTCAGAGCAAATTACCCCAGGAGATATTGCCAATTTGGCACAAAGTGATGAATTAGTATTTAGGGCTGAATTTGAAGATGGCAAACTACCAACGCCAGAACAGCGCTATTGGAGGTCAATTGTGCTTGATTACTTCGACGGCAAAAGTTGGATGTTGGCTAGGGATAGATACGAGTACACGCAAGTATATAAACCTAATACATTAACCATGCAGCAAACATCCAATCTAAATTATAAGTACCTTATTATTGCTCAGCCCAATAATACTCGATGGCTTTATTCACTCGATATTCCCGTGATTGATACGTCAGTTGGTAATGTTGATGTAGCTATGAATTATCAGTATCAACTTTTCCAGCCTCAAGTTGGCCTTAAACCTTCATTTTATGTTTTAAACTCATATACACAGGCACCTAAAAAGCAATTCGATACAATCCAAGATAGTCGCAGATACTTACAAGTTCCTGAAAACGGAAACCCTAAAACAGTTAAATGGATAGCGGCTAATATTAATTCTAAAATGTCGTTTACAGAAAAAATCAATACCATTAATACCTTTTTTCTCAGTCAAAATTTCATGTACACCCTACAACCGCCTCTTATGCAACGTGACCCTGTAGATACATTTTTATTCGATAATCAAAGAGGCTTTTGCTCCCATTATGCTTCAGCCATGACTTATATGCTAAGGTTAGCCAATATTCCAGCAAGAATGGTAGCGGGGTATCAAGGGGGGCAAGAACAAGGACAGAACGTCATTAGCGTGCATCAGTTTGATGCACATGCTTGGGTTGAAGCCTATGATGACAATTATGGCTGGATTAAATATGATCCCACCGCCCTGATTGCGCCAGAACGTGCACTAACAGGGCTAATATCTGCCCTAAGTGCTACTGAAACATCACTATTATCAAGAGATACTTCCAATTTATTTAACTTACCTATAATTGATTATATGTCTGATTTAATAGCTATTGTTGACCATAATTGGAGCCAATTGGTCATAAATTTTGATCAAAAAACACAAGTTGGCTTGATTGAAAAATTATTTGGTGAATTGACTTACAAGTCTCTATTTACGTTTTTAATTCTAAGCATAGTTATTATCGTATTGTTTGTCACAGTGCTATTTTTACCTTACAAAACCTGGTTATCAAAAGATAGAAAAACATCTTTACAAATTGTGCTAACGTTTCTTGAAAAACATGGATTTAAAAAATGTAAAAATGAGTCTTTAAACACGTTTATTACCCGCATAAAAAGGGACGTACATCCAAACTTTTTTAACAAGCTTGATGAATTTAGTCAGATTTTTTATACATTGGAATATAAGGTTGATTTGTCTGATGAACAAAAAGAAAATCTAAAAACTGACATGATAAAAAGTAGAAATATATTGATTAAACAAACCTCAAAACAAATTAAATTAACTCACCGTTGAAATAATACTATTTGCAATTTTAAGTATAGTTGTATTTTTATTCATCGCTGCTTTCTGTAACTTTTGATACGCCTGATTCTCGTTTATTTGCATTTCTTGCATAATCATTAACTTGGCACGACTCACTATCTTTTGATCAAGTAATGCTTGTTTGGCTTGTTCAAGTTCTACTTTCATTTTGTCGATGTGAGTCGATTGGCTTTTCAATAAATCGTAAAACGACTTATGATCTACTACTAGGCTGTTTGTTGATGTATCAGTATTCGTAGTCATTTGCTCCAGACCTTCTGGTTGCTCTAACTCAACATCCGCTAACAAACCTGTTGTATTAGTGTCAAATAATAACGTAAACGAAGAGCTATTCGCATCTTCACTAAGCGCATCATCTAGCACTTGCTCACCCTGTTTTAACTCCTTGCTTGCTTGCTCTACTTTTTCTCTTGCAGCCGTCTTTAATATAAGAGTAAGTTCCACTTCAATACTATGCATGTTATCAATTCGATTAGTTGCTATGTCGTACCAAACCTCGCTTATCTCGCTATCTATCAATGAGCCGTCAGCTAAGCCTTTAATCATATTACGCAATTGTTCTAACTCTTTATTGCATTTGTTTCCTTGAAAGGCATTCCATTTTATTGAAGTTGAATTGTCGACATAATTAGCAAATACTTCAAAGCTGCCATTTTGCGCTTTTTGTAAGTGCGCTAATCGATAACAAATTTTCTTGTTAAAGTGTGTTTTAGCAAAACCAATTGCTCCCCATGCACGCTCTTGACCTGCATACTCTTTGCCTTGAATAAAGTTAAATAATGCGACTAATATTTTGGTTATATCTGGGTCACTAGCTATATCTGCTGCTTCAAAAATAATATCGAGTAATCGATTTATTAACCTGCAAAATGCCTGCGTTAGATCAAATGTCTTTATTTGTTGATTCTGGATTTTGTCTCTTAAACCATCAAGTTCTTCAATTCCTTTTAAAGCAAGGCCAATCACAGTCAAAAGCCGGTAACCATCTCTATTGTGAGATGAATTACCGTAATTTCTTTCTAGTGTTTTTTGTAATTCATTTTGGATTTTGAGTGTTTGTTCAATTTGCTTTATTCTGCGTTGACTAAAGTGTTTGCCCTTAGACGCTATATAAACATTACTTACGCCTCTTTCGCGTTGCAGTTGATGTATAAAATCACAGACACTAGTAACTAACTCACAGTTTGATTCGAGTTTTTCAAGTGTTTCTAGTTGGGCTAATTTCGCCGCGATAAAAAATCGCTTTGTATTGAAATTTACATTTTTCAATTTTTTACTCATTAGAAGACTTACAATGAAGTTAACATTTAAATAAGTTGTTGGTTTTATAGAGCAATTACTATTCCATGAGTACCTATATCATTAGTCTGAGTTATCAAAACATTGATAAGCAATGGCGATATAAGAAATTATTAGCAATTCTATAAACATGAATTAAAGTAAAATAGAGTCAGAACAAGCCAAATTCACCAAATTAGTGCAAAACACGCATTTATCTTGCACTAATTTGGATGTTCAATTAGGTGTCGATTGAATTAACACCTGAAAACCAGAGGCTAATAAGGTAAGTTTAAAACTTAGTCGCTATCCAAATCCACGCTTTATCTGTATCAGGACGGCCACCATCACCAGAGTAGGCAGCATATTTTAGGCCTAGAATATATTTACCCATAACCTGAGTAGTATATTGTGCATTAATTTCAGAGCCTAAGTCATCCACGGTTGAACTAGCTTTATCAGCTTCATAGTTATGATATGCAACAATAACATTACCACCTAGAAACTTTCCTTTAGCACTCACTTTCATGTCAGCTAAACCTTGAGCAGGAGTGGCAAGAAACAAATCAGCCCAACCATTAAACTTATGCAGTGTTGCTAAAGGAGTACTAAATCCGTAGTTTCCGTCATCTGAGCCTAATACCTCATATCCTAACCCTAATGTAATTTTGCCTAAGTCTGCTCCTACATTTACATTATAATAGGTTGCATCAAAGTCATTCGTTCCACTTTCTGCCGTTTGAGTAGCCACTTCAACATGATAATTAAACATAATATCAGACAACTCTTGTTTGCCTTTAATGTGCGCACCGTAAGTGTTTAAGCTATTGTTGATTGTATTATCAACTTCTAATAAATACGCGTAGGCTACTATTTTGCCTATATCAGTTTGATAGCTAATATTCAGAAGGTGATCTTTAGAATCTAAATCAGCTTGTTCACCAAAAATACGATTTCGCTGAGTAACATAATAATATTTTGTAGAAAGCTTATCATTAACATCATAGGCAAAAGCCAACGCATCAAATGTTTGTCTATCTTGTCGCCACCCAACATGTCCCACAAATCGATGGTCATCTAAGGCAATGACTTGGCGCCCCCCCTTAAAAGTAAACCCATCTTTTTTGTATTGAATATAACCTTGATCTAGCTCTGTTACTTCAGGGTCAGCAATAACGGAATATATACCCGAATTATACCCAGCAGGCGGCACGGAATAATCACCTTGCCCCAATACAATTCTACTGTCTTCCATTTCTACCTTGAACGACCATCCTTCATAAGCACCAGAAGTATATGCAATCCTAGTTCTTAACGTTAAGGCATCTGCATCTTGAAGCACATTGTCTTGCGACACATTTTCGTATCTAAGATTAAAATCAGCACTCGCTTTTCCTTGTGCCAATGCATCATGCAGAGTATTAGCATTTGCGAAGTTGTTTACGGAAGCTGCTGCTAAACACGCCAAGCTAACCGCACTTAGTTGAGATGATAAATTTTGCATTATATTGCCCTAATTAAGTATTGATAAAAATAATAAAATTTCCGATACCATTAAACCTTGGTTATCGGCCTGTTGAAAAACAGTCAAAATAAGACACAAAAATAACGTCACAACTGTTTGAAACAATTATGTTACATGGCGTCATTGCCTTGTGAATGCTAAAAATGTGTAGTAACGATGTGTGTATAAGTAGCGATTAAAGAAAAACTATTTCACAGCTTGTAGTCTTTTATTATGTATAAGTTGATTAAACAATTTATTGGGGTTTCTGTTTAACCAAGTTGATCTGGCTTTCTCAAGTGCTTCTGCATGTTCGATTTTGTATATCAATTGATAATAGCTAGCTAAGGTAGTGATAACCGCCAGCAAACCATAAGAAGATTGGTTCGAATAGTTCTTATTATCATATGTTTCATTAGTATTTATACGACAAACATCAGCCTCTTCCTTTGTTTGCCACAAAGTTAAAAGTTCATCGCAATCCAGCCTCTTTGGCTTTATTTGCCAACTCTGCTTTGCCTTTAATATTGACGAAGTATGTTGATCTTGATTATTCCTGTAAACCATCAATTCCGTATCTTTGGCTGGATTAATTTCAGGTTCTCCACCCTCACCTCTAAAGCATAGGACATTATTGTCATTTAAACGCTTTGCAACTGACATATGCTTTTGATCTACATGTAAATGATGCACACCCTGAATAGAAAACTTTGCTCGAGAAGGATTGATTAACCTTGCAAGCGTATTCGCGCAAGAACGCAAGCCTAATTCAGATCTTAACTGAATTAGCTGATTTAACTCAGGGTGTATACTATGCAAATCCATGTAGCAAAAACCATTGACTGCTATAGTTTGTTTTGCATTTGACATAGATACCTCTTGCATATTGGTACTTAAATCTAGTTCTTCCAGTACCCTAGATATATACAAACGATTAGTGTCGGGTTCATCGCTACCATGCATAAACACTTTTTTACCTTGCTCAACCAACAAAGCAACAGCAAGTAAAAACCAAGGTAATTGACGACGTTTACCGGCATAACAAGCAATATCGATACTATTTTCCCAAGCATTTTCAAACAGCATATCGGGGTAGGTTAAATGATCTCTGCATGCCTGAGTAAAACCGGCTATTTCCTCTGAGGTTTCTTCTCTAACTCGCAATAACATTAGAAAAGCCCCTATTTGTAAACTAGATACTTTTCCTCTTAAAATCATGGACATTGCATCAAATGCTTCAGTTTGTGTTAATGACCGGCCACTTTTTTGGCCTCTTCCTATTGCTTGAATATAAGTCTTAAAACGAGAATCAGGATGATGAGACATACTAATACACCTAGGCCAGTGCGCTTTCAGTTGTGTTCAATGCATATTTGCCCAAAGCCTGTGTGGTAATTGCACTTACATTTTGTCGATGCTGAACAACTTCGCCGCATATTATTATTGCTGGGCCTTGTATCTGATTACAAATACTTTTTCTGACAATATCATGTAAGGTACCAGTCATGACAGATTGGTTTATTGTGCATGCATTATCTATCACTGCTATTGGAAAACTGTCCTCTAACCCATACTCTTTTAGGCGATTAACAATTAAGTTTAATTTCCCTAACCCCATATAAAATACAAGTGTTTGTTTAGCGCTTTTATGAACTAATTCCTTCCAGTTAGGCTCAGAATCAACATTTTTCAGACTTGCTGTAGTAAAAATTACAGATTGTGAATAATCGCGATGTGTTAGCGGAATACCAGAACTTGCAGAGGCACCTGATGCTGCGGTAATACCAGGGATAATGCAATATTCAACATTGTGTTTTTCTAGGGCTTGTGTTTCTTCAACCGTACGGGCAAATATTGCTGGGTCGCCACCTTTTAGCCTTACTACTCGCTTACCTGATAACGCATGTTTAACCATTAAGTCACAAATAACATCTTGGTGCATACTGTGTTTACCGCAGCGTTTACCTACAAATTCAGTTTCAGTCTTTTCACCTAGTAATGCTAAAATTGACTTGTCGACCAACCAATCAAATAAAACGATATCTGCTTCTTGTAGCGCTTTAAATGCTTTAATTGTTAAAAGTTCAGCATCGCCGGGACCTGCACCAACAATAGAAACAAATCCAGCATCTCTGTTATTTTTTGAATCAAGTGAATGGATTAATCTAATCATTAGAATGTCCTCATTAAATTAGGATTATGCAAGCCTATTGGCTACTATGATTTATAGAGCCTACCTTTACCTGTACCAAGTTATCTTGGATACGGCACAGATAAGTGCGTAACATGTACTCAGGCTTTTCAAAGCATATGCCAGTTTCTAACGAGAAATGTTGCTTATATAAGGGCGAGCTAACCATAGGTTCATCACTAATTGAACCAACAATACCTCTATACATCACATTAGCTTTGCCAATGGGGTCATAATTGCTAATAGCAAAAACTTTGTTTATTTGTTTGATATAAAAAATAGCGATTTGTACTTCTAAATTATCTTCTATTTTTGCATCGCCACGCACTAAATGAGCAGGTAATAATGCACATACACCTGAATTTTCAACTAAGTCATTTTTGGTACAAACCGTTATCCAATCGCCTGCTATCACTTTCATTTCAGAAGTTGTGTTAGATGAGAGAGTTTGAGTATCTTGCATGGTATTTCCGCCTTATATCAAAATTAAACTAGCTCAATAATGTCTATTGATTGATTGTTAGATTGTGACTTCTCGTCTTCCGTAGCCGGCCTAATTTGACCTCTCTCTTCTACAAATTGAATGTTGCTATCCGTTTTGTCACTGTTAACAAATTGTCTAAAGCGCTTAAGTGATTCCGGATTGCTAATTGCTTTTTTCCATTCACATTCATAGGTATCCACTACTTTTTCCATTTGCGATTCAAGCGTTTGATTTAATCCTAAGGAGTCATTAATAATGACATCTTGTAAATAGGCCAATCCACCTTCTAAGTTGTCCATCCAAGTTGCAGTTCTTTGCAGTCGGTCAGCAGTTTTGACATAAAACGATAAGATACGATCTATATATTTAACCAAGGTGTCGGTGTCTAAGTCGGTAGCAAATAAATCCCCGTGTCGTGGTTTCATGCCGCCATTTCCGCAAACATATAAGTTCCAGCCATTTTCGGTAGCAATGACACCAATGTCTTTGCTCTGCGCTTCTGCACATTCTCTTGTACATCCAGATACTGCAAATTTAATCTTGTGGGGAGCTCGCAAGCCTTTGTAACGATTTTCTAGGTCAATTGCCAAACCTACTGAGTCTTGAACGCCATAACGGCACCATGTGCTTCCTACACACGATTTAACGGTTCTAAGCGCTTTAGCATAGGCATGGCCTGTTTCAAAGCCTGCTTCAACTAAAATTGACCATATTTGAGGTAAATCTTGCACTTGAGCACCAAATAAATCTATTCGTTGCCCGCCAGTAATCTTTGTATACAAAGCGTATTTTTTGGCAACTTGGCCAAGCACAATCAGTTTATCTGGTGTAATTTCGCCACCCGCCACGCGAGGAACAACTGAATATGTGCCATCTTTTTGCATATTTCCTAAATAGGTGTCATTGGTATCTTGTAGTCCAATGTGTGGCTTTTTCAAAACAAACTCATTGTTCAATGAAGCAAAAATAGAAGCCGCTGCCGGCTTACAGATATCGCATCCTAACCCTTTACCATGAGAGCTTAATAAATCATCAAATGTTGCTATTTGCTCTACTTGAACAATGTTGAATAAGTCTTGTCTTGAATGAGCAAAATGCTCACAAATATCAGTATTAACTTCTACACCGCGTTTCTCTAACTCACTATCAACCACTGATTTAAGCAAAGCGGCGCACCCGCCACAGCCGGTACTCGCTTTAGTGCAAGTTTTTATGCCTGCTAGTGAATTCTCTCCATTGTCTAGAGCAGTTACAATGTCACCTTTTGTCACATTATGGCATGAGCAAATACTAGCAGTATCTGGCAGTGAGTCTGCGCCAACTGAAGGCGCTTCTGCTCCATCAAAAGACATAATTAGTGACTCAGGCGCTTCTGGCAGAGTTATTCCGTTTAACATATATTGCAGCAAGGTATCGTATTGAGAAGTATCACCAATTAATACCGCACCTAATAATTTTTCTTCTGTGCTGTCTACCACTATTTTTTTGTAAATGCCTTTGGGTTCATTTTCAAAACTATATGTTTGTGCACCAGCCGTGTTACCGTGGGCATCGCCTATAGAGCCTACTTCTACGCCCATAAGTTTTAACTTAGTGCTCATATCGGCACCTAAAAATGCGGGGGTTTGTTCTGACACACCACTGAGAATGTGTGAAGCAGCAGTTCTTGCCATACTATAACCTGGTGCCACTAAGCCAAATATACGATTGTTCCACAAAGCACATTCACCAATAGCATAAACACTTTCTTCTGAGGTTTGGCAGTAATCATTAATGGTTATACCTCCTCTGTCACCAATCTTTATATCAAACTCTCTTGCGAGCGAATCGGAAGGACGAATACCTGCAGAAAAAAGAATCAGATCTGTTTCTAAATATGTACCATCTGCAAATACCATTTTATATCTGCAAGTGTCTCCTTTAACTATCTCTTGGGTGGCTTTTTGTGTGTGAACATTAACACCCAGTGCTTGAATTTTCTGTTTTAATAACTCACCACCAGCTTCATCAACCTGCACAGCCATAAGCTGTGGCGCAAATTCAACCACATGTGTTTCTAAGCCAGCTTCTTTAAGCGCATTAGCGGCTTCTAGACCTAATAAGCCTCCGCCTACTACTACACCAACTTCACTACACTTTGCAGATGCCTCAATATCATGTAGATCATCAATTGTTCTATACACTAGACAGTGTGGTTGATCATTTCCCGGAATAGGCGGCACAAACGGATAAGAACCAGTTGCTAGCACAAGTATATCGTAGTGATATTCATTCCCTGACGTTGTGCGAACCCATTTGTCTTGTTTATTTATAAAGTCAACTTTTGAATTTGAATGAAATTCTACACCTTTGTCGATGTATTCTTGCTCGGTAGTTAACAATAGGTCTTGCTCAGTCTTGCCGGAAAAAAATTCGGATAAATGAACACGATCATAGGCAGGACGAGATTCACCAGAGAGTACACAAATTGAAACAGTTGCTTGTTGCAATAACAATTGTTCTACAAAATAATGACCGACCATACCGTTACCAATAATCAATACCTTGGTTTGATGTATGCTGGTTGACTGATTGTCTATTGATTGACCCATTTTTATACCTTTTAGATAAAAAAAACCCACAGCGACTGGAATCACTGTGGGCTTCTTTGCCTGATTATCTAAGCATTGAATACTTAGATCAGAAATTTTAATGATGAAATACTACAATTTTCATTTGAGTAAAATGGCTGCCTTACAAAGAACCTAAGTAAGGCAGCCGATCGCTCGCATAACATGCACACTACTACATGTCACACACTTACACACACACTTCGCTATATACAATTACAATGCCAATATTTATTTTTCAATATATTCAACAACTTAGATGAGATGAATGATTTTCAGACGCTTAGTATGCACTCTAGTTGCGCATATATGCTTTAAATAAATGCATACCTAACACTCTAAAAAATGAAACAGTAGAAAAATTATTCACTACTTTTACTAGCAATAAAAAACATAAAAAAACCAGCTCAATGAGCTGGTTTTTATCAAACTAGAAGAGCTAGTATTTATTTTTTAGCTTCTTTTCGTGCTTTTACTTCTTCAATTACTTTTTCAGAAACGTTAGCAGGACATGGGTTGTAATGTGAAAATTCCATAGAGAACTGACCACGGCCAGAAGTCATAGTACGTAAGCTTCCGATATAACCAAACATTTCAGAAAGAGGAATGTCAGCTTTAACACGCACACCGGTAGCACCCGCTTCTTGGTCTTTGATCATACCGCGACGACGGTTCAAGTCACCAATTACGTCACCAACGTGGTCGTCTGGCGTAAATACATCAACCTTCATGATAGGCTCAATCAACTGAGGGCCGGCTTTAGGAATTGACTGACGGAATGCGCCTTTAGCAGCAATTTCAAATGCAACCGCTGATGAATCAACTGCGTGGAATCCACCGTCGAAAAGTTCAACTTCAACATCAAGCACAGGGAAGCCAGCTAATACGCCCTCTTCCATCATACCCTTAAAGCCTTTTTCAATTGCTGGGAAAAATTCTTTTGGAACGTTACCACCAACAACAATAGAGTTGAATGTAAAGCCACTGTTTGGTTCACCAGGCTTAATACGATAATCAATTTTACCAAACTGACCAGAACCACCAGATTGCTTCTTGTGCGTGTATGAATCCTCAACTTCTTGAGTAATCGTTTCACGATATGCAACTTGTGGCTGACCAACCTCTAGCTCAACGCCATAGGTACGTTTTAGTATATCTACTTTGATGTCTAGGTGTAACTCACCCATACCCGATAAAATAGTCTCGCCTGAATCTTCATCAGTTTCAACGCGGAAAGTTGGGTCTTCAGCAACCATCTTACCAATTGCAATACCCATTTTTTCAGTTGAACCTTTATCTTTAGGTTTAACAGAGATAGAAATAACTGGCTCTGGGAATACCATTGCTTCTAATATAATTGGGTCTTTAGGATCACACAAGGTGTGCCCTGTTTGAACATTACTCTTCATGCCTACAATTGCAATAATGTCACCCGCTTGCGCTTTATCTAGTTCGTTGCGGTCATCAGCTTGCATTTCACACATACGACCAATACGTTCGGTTTTACCGGTCGCCGCATTAAGTATTGTATCGCCTTTTTTCAGCGTACCCGAGTAAACGCGCACGAAAGTAAGTGCACCAAAACGGTCATCAGTAATTTTAAACGCTAACGCTTTAAATGTTTCATCGGCAGAAACTAGCGCGTGACGACCCGTCGGCTCACCTTCTTCATCGGTAAGTGGCTGAGGATCAACTTCTGTCGGGCTAGGTAAATAGTCAACAACAGCATCTAAGATTAATTGAACGCCCTTGTTTTTAAACGCAGAACCACAATAAGTTGGGAAGAAGTCCATAGTTCGCGTACCTTTACGGATACATCGCTTAAGGTCTTCAATAGAAGGCTCTTCACCATCCATATATGCCATCATTAAGTCGTCATCTTGCTCTACAGCAGTCTCAACGAGCATTTCACGATATTCTTCTACTTTATCAACCATGTCAGCAGGAACATCTTCGATTGAGTAGTTTTCAGGAAGACCTGTGTCATCCCATATATAAGCTTTACGTGTTAACAAATCTACCACGCCAACGAATTCGTCTTCGATGCCGATAGGCAATACCATAACCAATGGATTTGCCGCTAGTACGTCTTGAGTTTGCTTTACTACACGATAAAAATCTGCACCCATACGGTCTAGTTTGTTTACAAAGATAATACGTGCTACTTCTGAATCGTTTGCATAACGCCAGTTAGTCTCTGACTGAGGCTCAACACCACCAGAACCACAAAATACACCAATACCGCCATCTAGTACTTTAAGAGAACGATACACTTCTACTGTAAAGTCAACGTGTCCAGGAGTATCGATAACATTAAATCTGTGATCTTTCCAAAAACATGTTACCGCAGCTGATTGAATGGTAATACCGCGCTCAGCTTCTTGTTCCATGAAATCGGTAGTTGATTCACCATCATGTACTTCACCGGTTTTATGTATTTGACCGGTAAGTTTCAAAATTCGTTCTGTCGTGGTCGTTTTACCCGCGTCAACGTGAGCAAAAATACCAATATTTCTGTAATGAGCTAGATCTGACATGCTTCCCACTTTATTGGTTCGTTAAAAATTTCGGGCGAATTATATAGATCATTGAGCAGAAATTACACCACTTTAGGTGTTATTTTTTCAATCATTGGTAAAATATCACAAGAAAAGACGATGGTACTAGTATTCAAAGAATTGATTTAGCGCTTGTAACCCTTATTTTATGGGCATAATGATAGTATTCACTCAGTATTGTAATTGAGAATAGTTTTAGAGCGATTCAGATAATTAATTTGGTATTTTATTCAATTGAATCAAAAAATCACAACTTATCGAATTGAATATCATCAATAACGAAATTTTCACTAGTTAATTGTGTTTATAGTCATATTAAAATATTTGGCTCTATTCGCGTTAATTGTTGCTTCATAATTTGAAACTTAAAAACATTAACTTACCTATACACGCCATTCGAAAGCTTCGAATTCATGGATGAATTCGCAGAGCGCCCATGGATGGGTTTACAGCGTCTTTCGAATGGCGTGTATAGGTGACTTAATGAGCAATTTATAAACAAACAACAATTAACCCGAATAGAGCCAAATATTCAGACAGTAGTAAAATTTGGTAGTCACAAGTTTTCAGTATATCCACTCACCAGTTGCGAATTAACGATAATCAATACCGTCACTTCATCTCTGTTATGATATAGATGCTTAGCTTGAACAATTGAATCTCCAAATTGGTCGCTTAAGGTTTTTTGAATGTGCTCTAGAATGGGAAACACAACTTTTGAGCGTTTATTCATAGGGAGTTTTAAATTAAATATACAAGCGTTTGCCCACCCCTTAATCAGCCACTTAAGCATTAATTCAGACACTCTAGTGGGTTGTTCAATCATGTCGCAAACAAGCCAATCCACATTACCCTGTTGAGGTTGATATAAAAATCCATCTTCTGAAAAGTGTTTTACCTTGCCTGTTTGCATTAATTCGGTTTGTATCAGTCCATGGTCAACCGCCTCAACTGATAAACCTAACTGCACTAATTGATAACTCCATCCTCCTGGGCAAGCTCCTAAGTCTGTCGCTTGCATTCCAGGTTGAAACAAGGCGTTTTTCTGATCAACATTAAAGAAAGAGTGAATGGCCTCATCAAGCTTCAATACTGAGCGACTTGGTGAGTCAACTGGCATTTTCAATCGCTTTACGCCTAATGGATAGTGACTTCTGTCTTGTGGATGACTTAAACAAAGTGCACAACGTTTACTAGTGGCAAATAATAAATGGACGTAGGCTTTATCTTCTCTTGGATTTTTAGTGAGTAACCCAGATTTACGCAAGTGATTTCTAAGTGGTACAGTAAATTTTTTACAGAATTTTGCTATTTGCTTCCCGTCTTCGGTATCCGCATATTCCACAACTATATCGCCAAAATATGATACATCATATTTTTGTAGCGCTTCTATTATTGGTGTTATTCTATCTTCATCAGGCAAATCTATATGACATAGCAATGCCAATTTTTGTCTTGCAAACACTAAAGATGATAAAGCAGGCGTTCTTTGCAATAGGGCATTAAGCATATTTGATGCGTCAGGCTTTGCATTGATGGATGTTATATCAAATGTTAATAAAGCTTGATTCTTTTTAAACTTGGCATAACCATATTGTCCCAACAAACCCAGTTTGGTTTGCAACTCTTGCTGTAAATCTGCTTCATAGCCTGCCCTGCAATAGTAAATGCATTCCACTTAATTACATTTCCTTAAATATTTGTTATGCCTGTTGTTATTTGCTTTAAAATTGTGCAGCAAAGATTCGCAGGCCCTAGTTGTTTTGACGTGACAATGTCAATTTATATGCGCAAACGGCAAAAATTACCCAACCTATGATAAAGCATACTCCGCCAAGAGGGGTCATATACACAACCCATTTTAAACTAAACAAAGCTAGCAAATATAAGCTACCGGAAAATAAAATAACTCCCACTAAAAACAAGCTATTTATCATATGAAAAGGAAAACTGATTTGATAACTTGATTTATTTTGATAGAAAATTATGCCAAGAGTAGTAGTTATTAATATCGCGAAACCATGATACATTTGGTAGCGTGCACCGGTCTCAACAATAGACAATTGATAGGTATCTAAACTTGCTTTTAACGCATGCGCGGCAAAGGCTCCCATAGCAACACTGAAAGCACACAATAAAGAGCCAATAACCAACCAAATACGGTAATTCATTTCATTTCCTGTCAATCATTTAAGTGTGTGTTCATTAATATTTCAGACCGCACATTATGCTCAAATCGCCAATTATTGGTTAACTATAATTATCATAAGTTTGAATTAACCTTGAGCGACTTTCTCTAGCATCCATTCACTAAATATTTTTATCTTATTCGTTTCAGCCTGAGATTCTTTGCATACCAAATAATGACTATTTTTAGACTCTATTTTTTCAGAAAACGGACAAACTAATCGTCCACTATCAATTTCTGGCTTAGCTAATACCGTATCGGAAAGCGCAATACCTTGGCCGTTGCAAGCCGCTTGTAACACTAGCATAGTGTGACTAAAAATTGGGCCATGATTTACATTAATATCTTTAATGCCAAAGTTTTGCAGCCAATTTTTCCACGCCCTTCTAGTATTATCATGAAGTAACCTATGATTAGATAAATCCTTTAAGGCACTCAAACCATTTGATTTATGAAGGAGAAGCGGTGAGCACATTGGAGTTAAATATTCAGCCAGTAATTTAGTACTCGCCAAACCTGTCCATGTACCCTTGCCATAATAAACTGCGATATCAACCGAATCGTCAAGAAATCCTTCATCTAAATCAACCGCTTTTATTCGCACATCTATATCATTATGAATAGCTGAAAACTCATGTAATTTGGGAACCAACCACTGAGCAGCAAAACTTGGAGGTGTGGCAATGGTTATTGCCCCTTTCGATCCTAATGCAACAAGTCTGTCTGTTGCGTCTTGCATATTAGCAAAAATATCTCGCAAATCTTGAAAGTAAGATTGCCCTTCCTCGGTCAATAGTAGTGCACGATTCCTACGATGAAATAATTTTATCGATAAATAGCTTTCAAGGCTTTTAATTTGATGACTTACAGCAGCTTGCGTCACAAATAATTCATCTGCTGCTTTTGTAAAGCTGAGGTTTCTTGCCGCAGATTCAAAGGCTTTTAAAGCATTAAGGGGTGGCAATCGTTTATGCATAAGTATTATCCGATAAGAATTGACAACAGATTAGTTTTTCTAATCCTATAAATCAATAATTATCGTTTATCCTTTTTATAAAGCTGCCGTAATATTAATACAAGAAATGTGTTTTTATCAATAAAAACATAAAGTTAAATGATAAAACATAGTTTCTTATAGTTTTTTACTTTTACATCAATTTTTTAACAATTATATTAAAGAGAAATATATGAATACAGCATTAATTGCAATGGCACTATCAGCAAGTTTGAACGTAACACTTGCAGAAAACACAAACAATCAACCGGCATTAGAAAGTAACTTAATGTCTAAAACGGATGTTTTACAGATTTTAACTGAGCAACAGAAAACTAATACCATGTTAGACGGTTTAAATATTACTTTACCACCGCTATTCAGCTCTGAAGAATTAAGCTTAGCTGTGATGAACGCAAGTGATATAACTGCTAATGACAAGATGCCGAAGCGCGAGGTATCTAGCTCTAGCAATTCTGAAGAATAACATTTTGTTGGTATAAACATGCGTATCTTAATAAGGAAAAGTTGTAAAAGATACGCATACTCATTTACGAATTAAGCATTCCACCACTCGTCATTACTTTGTGTTTCGTAAAGTACTTCCGCCTTAGAAATCAGTAAATTCGCATAATCTTTTTGTACTTGGTCAGATTTTTCATTGGCTAAAATATTCTCTGCTTTCAATTGCCATGCCATAGAAAAGTGTCTTAGCACCTCTCTTGCATCCTTTGCGCTAGAAGCTTGAACATAATCTGCTGGCACATCGCCACAAATGACCCAATAAAAGTCGTTGTTTCTATCTTTTATTTTCCACACAGCAACAATAGGAGCTAAGTAGCGACTTTGTTCAGTAACTACTGTCTCAAACAATATACTATTTTCGGCTAAATGCGCATTGGCACGCTGAAATTGCTGTCTAACCCACTCTTGTAGTGACGCCTGACTGTTTATTTCACCTTGTTGATCTTGATTCATTCTTTCTCTCTTATTATTTTTATATTAAAGCAGGTCCGCTAACACTTCTATCGGATGCTTGGGTCTAAATTGTTCAAAACGTTTTACTTGGCTTCTACATGAATAACCTGTAACAAGAATATTATGATTTTTGGCATGAGATGCCCAGCTCAAATTATAAATACCTTTTGAGTTTTCTAGATTTTCTAATTCATGACCATATGTACCCGCCATACCACAACAACCAACAGAAACAATATTGAGCTTTAAGTTAAACTTATCGAAAATATCTACCCAAGTTTTTTCTGTTTGGGGCAACGCTGTTTTTTCAGAGCAATGAGCTAATAGATCATAGGTAAGTTGATTGGGTTGGCTAAACTCGGGCAATGCGTCAGCACAATCGCTCAGCCACTCAGTAAGCGTATAAACAGTGAAGTTGTTTGCTTTAATACCAAGCGTTTTCACATACTCATCTCGATAACATAGCACCAATGACGCGTCTGCCCCTATCATTGGAATATTTAACTTAGCAACTTGGTTTAAAAACTCACTTGTTTGCTCAGCTGTTTTTTCAAATTCTTTTAAGAACCCTTTAACGTGTTGCGGTTTACCGTTTGGTGAAAAAGGTAAAACAACCGGTTTTTTACCAACTTTTTTGAGGAATAACGCAAGTTTTTCTACCACAGATGCATCGTAAAACGAGGTAAATGGGTCTTGCACAATTAAAATATGCTCACTGCGCTCGTCGTCACTTAATTGCTGTAAATATTCTATATCTTTTTTCGATTTTAGTACTTGGGTGTAGCTATTCACTCGCTGCTTTAGGCTAGGTGTAGATAATGCTGGTGTGTCTACATAACCCACAATCTGCTTTAATAACCATTTTGATGGCGCAGACTGCACTAACATATTGGTCAGTTTAGGCGCTTTTGCCATCAAAGGCGTAAGCGTTTCAACATGAGCAACAAAGTAATCTTTTAGTGGACGCAAATACTTTGAATAATAAATAGCTAAAAATTTTGCCCTGAAATCAGGAACATCAACCCCTACCGGACATTGGCTAGAACAAGATTTGCATGCTAGGCATCCGTTCATGGCTTCAAACACTTCATGATTGAAGTCATCTTGCTTGCTAAATGTTTGTTTGATTTTAGAAAAAATATTACTTTTAAACGTTTTAACTGAGATATTCTCTGAATCAATGTTATGTTTGCTTAATTGCAGCAACCATTCTCTTATTAAGCCCGCCCTTCCCTTTGGACTATGCCGTCTATCTTGAGTAATTTTACTAGAAGGACACATAGGTGAAGTTGTATCATAATTAAAGCATAAGCCATTACCATTACAACTCATGGCAGGTTCAAATTCAGTTTTAAATGCAATAGGAATGTTACGATCGTAGGTTGCCCGCTTAGTGTCTGATACTTGCACAAGTTTCGCGCTAGATTCAAAAGGCGTACAAATTTTTCCTGGGTTCATTTTATTGTTTGGGTCAAACGCCGCTTTTAGTTTTCTGAGTTCATCATATAAATACTCACCAAAAAATTCGGGAGCATATTGACTGCGATAACCTTTCCCGTGCTCTCCCCACATTAAACCGCCATACTTAGCCACAAGCGCAACTACTTGGTCAGAAATGGTGTTAACTAATTGCTCTTGTTTAGGGTCGCATAAATCAAGCGCAGGTCGCACATGTAGTACACCAGCATCAACATGTCCAAACATACCGTAATTTAAGTTATGAGAATCTAACAAATCCCTAAATTCCATAATAAAATCCGCTAAATTTTCAGGCGGCACAGCAGTATCTTCTGCAAAAGCTATGGGTTTTTTAGCGCCTTTTGTTTTACCCAATAACCCCACTGCTTTTTTACGCATCGCATAGACTTTCTTTATTTGCGATTTGTTTGAGGTAATTTGATATCCGATCACCCCATTTCTTTGTTGCGCGATGTCATTATCAAGACGTTCACATAATTGTGTAATTTTACTATCAATTTCAGCTTGGTTATCGCTGTTGTACTCCACCATATTCAACCCATCCATAGGTTTATTGGGTACATCAGAAATCAGGTCAGACACGCTGTGCCAAATAATATCAGCTCGAGCAAGCCCAAGTACCTTGCTATCAACGGTTTCCACAGACGTTGCCTTCGCTTCAATCATGCTAGGCGCATGACGAAGGGCCGATTCAAACTTGTCGTATTTTACATTGACCAAAGTGGTAAATGTTGGAATTTTCGTAATATTAAGCTTCGCTTCGGCAATGAAAGCTAATGACCCTTCAGCGCCTGCAATTAGCCGCCCAGCATCTATTTTATTTTGTTTATCATCGTATGCGTGCTCTAAATCATAGCCAGTTAAAAAGCGATTTAAACGAGGAAATTTTTCAATTATTTTTTCACGTTTTTCAATACAAGTGGCTAATATTTGCTTGTAAATATTACCAATTGCATCCTTTCTTTTTGCTAACGTTGTCGCTTCTTCAATGTCTATCGGTTGTGTATCTAACACATCACCTGAGGCTATTACAGCGCGCAAACCTAAAAGATGATCGCTGGTTTTGCCATATACCAGTGACCCCTGTCCTGAGGCATCGGTGCTTATCATGCCACCAATTGTAGCGCGGTTGCTGGTAGATAAATCAGGTGAAAAGAAATAACCATGCGGGGCTAAATAGTCATTTAATGCGTCTTTCACTACACCAGATTCAACTTTCACCCATTGCTGCTCTAAATTAAGCTCCAAAATGTGATTCATATGTCTAGATGTATCAACGACAATACCCGGTGTAAGTGACTGACCATTAGTACCTGTACCTCCACCTCGGGCACTGAATGTAATATCATTAATATTCGCTGAAAGCTTAGCAATGATTTGCAGATCAGCGACGTTTCGAGGAAACAATACCCCTTGAGGTAACTGTTGATAAATCGAGTTATCCGTGGCAACCGATAAGCGGCTTGAATAGGTAATATCTATTTCTCCACTAAAATCTGATGATTCTAATGCTTGAATAAAACCAAGAACAGGCGACGGTAAATTTGCTTGTGGTGATATGACTGGTAACGCGTTCAACAATATGCTCCTATGATCAAGCCGCTAGTATACCTAGTGTGATTGCTGGACTCTATAGCTAAACAAATATAAATCAATCAATATTGGCAAAGTCTGATTTACAACTTGGCTTTTTTAAAAACGAATTGCTCCGTTACATTCAGCATAAATAAAAAACGCCCAACTTGCATGCAGGGCGTTTTTATTAAACAACAAATGTTTAAGAACGACTAATTAGCCATGTTTTTCAGCTAAATATAGCCAAGTTTCAACAACGGTATCAGGGTTAAGCGATACACTGTCAATACCTTGCTCTACCAACCAAGCCGCAAAGTCTTCGTGATCAGATGGGCCTTGACCACAAATTCCTACGTACTTACCACGTTTTTTAGCTGCTTTAATCGCCATGGATAATAGTGCTTTAACAGCTTCGTTTCGCTCATCGAATAAATGTGCGATTAGCCCGGAGTCTCTATCTAAACCAAGCGTTAACTGAGTTAAGTCGTTGGAGCCAATTGAGAATCCGTCAAAGATATCTAAGAACTGATCAGCTAATAGTGCATTTGAAGGCAATTCACACATCATGATAATACGTAAGCCATTGTCACCTTTCTCAAGGCCATGCTCTGCTAACAAATCAATAACCTGCTTGCCTTCTTCTAACGTTCGTACGAATGGAATCATTATTTCAACGTTGGTTAGACCCATTTCATTTCGTACACGCTTTATAGCTTCGCACTCAAGCGCAAAACAATCTCTGAAACTCTCAGAAATATATCGGCTAGCGCCTCTAAAACCAAGCATTGGGTTTTCTTCGTCTGGCTCGTATTGATAACCACCGACCAAATTAAAATATTCGTTAGATTTAAAATCAGACATACGAACAATCACTTTCTTTGGTGCAAACGCTGCGCCTATAGATGAAATACCCTCAGCAAGTTTCTGAATATAGTATTCAACTGGTGTAGGGTAACCAGCAATCATATCATCAATTTCTTCTTTCACTTCTTCTGGCTGTTCATCATAATTAAGCAAGGCTTTAGGATGCACACCAATCATTCTATTAATAATAAACTCTAAACGAGCTAAGCCTACACCTTCATGCGGCAAACGACCGAAATCAAAGGCGCGGTCAGGGTTACCCACGTTCATCATTATTTTTAATGGTAAATCAGGCATGGAATCAATGCGTGAAGTGGTCACTTCATAATCAAGTACTTGACCATAGATATAACCAGTGTCACCTTCGGCGCACGATACCGTTACTTCATCGCCAGTTTTGATTAAATCGGTTGCATCGCCACAACCCACTACCGCAGGAATACCCATTTCACGCGCAATAATAGCGGCGTGGCAAGTTCTGCCGCCTCGGTTTGTGACAATTGCAGAAGCCTTTTTCATAATAGGCTCCCAATCAGGGTCGGTCATATCGGTAACTAACACATCGCCCGTTTCAATTTTATCCATTTCTTCAATTGATGCTAAGACTTTTGCTTTACCTGCACCAATTTTATGACCAATTGCCCTACCATCACATACTAACTTAGCATTGCCATTAAGTTGGAAACGCTCAATAACTTGCATGTCTTCTCGGCTTCTAACCGTTTCTGGGCGTGCTTGAACAATATATAGCTTGCCATCTGTACCGTCTTTTGCCCACTCTATATCCATAGGGCGACCATAGTGCTTTTCAATAGTGACAGCCTGTTTGGCTAATTCCATGACTTCTTCGTCATTAATCGAAAACTGCATGCCGTCTGTTCTTGGAATATCGACTATTTCAACTTGTTTGCCGTGCTCTAAATCATCTGAATAAATCATTTTAGTTAATTTAGAACCGATATTACGGCGCAACACCGCTGGGTTTCCACGTTCTAGAGTTGGCTTATGAACATAAAATTCGTCTGGATTAACGGCACCTTGCACAACCATTTCACCTAAACCGTAAGAGCTAGTGATAAATACTACATCTTCGAAACCCGATTCAGTATCAATACTAAACATAACCCCAGAGGCCGATAAATCACTTCTAACCATGCGCTGGATACCAGCTGATAGGGCAACACCTTTATGGTCATAGCCTTGGTGAACCCGATAAGAAATGGCACGATCATTAAATAATGAAGCGAAAACATGTTTAATGGCAATTAAAACAGATTCATAACCTTTGACATTAAGGAAAGTTTCTTGCTGACCTGCAAACGATGCATCGGGCATATCTTCTGCCGTAGCAGAGGAACGAACAGCAAAAGATGCTTCGTCTCCAGCATCTGCCACTAACGTATTAAAAGCCGACTTTATTTCATCTTCTAATTCAGATTGAAACGGCGTATCTAAGATCCATTGCCTAATTTTGTTACCAGCTTGTGCTAATGCATTTACATCGTCTACATCAAGGGCATCGAGCAAATCGTAAATTTTGGCTTCAACACCACTTTTATCTAAAAATTCATTGAACGCATAAGCAGTAGTGGCAAATCCACCTGGTACTTGTACGCCTGCGTTAGATAGATTTGATATCATTTCACCAAGCGAAGCATTTTTGCCTCCCACTCGGTTTACATCATCCATTCCCAACTCTTGATACCAAAGAACATATTCTTGCACTGTGAGGGCCTCCAAGCAAAGCTAATCATTATTAACTGAAAAACGGTGAAATCATTTTCAACAATTCGTTGAGTACTTTCAATCACTATTACAAAACAACTAAACGTGCTAGCGTTAGCACTCGCAGATTGTAATTGTGCTTTCTATACAAAGTAAAATTTATTTTTTTTCGTAAGAAATTTACAACATTGTTAAGGAGATGTTGTGCGTAGAGCTTTTTATATTTCAGACGGTACAGCCATTACCTCAGAGGTTTTTGGGCATGCTTTATTGTCTTTATTTCCCGTTGAATTTGAACATACAACGGTTCCTTTTGTTGAAACCGAACAACATGCTAGAGAGGTAATTTCGCAAATTAAGAAGTCATATGAAAAAACGGGTGAACGGCCGCTCGTTTTTTATACAATGGTAAATGCAGACATTGGTCGAATCATTAGCAGCTCACCTGGGATTAACTATAATTTCCTTGATCAGTTTGTGGTGCCTCTTGAAAAAGTGATAGGTATACCATCAAAACCGAAAAAACATCGAACCCATTCTATGCATGAAAAAACATACGATATTCGAATTGAAGCGGTTAACTATGCGCTAGCTAATGATGATGGTTCCAATTTAAAGGACTTTCAAGAAGCGGATATTATTTTGGTTGGCGTTTCTCGCTCTGGCAAAACTCCAACTAGTTTATACTTAGCTTTACAATATGGAATCAAGGCAGCAAACTATCCATTCACAGAAGAAGATATCGGTGATATTTTGAAGCTTCCTCCTGTTCTTCGACGATTCAAACAAAAGCTGTTTGGCTTGACAATAAGTGCAGAAAGACTTCATGCAATTCGTTCCGAACGAAGGGCTAACAGTCGATATGCGTCTATGCCTCAGTGCAGAATGGAATTGAGAGAAGTAGAAAACTTATATAGGAAAGAAAAGATCCCGTTTCTAAATAGTACAAAATATTCTGTAGAAGAAATATCTGCCAAGATCTTAGCTCAAACAGGACTTAAGCGGAAAAAATATTAAACTCTCTATTTAGCTTGATGGTTTAACCGGCGCGCCTGTTGTTTTATTGGCGCGCCCTGACTCTTTTGCTTTTTGTGCACGAAGCTTTCTGACTTCTTTAGGGTCAGCTATAAGTGGGCGATAAATTTCAATTCTATCCCCTTCATTTAATACATTATCTAATTTTGTTGTTTTATACCAAATACCCACTCTATTCACTTCTAAATCAATATCTTGATGTAAAGTAAGAATGCCTGATTGCTCTATTGCCTGCTTTACATTTGTGCCTTTCTTAACTGCAATGCTTAGTAGCGTTTGTTTTTCTGGTAACGCGTAAGTCACTTCAATAGCAATGGCATCTTGCATTATTTATATACCTCTTTCGCTCGCTGACTAAAGGCTTTTACCATGTTATTCGTTAACCCTCTAAACACTTTCCCGAATGCCATATCAACTAATTTGCTGGCAAATTTAAAATGTAAATTCAATTCTATTTTACATGCTTCGTCTGACAACGGTGTAAATGTCCAACCGCCTGAAAGCGATTTAAATGGGCCTTCGGACAAGCTCATTTGAATACTTTTACCAGGGACAAGCGCATTTTCAGTTATTAGTGTTTGTTCAATGCCAGCTTTGGCTAATACCATTCTTGCCTGCATAAAATCATCGCTTTGCTTTAACACATCACTTTTCCTGCAACCAGGTAAGAAATTTTGATATTCATTTACGTCGTTGACTAAATTGAACATTTGCTGTGCGCTGTAAGGCACAAGTGCATGCTTATTAACTTGAGGCATAAAACTAAAGTACTTTTTCTAAAATGTATTATTCGGAATTTATCTATGATTTTTATTAATTAAATTAAAAATTAGTGAGGATACGTTTAAGCATATATTCAAACAATCGCTATATTGAAATATGCATGTGAGGTCTATTTCCCCATTATTAATTTCACTTATTTTTTAAATAATAACACATAAAGAACTATGTCCAATTAACAGTTTTTCAATTCAATAATGAATTTTTAGTCGTAATAATTAATGTTGGAATAAACATAAGCTTAATACGTAAGTTAATCGCATGATTTTTGAGCATTTGTTTCATCAGTTTAATGATTAAAGTGCATATTCAATGGTTGCATGTATTGCTAAGCGTGTATAATGATAAGATGAAAAAGAAACAACAAAACAATAATACAATAGCGCTAAATAAAAAAGCGCGACATGAATACCTTTTAAAGAGCAAATTTGAAGCTGGTTTGCAGTTACAAGGTTGGGAAGTAAAAAGTATTCGAGCAGGTAAAGTTAATATCACTGATGCCTATGTGTATGTGAAAAATGGCGAAGCATTTGTGACGAATATTACTATTCAAGCATTAACGCAAGCCTCTTCACATGTCATATCAGACCCTACTCGTACACGTAA
>DDIL01000115.1 GCA_002338515.1 Glaciecola sp. UBA1851 | reverse complement strand
TAACCTCAGGAGATAAAGTAAAAGTAACACGAAAATACAAATGTAAACTAGATGAGCTTGCAAAGGACTGATTGGCCAGCGTCAATCCAATAGGCATTGCCAAACATCTAAAAATAGGTGCACCCATCAGTTTAAACTAGTCATACTAGTCATACTAGTCTGCTAAATGAAAACCGCATTGTTAAGTCCCGTGGCCAAACTTTTATGATAAAGTAAAAACTGTCGCAGATTCAGGGTAATAAGATGAATAATTACAGGTTTGGAAATTGGCATTTTGATAATATATCGGGAGAGTTAAAACAAGGCGATAAAATTGTTCGTTTAGAGCCAACCGTGTCTCGTCTACTCATCTACTTTCTAGAACATCAAAATAAACTCATTACTCGCGATGAACTAATGGAAAACGTCTGGCAAGGTCGAATAGTATCAGACGACACCATTAATCGTGCCATTTCATTGATGCGACAAGCGCTAAATACGCCAAACAAAAATTCAATTATTAAAACTATTCCAAAACGAGGATATACAGCGCAATTTCCAGAAACAGACACAATTGAACAGCACTCTGATGTTCAGCATCAAAATGTTACTTCCTCTAATACCCAAAGTGATAACCAAACTTTTTTAGACCATAAAGCTAGAAATAAAATCGTGTTTTTAAGCATTTTTGGTATTCTAATTGTGACGGCAATTTTCATCGGTATGCAACAAAAAGGCAGTGTAACGAATACCAAAAACAATCCCGTAATTGCCGTTTTAAAGTTTGTCGACAACTCCGAGAATGAAAATAATAATCACATAGGCTCGGCCATAAGTGAAAGTATTATTTCTATGCTATCTAAGCAGCGGAACTTAAGGGTAGTTGCCCGTACCTCTAGTTTTTCAATTAATCAAACTGAACAATCAATTAGCAACATATCTGAAGTGTTAAACGCAGAGTTCATACTTGAAGGAAGCACACAAGTATTTGGAACAGAGCTCAGAATAAACGCAAGACTCATTGATGTTGAATCAGAGACGCCAATTTGGTCGTCAACGTTCTATAGGTTAAAAGAAGATATATTTTCCATTCAAGATGATATTGCTCAATCAACCCTAGTAGCCATTTTAGGCTCCTTAACAAAAATAGATAATCCGCCATATCAACCAAGCTTTCCTGCTTATCAGCAAGTTATGCTTGGCCAACAGTCATCATCTTTACATACGAAAGGTGGCCTACAAAAAGCAAAAGAGCACTACGAATTAGCAATAACGCTAGATCCAAACTACGCACTTGCACATGTTTTGCTTGCCAAAACTCTTAATCAATTAAATCAAATTAGTCCCGTGACGCAACAGTACAGTGGCTTACTTTTTTCACAACAAAAGATAGAAAATTTACTTATTCATGCAATATCTTTAGAACCTAGTTTAAGTGAAGCCTATTCGTTACGAGGTAAAATTTACTTACAAGAAAACGCTTTAGATAAAGCCGAAACGAGTCTACAACGATCAATTTCACTTAATCCTAATAATGCAGAAGCTTATGCTGATCTTGCCAAGCTGAATCGTAGAAATAATCAAATAGAACAAGGCATTATTTTTGCTCGTAAAGCGGTCACTTTGAATCCACAAGATAATCAGCTAAATCAATTACTCGCAATTTTATTGTGGAGAAATGGACGCGCTGAAGAAGCGGTTAGTGTAATTAAACATATTGCTGATATACATCCCAACGCAGCCAACAATAATAGTTTGTTGAGTCGCTGGTATTTGCAAATGGGCAAAGGTTTTGAAGCCATGCAATATGCGGTTAAAGAATGGGAGCTAGAGCCTAACAATCCGGATAGGCACTGGGGTGTATGTTTAATGCACGTGCAAATTTGGGATGAATCTTCTGCGCTTAAGTGTATTGATACTCTTCTTAATTCTCATCCTGACTATTTTGAAGCAAAGAACTGGAAAACAATGATATTGAGCGAAAATGAAACCTCTATTGATCTGTCTCTAAAACAAATAGAAGAATTCCCGCAAGCTCGTTATTACAAACTCCAATTAGCACAAAAAATTAATCTAGCAGGCAATTTTAAGGACACATTGTCCTTACTAGAACCTATATACCCAGAATTGCTGACTAGCACATTCGAAATTAACGCTAGAAATATTTGGGGTGCATGGATGTTGAGTCATGCCTTAATGGAAACAGAACAAGTGTCTCAAGGAAACAAAGTTTTAAATGCAATATTAGACTTCATTGCTCAATCTAGGGTGTTAAAAAATGGCGGTTACACTACCGGAGTAGACGATGTAGTCGTTCACGCTATTTTGGGCAACATTGATCGCGCCATAGAAATTCTTGAGGAACGAGTATCTAATAATTGGATTTTTTACTCCTACGCCTTTTTTGCTATGCCTGCTACAAAGGAATTAGCGCAAGATGCACGTTTCCAAATGATAAAAAAACAACTACAAGAAACTATGAAAATAGAGCAATCTAAAGTCAAAGCGCAGTTAGGTGCTAATATTGGCTATTGATAAAATATCCCATTTCACAGTGTGCAAACAAGTAAACATCGAGAAACTGGCAACTACAAAATACCAGTAAATAGGGTGTCAAATGTTAGGCTTTATGTTTACCATCCATGTCTTTATTTAGCGTATTTTCTAGCGACAACAATGCAAATCATGCTACAAATCAACAATAAATCAGCGTGTGGTGAGCTTACTTCGCGCACAATCGCTAAACTGTTAGTTAGTTCTGCACCGCCCACGCTAATATCGGGTAAAACGGTATGAATAGCACCACATGTTGAATTCTCGCAAGGATTGCCGTCAGACCCATTGTTAATCAACGCAGAAGTTAGAGTTGAACCACCGGGTAAATCATTAGGAGAATCAAAGAGAATACCCAATGGTGCAGGCAGAAATTTACCCAATCCTAAAGGAGCTTCACCATCGGCTTGCCCAAAAACAAGCCCTTCAAACGCATCGTCGCCTAGAACGCCGCTTCCAAGTTGATAGTTCAGTACAAAAAATAAGTCTAGCGGAAACATATCAAAAAATAAGTCATCTATGCTAGTTAAGTCGTTCATTAAATTAAACGTTGTCATTACAGGTGGTGTATCCGGGTTATTGTCGTCATCAAACAAACCGTTAAACGTTGCTGATGCAGAAATCACTTCATTTGCCGCAAACCCATTTTCAAATCCTGTTCCGTCCATGTCTATATCTTGTGAAAATATAAATGAACTTAAATACCCATCCCCATCCAAATCTCTCCCGGAAAAACTACCGGTGACAGACCCCCCATTGGTAAATCCATCGATAGTAAATTCAAACGTTTTTAATTGAGCTGCACTACTTAATTGTGAAGTCAGCAATACTGCTAGAAAGAGTAATGAGTTTTTCCATTTGTTATACATTGTTATCTCCAAAGTTATATAAAATGCAACCTAATTAAACACTAAGGGGTAACAAGAAATCCTTAAAAAAAGCTGATTAATACCTTGGGAATTTCTTAGAGGTAAAAAAAAAGCCACTTATAAAGTGACTTTTAAAATTATTAATGCGTATTTTATATTTTGGGATAACTTACATTATTCTAGAGAAGATGCGCCTCTTTGATCCTGATTTTCTTCGTCTTCTCAAACCACTGCGTATTTCTGCTCTTTTCCCTTCAAGCCAGTTTTCTCGATTAATATTGGCTTCGTCGCCACGTCTTTTCTCTTCAACCGCTCTAAAATCGCAAAACTGTTTATATGCATCAAGATCTTGTGATAAATCCTGTATAACAAGTTCAATCATTATTGCATCATCAATATAGCCTAATCCAGGAATATGGTCGGGGACTAAATCTTCGGGTTCAGTAAAATATGCTAGTGTAGTTAAAACTTCAGTTTTCTCATCATCAGGCATTTGCCATTCAACATCTTCGACTGCTTGAATTAATAGCTTTAAAGACTTA
Organism: Glaciecola sp. UBA1851; assembly: GCA_002338515.1. Lineage (GTDB taxonomy): Bacteria > Pseudomonadota > Gammaproteobacteria > Enterobacterales > Alteromonadaceae > Glaciecola. The sequence goes on along the minus strand of DDIL01000115.1, from coordinate 7,805 downwards.
AAGCGCTCATTAACGAAATCGGGTAGGACAACGCTTTCCATTTTTTCACAAACAGAGTTTGCATGCTTTAAGATTTCTTCTGGTGAGTGTTCGGATGCTTTAATAACTGCATTTTTCATCATTTCGCGAAAATGTTCTAAATCGCTATCAGATAGCTCAAAATTTATTTGGATGGTCATGTCTCACCTTTTATTTGTTATTTTCAATTAACTTAAAGACCACCTTGTGATCTGTCAAGTGTTTATTTAAATCGATTGTTGACCCTATATTAATGCCATATACCGTTAATGCAAACTCACAGACGCTTATTTCGAAGCTCGCATTCGGTCACTTCATACTGGTAACCAAGTTCTGCCGACTCATCTTGAGTAATGATTAATACTGCTATTTCATCAATGGGCACGGTTCTAGCATTTTCTGGCTTTATACATTTCGAGTAAGGGTAAGCTTCTAAAAACCAGATAAAGTGGGCTATTAGTTGCCTTACAGGTTTTTTATTTTTAGCCAACCATTCATTTTCTGGCTCATCAATGTCAGGTAGCTCAAAATTGAAAGCGATATCTTCATCTAAGTTACCTGTTTTAATTGCCTCTGCCAACGTCAATTTGGCTTTTCTGGTCTGCTCTTTTTCATCCTTTAGAGGCTCCGGATTGGGACTAGGCGAAAGGTTATCAACATCATTGTTGACCATATTAATATCTGCAGGTGCAGTAGTTGGCAATTGATCTTCCGTTTCAGATGTTACTTTTGTAAGTGGTTCAATGTTATCTATTTGCAATTCACTAGTAGGCTGTTCACCCACTGGCATTTCTAAAGGCACTTGTTCGCCTTCTTTAGATGGTTCATTCGTTACTTTTGAACTTGGGGTGTCAGAACTTTGGGTCTGTAAACCAAGTGGCTCATCAACAAAGTCGGCCAAATACGGATAAGTCAAAGATAACACTGCTGCAACAGCAAAGGGCACTAACACTATCCTAAGAAGCATTGTTAATACAGCATTCTTTTTATCTTCCCAATGAAGCTGTAAATTAAATCCAATCATTTTTAATGGGAGTCGTATCAGCAACCATAAATTAACGGCGACTAAAAAAAACGAAAACACAACAATAGTAGACAGTGTTACCCAAATTGGCAGCAATACTAAGGCCGTAAACCCCAAACTAAACACAAATGGCGTAGGCTCTATACCGGTAATGCTATTTATTTGCATGGCAGCGTAGGCAATCGCTACATTAGCTGTTGAAGCATATATAATAAGAATGGCTGTTTTACCAATTAGGTTTTCCCATATGTGCTTAACCAAGTGAAGCAGTTCTCGAACTAACCCAATAAACGCGACCCACCCCGCCAGTATATATGACGGTTCTTGCACATGTAAAAAGTTCCACACAACCAACATGGCTGCAATAAAATAGCACAATTGAGAATAATTATATTGGCTCGCCCAAATAGCAAACTTCCATTCTCGTATTTTTTCTACAATGGTTTTAAGTTGCGCAATAACAGGGATTTTTGATGCGATATCCGCTAATTTACTTGGTTTGTTGGGCTCTACGGTATTGTTTTCAATCATTATATTTATCGTAGGTTTTATTGATGGCTATCAGATAATGAGTGATATCTAATCAGAATGCAATGTTAGGATATTTGGATAACCCTTCATTATTCGTCTCGTTCCAAAACAGTAATCCTGCCGTTTTTTAAACTATAAATGAAACTATGTAGTTTAACGTCTTGATTACGCTTCATCGCATCTTGAAAAACACTAGTTTGTCGAACATTTCTGGCTTGCTCAAGCACATTTAACTCGCACAATCGATTAATACGCTCGTGCTCATTTAGCTCAGCCAATTCTTTTTCGTGACTTTTAGCGATGTCTTTTATATGCAACAGCCAGTTATCAATTAATCCCAATGATGTATTTTCCAGTGCCGCTTGGACTCCGCCACAGCCATAGTGACCGCACACTATAATATGTTTCACTTGCAAAACATCTAACGCATATTGCAAAACCGACATACAATTAAAATCAGTATGGATCACCATATTCGCTACATTGCGATGCACAAATACATCACCCGGTAGCAAATCAACAATTTGATTTGCCGGCACTCTGGAATCACTACAGCCAATCCATAAATAAATAGGGGTTTGTTGTTGGGCTAATTTACTAAAAAACTCAGGGTCTTCTTTTTGCGTGATTTCTGCCCAACGTTTATTATTATCTAAAAGCTTTTGAATTTCGGGCATGAATTTAATCCAGTTATATTGAAGAAATAAGTTAATAGTGAAAAAGTGCTTGGCAAAATTTATAAGATGTAACGAATGAGGTTTATGCACTGATAATTACATATAAGAACTGTAAAAGAAAGAATCTCGTTCCAGTAACTAACACTATTGTTTTGCAATTAATTTACTAGCCCGTAAAGTAGAGTTGTAATATTCGAAAACATATTAATTAAATTTAAAAGGCGCAGTAAATGTCAGCGTTAGCAAAGCAGCCGAAATCAACAATAGAATTAAACGCACATCAAACTATTCTATTTCAGGGCGATTCCATTACCGACGCCCAAAGAAACAAAGACATGTTAAACGCCAATAAAGGGGAAGCATTGGGAGCAGGCTTTGTTTCTCAGATAGCCAACTATTTACACCAATCAAAATCTTCCCTTGAATTATACAACAGAGGTGTGTCGGGCGATAAAGCTTGCGAACTCAACAAGCGGTGGCAAAAAGACTGCATTGAACTGAAACCTGACATAGTAAGCATATTAATTGGCGTAAACGACTATTGGCACAAACGGGGCAAAAACCCTGACGCCTCTCTTGAAGCTTATTCAAAAAACTATGCCAATATTTTACGAAAAACCATGGTAGCGTTGCCTAACGTTCAATTAATTATATGTGAGCCGTTTGTACTACCTAACACAGCAGTTGTGAACGACTCTTGGCTTGCTCCTTTCTCACAATACAGACAAATAGCGCAACAATTAGCACAAGAAAACAATGCATTATGGATACCCTTTCAAGAAGTATTCGATGTTGCCGTTCAGCATGCACCTGCTAAATATTGGTTACCCGATGGTGTTCATCCTTCACAGGCCGGTAACGACTTATTAGCCGAAACATGGTTAAATGCTGTCTTAAATGAATAGATTAGTAGCATCCGTTCCATCATTCACCTGAACGAATGTAAACTAACTCTCCATTTTTAATGGTCTGTAATACTAATATGTCTTGTATGGCATCAGGCTCAACTTCAATGGGGTTGGCATCAAGTACGACTAAATCAGCAAGCTTTCCAGCTTCTATGGAACCTTTTCTGCTTTCTTCAAAATGTTGATATGCGCCCCAAATAGTTATGGCTTGTAAGGCCTCATAAGGGCTTAATCTCTCGCCCTCCCCAATTATTTTTCCGCTACGAGAAGTTCTGTTTACGGCGGTCCAAACCACGCGCATAAGGTTAGGCAAAGCAACCGGCGCATCAGTATGAATTGAGATTTTAAGGCCTTTGTCTAGCGCGGTTCTTGTTGGGCTTATTCGTTTGCCAAGTTCACTACCAATAATTTGAGAATGCCAGTCTCCCCAATAGTATGTATGCAACGGAAAGAGGCTGGCAATGACATCAAGCTTTTTGAATTCATCAAGTTGGTCGTCTCTTACGTATTGGCCATGAATGAGCACATTTCGGCGATCGCCAACACCGAGTTCGTCTACTAACGGCTTCATGGATCGAATCATTTGGTCCATAGCCGCGTCGCCATTTGCATGAGTCAGTGTTTGCCAGTTGTTCTCAAAGCCTTTTCTGTAAATAGCGATTAAATCGTCATCGTTCGGGAATGCGGGGTAGCCTGAATAGTCTTTAGCCGCGCCATCAGGTGGAATTAAATAAGGGCTTGTTCGCCAAGCAGTGCGCCCTTGGGGTGAGCCATCTAATGTGACTTTCATTCCACCAATTCTGTAATGGTTCGTGTATTGTTCGCTTTTCCACTTAGACGACATGTATTTGTCTACAAATAAATAGTCAATGTACGACACAACATCTATTTTAAGCAGTTCTTGCTCGGCTAAAGATGCAAGTAATTCATGGTTTTCCATTGCTCGTCCTTCTTGAGCGGTGGTATAGCCATAAGACAACGCCATTTCTTGTCCTGCAGCAAAAAACCTAGCAAGTGCTTCAGGACTAGTTGGGCTAAGTGCAGCCATCATGTGCGGAATTGCGGCAAGTTCTTCTAATACACCATTGGGCTCGTTTGAACCTTCTTCGCGGCGAATCAAGCCACCTTCTGGGTTGGGCGTATCTGCCGTTATATTTAATTTTTCGAGAGCCACTGAGTTAACCATCGCAAAGTGTCCAGAAATGTGCATCACCATAACAGGGTGTTCGGTAGATACTCTATCTAAGTCGTGTTTGGTTAAAAAACGTTTTTCTTCTATTACGCTATCGTCAAAGCCTGTTCCTACAATCCAACCAGTAAAGGCTCTATTTTCTGGTGTATTCCATTCATTTAAGGCTGTAACCGCGGCTTCTACACTGTTTATTTCTGCATCTGGCGAGGGCAGCAATAATGCATATATCGCTTGCGAGGCGAAATTTGAGAAATGTGCATGCCCATCAATAAAGCCAGGCATCATTGTTTTGCCTTGTAAATCGACTATTTCGACGCCGTCAATTGCCTTTTTCAATGCATCTTGTTTTGAACCAACAAATGCTATTTTCTCGCCTTCTACCAGAACAGCCTCAGCATAATTAGCCTGTTCGCCAGCCATAGTTAATATTTCGCCGCCATGATAAAGCGTGCTCGTTATCGATGTTTCATGTGCTGTATCATCTAGTCTAGTAGACTCTTTGTTTTCAGAACATGCAAAAAGCGCACTCAATACGCACAAGACTATTGCCAGTTTTTTCATTTGAGGACCTGTATAAATTATCGTAGAAGTGTTTTGCAACTAGCATATTATTTAAACGCTGAAAATACCACGCACAAATGAGGACGAAGTAATTTTTTTCATTTTTCAATGTAAAGCATCATGAGTTAGGTTCGTTATTGGTACCTGAAATGGCAAATTTTTGCTGTAAAAGTATCGCAGACTCAATAACATATTGAGCTTTGATAGATACAATGCTTTTATCGGGCATATTCAAGGCAGTTTACAGCGGGAAGCGCCGAAATCTTCGCCCCTTGAACTTGCGAACATTAAAATCATTTATTGTTATAACTTGCCTCTTCTTTCTTCTAGCTCTGCTTTGATCCCTCGCGCTTTTTTCTCAGTTATGTCATATCCAAACATTACTAACATAGCAAGTAGCGCGGTAAATGCAGGTATAATGATGTCAGCTATACGCAAGTTAGTCATTGTTTCAACTGTTTGTACGTCGGCGCCACCTTCAAAACCAACGAGTTTTAGAACGACGCCACCCAAAAATATCGCAAGTGCTTGGCCTAATTTAACCATGAGCCAATAAATCGCGCCAAATGTGCCCTCTTTTCGTGGCATACCATTTCTGAGTTCGTCTAAATCGCACACATCAGCGGTCATACTCATCATCAATGTAAACAAACCACCAATACCAAATGCAATAAGTGGAATAGGCATGAATATTAACCATGGATTTTCAGGGCTAAACCCCCACCATTTAAGCACGTAGCCTACTATCGAAATACCTGTGGAAATAAGAAATGCAGTACGTTTACCCCACTTATCTGCCATCCAAGTAACAATTGGAATAACAATAAAAGCAGTAATAACAGCACTAGCAAAACCAAACCATGTAGGCCACCAACCTGCATCACCCCATGAGCCTGCAAACATGTGATAAACAATAATAAAAACAGCAAATGATGCAACCAATTGGAAACCATTAAATATTAAGAAAGTAGCGGCGCATAATCTAACAAAGGGTTTATTTTGGGCTGCCTGAGCAATCCCTCTAAATACCTCAAACAAATTGTTGCCAATTTCTTTAATTGAAATTTCCTTGGTATTTTCTATATGTTTAGGTTCAATTCCTTTACAAAAAATAGCGGGTAACAAGCCTAGCAATGTGCAAGCTATTGCAACATAAATAGCAAGTTGATTAACGCCCTCAGCCTGACTATCAAACCAGTTTGCATTGGGGATCATAACCCATAAAAATGGAACAAACATCCAAGCAATTTGACCCATAAACTGCGAAAACGCCATTAAGTGCGTACGCTCGTTATAGTCTGGTGTTAATTCATACCCCAACCCTACTAAAGGCGTTGCATACATGGTATTACCAATCGTAAACAATAAGGACATAATCAAAAAATAATAAAAGTTATAGTTTTGGCTATTTTCTGGATCTAATTGCCACATAAGCGCAAAAATCACTCCGCTTAATATTGCGCCAATAAATATGAAAGGACGTCGACGGCCCCAACGAGAATTTGTGTTATCGGTTATAAACCCCATAATTGGATCGGTTATGGCATCCAAAAATCTTGGTAAAGCACCTAACAAACCAGCCAGCAGCGGATCCATACCAAACGCAACAATCAGGAAAGCAGAAAAAACTCCTAGTGCTGCAGGCAATAAGTTAAGTGTTAAGGTGCCTGAGCCATAAGCCATCTTTTGCTTTAAGGGCACTAACTCATTAGTCTTGATTTGGATATCCGACATGCATTTGTTCTTTTTTTGTTAATTCAATGTGACAGTGTGATCAAGCTAAGCGGTTAAATCAACTAGTAACAAGATGAATGGGATGTTTTAGAGGACTAGAAGGAATTAAGCTTAAAGTATTGTATTAACTAAACAATAAGCGACAATACAAAATTATCTCGATGTACCATTTCGTCGCCTGCATAGTATCCTAATACATTTTCTATTTCGGCGCTTTTTAACCCTAAAATTCTTCTAGCTTCAGTACTTGAATAGTTGGTAATGCCTTTGCCTTGCACTTTACCTTCAAAAACAATTTCAACACTATCGCCTGCATTAAATCTTCCAGTAACTTGTGTTACACCAACAGCTAAAAGAGACGCGCCTTTTGTACTTAAGGCATTGGCCGCACCTTTATCTATCACTAAGGTACCTTTTATTTTACTGGTATGGGTTAGCCAATCTCTACGTGCTCGTTTTATAGACGAGTGAGCATGAAATAATGTTCCACTGCAATGGCCCTTTGCAAGCTCATCAAAGCTTGTTTGTTTCGTGCCGTTCACCAAAACTGCACGAATACCCGACGATACACATTTTTGTGCAGCTTGTAGTTTGGTGATCATACCGCCAGTCCCAACATTTGTGCCCGCACCACCGGCTAAAGACATCACGCTATCGTCAATTGTCTCTACTTCCGATATAAGTTTTGCATTAATATTTGTTCTTGGATTGGCGGTATACAAACCATCTACATCTGTACATATTATTAAGCAATCAGCTTGGGTAGCAATGGCAGTATGAGCAGCTAAATTATCGTTATCACCTACTTTGATTTCATCTACCGCAACTGTGTCATTTTCGTTAACAATAGGAATGACGTTATTAGCCAGTAACTGCTCAATCGTGTTTTTGATATTTACAAAACGTTTTCTGTTGGCTAGGTCTTCAACTGTCACCAAAATTTGAGCGCATTCATAATTAGCAATATCGTTTGCCGAATCATTTTCACTCAGTTTATCTTGAGAAAAATGTGTCGATTGGTTAAATAGCTCAGCCCAATTTGCCATCATTTTCATTTGACCAACTGCAGCCATAGCTTGTTTCTCAGCTATGGTCGCTCTATGACCGGTTTTAATGCTTCTACGGGCAGCCGACACACTGCCTGATGATACTAAAATCAC
>DDIL01000094.1 GCA_002338515.1 Glaciecola sp. UBA1851 | reverse complement strand
GTCATTCCCGCGCAGGCGGGAACCCCCAGAATCAACCGCCGATGGTTCGCATTTGGAGATCCCCAATCAAGTTGGGGATGACGAGGAGGCACCGTCATTCCCGCGCAGGCGGGAACCCCCAGAATCAACCGCCGATGGTTCGCATTTGGAGATCCCCAATCAAGTTGGGGATGACGAAACGTCATTCCCGCAAGACCCGTCATTCCCGCAAGACACGTCATTCCCGCGCAGGCGGGAACCTCCAGAATCAACCGCCGATGGTTCGCATTTGGAGATCCCCAATCAAGTTGGGGATGACGGGGTGTTGCGATCCCCTAACCCCACAAAAGACTTTATGCAAGGCGCATACTTAGGCGATGCATTCACAAACGAACAAGTTACAGCAGCATGTGAACAACAATCCTTACCTTACGTGCTTGCGAACGATAGCGAACTATTCACACAAGTTGCCACCTTACTTACACAAAACAAAGTAGTAGGCTGGTTTCAAGACCGCATGGAATTTGGACCCCGAGCATTGGGTAACCGCTCAATATTGGGCGATGCACGCAGCCAAAGTATGCAAACTCAAATGAATTTGAAAATAAAGCAGCGCGAGTCGTTCCGACCCTTTGCGCCTGCTGTATTAGAAGAAGATGTGACTGAATTCTTCGAAATTGATACAAAAAGCCCCTATATGTTACTAACCGCGGGTGTGCAAAAAAACATTCGCCATAACGTAGAGCAACAGCAAGGGCTTAATCAACTTGCGCAAATTAGAAGTACCTTACCCGCCATTACACATGTTGATTATTCAGCACGTGTGCAAACCATTAGTAAATCAACCAACCCCAAATTTCATAAGTTGGTTAGTGAATTTAAAGCTCTAACGGGCGTAGGGGTAGTGATTAATACATCATTCAACGTTAGAGGTGAACCACCGGTTCGCAGCCCTGAAGACGCTATTAGAAGCTTTTTAGCAACAGAAATGGATGTGCTAGTGATGCAAAATTGTATTTTATACAAAGAGCAACAGCCACAAGCAGCGATTGATAAGGCGAAAGAGGTTACCTTTGAAAAAGATTAAACTTAGAATAGTTAATCAAAGTAAGATTTAACGAATGGATCGAACGAATTGAGTGTTTAAATCATTTCGAGTATTGTAACGAAAATATGGTGGCTTTATGTACACATTAAACGTGAATGATGCAAAAACCAATTTTGGTGAAATGTTGTTAAAAGTGCAATCTGAGCCGGTAGAAATTAAGAAAAACGGTATATCGGTAGCCGTTTTATTATCAACCGATGAATACAAACGAATTGAAGCACTTAAAATAGAGTTAGTTAAATCAAGATTTAACAACGTGGACGAAAGTGAACTAGCGTATGCTACCGCTTTTTTTGATTCGCTTGATAGCGAAACTAATGAATGATGTAAGAGTGCATAACATCGATGTTAAGAAAAATAATATCGCCAATTTAGAATAGATAGCTAGGTAGACTTTGAATAATAAGAAAAGTGATGGCGCTTTTTACTCTGCGCTAAAAAAAAGCAAACATTGGTTCACAAGTTCTGTGCTGCTGCCTCTAGCTAGTAAACAGGATACCGAAGCGTTAAAAAGTTTCGCCGTTACCATGGCTATTGCATTCCCTGTTGTATTTATGTTGGTATTACCTTGGCTGTTTAGTTTAGGTATACCAAACTGGCCTTTATATATTGCTATGGTGCTTACCGGTTTATATATATTCAAACCCAGCTTATTGTATTACCCTTATGTTGTTTGGATGTTCATTGCCTCGGTGTTTGGGTTTATTAATACACGTATTATTTTGGCTTTGGCTTATTATTTATTAATTGTGCCAATAGGCTTAGTTATGCAGTGGCGCAAGGGCTTGCAATATAAGCACAAAAAGCAAGTGAAGAAAAACGAAAGCGCTTGGGTAGTACGTGAAAATGCCCCTAAAAAAGAGAACTTAAAGGAGCCGTTTTAATGCTAGAGTTTTTACAAGATTTGTGGGCATTTTTAAAGGTACGTAAGAAAATTTGGCTATTGCCTATTATTGTTATTTTAGCGCTACTTGGTGCAATAGTTGTGGCTACGCAGCAGTCTTCGTTGGCTACGTTTATTTATACTATATTTTAGGTTTGGTGGTTGATTTAGGGGGTCCCCAATCAAGTTGGGGATGACGAGAGGGCATCATTCCCGCGCAGGCGGGAACCTAGCTAGCCTCTGAAGTTGTCTTGGTTTGCTATAAACCAATCAAATGCATCTTGTAAGCCTGCTTCTAAGTTGTAGGTGTGTTTCCAACCTAACGAATGCAAGCGTGATACGTTCATCAGCTTTCTTGGTGCGCCATCTGGTTTGGTGCTGTCCCACGTAATTTTACCGTTAAATTTTGTTACTTTAGCAACGGTTTCAACTAATTCTCTAATGGTGCAGTCTTCGCCAGTGCCTACGTTTATATGGCTAAGCATGGGTTGTGTGTTGTCGGCATAAGTTTCGTTATTAAGCTCCATAACATGTATGCTAGCAGCTGCCATATCGTCAACATGTAAAAACTCACGCATAGGTGTACCTGTTCCCCAAGCAACCACTTCTTCTGCATTATTTTGCGCCGCTTCATGAAAGCGTCTTAATAAGGCTGGAATTACATGCGAGTTCTCAGGATGGAAGTTATCATGTGGGCCATACAAGTTAGTTGGCATGACACTTCTGTAGTCTCGGCCATATTGGCGGTTGTAGCTTTCACACAATTTAATACCGGCAATTTTAGCAATGGCATACGGTTCGTTTGTTTCTTCAAGCGTGCCAGTAAGCAAAGCGGTTTCTTGCATGGGTTGTTCAGCAAGTTTTGGGTATATACAGCTTGAGCCTAAAAATAATAGCTTTTGCACATCATTGCTGTGAGCAGCATGAATAATATTCGCTTCAATCATCAAGTTTTCATAAATGAATTCAGCAGGGTAGGTATTGTTAGCATGAATACCACCCACTTTAGCCGCCGCTAAATACACTTCATCTATATTGCTGGTAGCAAAAAAATCGCTAACCGCTTGCTGGCTAGTTAAATCGAGCTCTTGACGAGTTTTAGTTACTAGCTCTATATCGTCACGCTTGCTTAGTTGCCTAACAATGGCTGCGCCAACCATGCCTCTGTGGCCTGCAACAAATACTTTTTTCATGTTTTCTCCAAACAAAAATAGCCTCATAAGAGACTATTTTTTCTCATCCTTTACAAATTATTCTTTTGCTACTGAAACAGAATAACCGTGCTTTTTAAGTAGGGCATGTTGCTTCGCTTTTTGTAGGTCGTGTTCAACCATTTCAGCACACATTTCTTCAACCGTAATTTCAGGCACCCAACCAAGTTTGTTTTTAGCATTTGATGGGTCGCCAAGTAAGGTTTCAACTTCAGCAGGACGGAAATAACGAGGGTCAACTTTTACAATTACGTCGCCAACGCTAACGCCAGGTGCGTTATCGCCTTCAATTGAAGCTACAGTAGCAATTTCGTCTACGCCTTCGCCAGTAAATTCAACAATAATGCCTGCTTCCTTAGCTGACATTCTAACAAATTCTCTTACCGAAATTTGCTTGCCCGTGGCAATAACAAAATCTTCTGCTTTGTCTTGTTGCAACATCATCCATTGCATACGCACGTAGTCTTTAGCATGACCCCAGTCACGAAGTGCGTCCATGTTACCTAAATACAAACACTTCTCTAAACCTTGTGCAATATTCGATATACCTCGTGTAATTTTACGCGTTACAAAGGTTTCACCTCGGCGTGGAGATTCATGGTTAAACAAAATACCATTACAAGCATACATACCATAAGATTCGCGATAGTTAACCGTAATCCAGTATGCATACATTTTTGCCACTGCATAAGGTGAACGTGGGTAGAAAGGGGTGGTTTCTTTTTGCGGTATTTCTTGAACTAAACCATAAAGCTCTGAGGTTGATGCTTGGTAAAATTTAGTTTTCTTTTCAAGGCCTAAAAAGCGAATAGCTTCTAATATTCTTAAGGTTCCCATTGCATCTACATCTGCCGTATATTCTGGTGCTTCAAATGAAACGGCAACATGCGATTGTGCACCTAGGTTATAAACTTCATCAGGCTGCACTTCTTTGAGTATACGTGTAAGGTTAGAGCTATCACTTAAGTCACCATAATGTAAATGAAACTTAGGGCTTTCGTTATGAGGATCTTCATATATATGGTCAACACGTTCAGTGTTAAATAACGAGGCGCGACGCTTAATGCCGTGTACTTCGTAACCTTTTTCGAGCAAAAATTCGGCTAAATAGGATCCATCCTGACCGGTTACACCGGTAATAAGTGCTTTTTTCATGTAATAACTCTTTTTGTAATATCTAACGAAACGGGTATAGCAACCCAACGCTCAACCTAGGACTCGAAATTATAAACATACTTGAATAATATTGATAGACATAATAGCGTTTTGGTTTAATTGTGTAGCAAATTTTCAACATCTCAATCTGCAGCGGTGGGCGTGGTTATTTGAGGTTAGCAGTGGTAAACAATTGAGACTATTAGCTGTCACTTTCTTTTACCGTTCCATCCGGAAAGCTAGCAATGAGCAAATCAGAGCCATTAGGGCTGGCAGAATACAGCGTGTGTCCGTTATTTAGTAAATCGTCGGATAAAGCTTCATCGTTCTGAACTGTTTTTGCTAACGCCTTTGCATCAAATGAATAAGTGGTTTGAACTTTCATTACTACATTAGTTTGTCCTGATAAGAACTTTACTGCTTCTTGTTCAGTAAGATGCCCGGATAATTTTTTACCTAATTCTGCCCAAAATTCAATTTGTTGCGCACATGAGCGGTTAGCGCTTTTTGCAACAATTGCTGCACTTGATACTAAGTTTGCATTTAATCGAATAGAGCTCGAATGTTCAGTCATAACTTCCTCCTTTGTTAAAAACTTAGCAGATAGCTACAAAAACGACAATAAAATACCCAAATGCGGCCTGCATACGTTTGCAACTGTTTTAACAAGTTATTAACGGTTACCATATAAATATAAGTAGTATTCGAACAGTGTAAATAGCTCAGCAAATTTTATATTTTGTGGGTTTAGCAAATGTGTATAAGGTGGCAAACTTGAATCATATTAAAACAAAAATAACAGCATTGGCGGCTTCTACCTTATTGGTATTGGCCTGTTCGCAGTCTAATCAAGGTGAAAGTGTGGCTCAACAAAGTAAAAACCAACAGCCCGCTGCAGAAGCGTTGCCTGAAACTTTAGCAAAGCATCATGCGCAAGGAGAAGGCAAGCCTGTTATTTATCAGGTGTTTACGCGTTTGTTTGGTAATACAAATACCACCAATAAACCCTGGGGCACCATTGCAGAAAACGGTGTGGGTAAATTTAATGATTTTACCGATGAAGCTTTGCTAGGCATAAAAGAATTAGGTACCTCTTATGTGTGGTATACCGGTGTGCCGCATCATGCAGTCATTAACGATTATTCTGATTATGATATTTCATTAGACGACCCAGATGTAGTAAAAGGCCGCGCCGGCTCACCCTATGCGGTAAAAGACTATTACAACGTTAACCCTGATCTTGCGGTAAACCCAGCGAATAGATTAGCTGAATTTGAAGCGTTAATTGAGCGTACACACAAGCATGGTATGAAAGTAATTATTGATATTGTGCCTAACCATGTTGCGCGTAAATATGAATCATTAAATTTACCACAAGGCCAAAGTAACTTTGGTGCTAACGACGATACATCTTTGGAATATGCAAAGCACAATAATTTTTATTATATTCAAGGTGAAGCCTTTGAAGTGCCTGATGGTGAAAATGGTTACTTGCCTTTAGGGGGCGATGAAGCACCTTTGGCTGACGGTAAATTTGAAGAGGTTCCTGCTAAGTGGACGGGCAACGGCTCGCGTGCGCCTAAACCTAATGCAAACGACTGGTACGAAACGGTTAAAGTGAATTATGGCGTCAAGCCAGATGGCAGTTACGATTTCCCGCGTTTGCCTGCAGGTTATGAAAATAAGCCACACAGCGAGCACCATGCGTTTTGGCAACAACAAAGCGATTTACCTGATTCTTGGTATAAGTTTGAAGCCATTGTGCATTATTGGTTGGAAAAGGGGGTAAATGGCTTTCGCTACGATATGGCTGAAATGGTGCCGGTTGAGTTTTGGTCATTTCTAAATTCATCAATAAAAGCGAAATTTCCTGACGCCTTGCTATTAGCTGAGGTTTATAACCCAACGCTTTATCGTGATTATATTAAGCTTGGCAAAATGGATTACTTGTATGACAAAGTGGAGTTTTACGATTCACTTAAACTCGTGATGCAAGGCAAAGGCCCGGCTAGCCCGTTAGAAAATATACAAACCCGCTTAGCTGATATTGAGCCGCATATGCTGCATTTTTTAGAAAACCACGACGAACAACGTATTGCTAGCCCTGATTTTGCGGGTAGTGCTGAAAAAGGCATGCCTGCCTTAGTGGCGTCTGCATTAATTAGTAAAGCACCTACTATGTTGTATTTTGGCCAAGATGTGGGTGAGGATGGCAGCGAAGAAACAGGTTTTGGTGATCCATCGCGCACGACTATTTTTGATTACGCAGGCGTTCCAGCGCATCAACGTTGGATGAACAATGGTGCCTTTGACGGCGGTATGTTAACCAGTGCTGAAAAGGCATTGCGCGATTATCATATTAAGGTAATGGGTATTTCTGCCAATCATCCTGCCATGCTTGGCGAGTACGAAAGCTTGCATTCATTTAACTTAGGCTTAAATGATGATGAAACAGTGGCTACTTATAATGAAAGCTTATTTAGTTTTGTGCGCTATACCAATAACAAAGCGCTTATTGTTGTATCAAACTTTGCTGAGAGCATGCAAGTGGCAAATGTGAGTGTGCCAAGTCATTTAGTGGCGAAATGGTCGTTAACACCAGGCTCAATTTCAGTAACCGATTTACTTTCTGAGCAAACCAGCGGGCTAATGGTGTCGGCTAATGGTGAAGCAAATATTGTGTTGGAATTAGCGCCGAATCAATCATACGTTTTAGAATTATCACTTTGAGTGCGGTAGCTAACTAGACTCTGCTAAATTGGGTAGAAGCCGTTGTATTTATCCATTGAATTGGTAACGACTACTAGTGGATGAACACGGTTTTTATGAATGTATATGAAAATAGGTCTATTCGTGGTGTTGCGGTAGTAAAAATACGTTATTTAAAAGGAATACATCCAAAATGAACATTAAAATAAATGCGTGTAAGCAATGTTTAAACGTTAAAGAAAACGCAGCTAAGATGTTATTTCTTGCATTATTTACAGTATTTGCATTTGGGTGTGTGAATGCTGATGTTGATAGTGTTAACGCAGATAAAGTTGATGGCATTCATTCAATATCAAATGTGCCGGTTGATGCTAAAAAAGCGTCAGTAGTAAGCGCAAAACTTGAGCGAAATGTTGAATCGATTAACTGGGAAAGTAATGAATTAAACATAACGTTAAACGATACACAGTTAACTGTTCGCCCAATAAATGCTGGCACGGTTGAAGTGTTTTATGAGCCAGAGGGCGTGTATCAATTACCCTCATTTGCATTGCCCAAAAACACCAACAATTACGCTAACGCAAGTTTTGAAAAAATGGAAACCGGTTATTTGCTAGTGCTACCTGAATTAACCGTGCGAATTGATACTGCACCTTTTAATATCAGTTTTTATAATCAAAATGGACTATTGACCCAAGAAGAACAAGGCCTATTTTTAAATGATAACTTGCGAGGGTTTCGTTTTCAGTTAACTGACAATGAGCAGTTATTAGGCGGCGGTCAACGTGTACTTGGCATGGATAGGCGGGGGCATAGAATGCCACTGTATAATCGCGCGCATTATGGTTACACCACTGAATCAAATCAAATGTATTATGGGCTGCCAGCAGTTATGTCTACAAAGGGATATGTGATTGCGTTTGATAACAGCGCAAGTGGACATTTAGATATAGGCTATTCGCAACAAGATATTCTGCAGTTTGAAGCCGAGGCTGGGCGTACCAGTTATATTTTTAGTGCCGGTAACAATACTTATAAGTTAGTTGAAAATTTTGTTGAAGCAACCGGTAAGCAGCCCTTGCCACCAAGATGGGCGCTAGGCAATTACGCATCAAGGTTTGGTTATAAAAGCCAGAAAGAAGTGTTAGATACAGTGGCGCTTTTTAAGGAAAAAGACTTTCCGCTAGATGCAGTAGTGCTCGACTTGTATTGGTTTGGGCCTGATATAAAAGGCCATATGGGAAACCTTAATTGGGACTTAAATAACTGGCCAGAGCCTACTAACATGATAAGTACATTAAAGCAGCAAGGTGTGGATACTATTATGATCACCGAGCCGTTTATTTTGTCATCTTCAACGCAGTGGCAGTCGGCGGTTGAAAATGAAGTGCTAGCAAAAAATGA
>DDIL01000204.1:46339-58739 GCA_002338515.1 Glaciecola sp. UBA1851 | reverse complement strand
CCAAAAATGGCGTTTTCGATGTTTCTTCAGTGATGACGGTTTGCATCAATCCGCCAATAACGATAATTTCCCCTGAGTTAGCACGAATAATGGTGTCTGACTCCCGTATAGTACTTTGAGCTAAAGGTAGTACTATTTGCTCTTCGTTTAGCGTCACTACCTTTTCTTGTTCTTGAGTCTCAATAACAGATGGATGAATATGCAATAAAATACTGCCATTTTCATCTATTTGAGGCGTGACATCTAAAGCAATTCCTGAAAAGAATGGCGTCAGTTCAATATCTGGCACAACAGATGTAGTTGTTGATGTAATTGTATTTTGACTTGAAATATCAGTAACGAAATACTCATCGTCACCCACTTTGATTACCGCTTTTTGATTATTAATTGCCGTAACTCTAGGACTTGAGAGCACTTGTATATTGCCTTGAGTTGACAACAAATTCAGTACGCCGGAGAAGTCATTACCATTAAAGGTAAGGCTTGCTACACCGCCTAACGCAGAAGAAATAGAGTTACCTAAAATGCCACTAGACGTAGCAAATGAGAAATCTCCGCTGGAAATTTCACTCCAATCTATACCTTGTTGGAATTCATCACTTAATGTCACTTCTAAAATTCGCGCTTCAATCACGACTTGGCGTGTTAGGTTTTGCTCAGATGTTCTTAGGAATTGGCGAATCGTTTTAAGTTCATCAGGTAAAGCTCTAACTGAGACTAACCCAGCCTGAGGTGAAACCAATACTGAACGACCCTCACCATTACCTAGCATGGTCTTTAAACTTTCTTCTAAATTTTTCCAGAAATTAGTTTCTATTGTTGTATTAATTGTGGTGCCGTTACTTGCACCGGCTCCGCCACCTAAACCAAATGAATTATTTGAGCCACCCGCTAGATTGCCCTGCAACTGATTACCGCCAAACCCGCCGGAATTATTATTTCCGTTAGCATTTTGCGACACGCCACCTGAAATGATACTCGTTTGGGTAGACCCGTCACGTTGCATCATTAAGTAATTAACGTTAAAGGTTTCTGTTCTCATCCCTGCGGGTAAAACGCGGTATATCGCGCCTTGTTTATGTATGTGATAACCGTAAATATCGCTTATTAAAGAGAATACTTGATCTAGCGTAACCTGTTTTAAATCCAAGCTTATAATGCCATCTACTTCTGGGTGAATGGCAACAGAGAAAGGCGTATCTTTAACTAAACCGGCAAAAAAACTAACTGCATCAACACCGCTTGCATTAATATCATACCGCTCTGCTTCTAACATAGCTTTTGAATCTGACATGCTATTAGCATCTAGCAGCATATTTGATACTTGTTCAGGCAAAGCTTCTAACTCTTTACTGCCATTTGCCGTTAGCTGTTGCTCAATTTCTTTTGCTAAGTAATCTTCCACATGGCTAGTTTTATTTGAAGAACAACTAAATAACGTAGCCGCAATACAAATTGTAAGTAAGTTATGTTTCATTTTTGGCATATTCATTGTGATACCTGTTTTTTAATACTCACAGAGCCACTAAGCTCGAGGACTACTTGTTTATTCGCGGCACTTTTATCATTCATAGTGACTTGTGCATGACTAATTTCTGTTACTAACATATTTGCGAGCTTGTCACCTACCGACAAAATAGTGCCGTTTACTACCGCATAGTTCTTTGCATCACGGCTAAATATTGCCGTTAGCTCATAGTTGGGGTTTTGTTGTAACGTATTTGATAGAGTAAGAGCCACATGACTAGGTGGTTTAGTTGGATCTTTTATCAGGCTTTTAGTACTCATTGTGTTTTGCGCATATGCCGTCTTGGATAACAATCCACAAACCGTCATTAGCAAACAACACATAGCAAATATAGTTGCTCGCCTGACTATATTGATGTTGCCAAACTTAGCTGAAAATATATTAATTGACACCTATGAATGCCTCGCTTGTACTTAATGTAAATAGTGATAATTCAGTTACGGCGTTAGGATGCTCTAAAACTGTATAAGTAAGTCCTTGCCAATAAATTTTCCAACCCAATTGCTCCGCCTCTGCAAGAAACTTGCGTGTCGCAAAAAAATCGCCTTCAAACTTTATATTCAATGTGTGTCGGTAGATTGGTTGTGTATTGGATAATTCATTCTCATTAGAATTCACTGCTAAAATTTGTGGCTCCTTTGATTGCATTTCCAATAACTGCAAATCACTTGCCTTATCGAGCAGTTCTTCCAATAAAATAGGCATCGCTTGTGGACTAACTAGCTGAGCCATTTCACCCGCAAAATCGTTATTTAACTGCTCTAAACGTTGCTTTAACCCTGATATTTGCTGCTTCACTAAAATATCAGGATCTTCGTTAGCCTGTTGCATAAGCTGAGCACTTGTCTCCTCATTTAGGCTTAATTGCATCTGTAGGTTATTCGCATTTGACTGCAATTTATTTGCTTTTTTGATATCTGCTTCAACTACACCGAAAAATACCAATAGTAAAATTGATAAGGGTATGGCAAACATAAGAAGCTTTTGCTCTCGTAAAGCTAATGCATCAAATTTATTTAAGAGCTGTCTAGTGGCCGACAATTTCTTAGTAGTGGTCTTTGAAGCCATGGTTATCTGCTCCCTCCCGATTCGTTGGGAAGCACATTTTCAGCAACCTCTTTATCAGCAAGATTTGTAGTTTTCGCTTCATTAACAATACTGGTTAATGTAAATGTTAAACCGTTTTGTTCTTTAGATACGCTGGCTAAATTAAATTCTTGTCCTTTAAAAAAAGCAGTGTCGCTTAGCTGTTTTATCCAAACAGGCAAAGCTTTAGGCTGTGATAATGCACCAGCTAAATTCAAGTTATTTGAATTAACTTCAAAGCTCGTTAGCCATAGTCTGTTTGAACTTGATTGACCCAAGGCATCAAACATAGAGGAGAAAGAACGCTGTTTTAACAACGATAAATCGCGAATATGGTTGACTAAAATTGAACGGGATTTAGTTTTCTCTTTAATGCTAAGCAATTGATTTTGAAGCGCTGGGTTTGTGACTCGGTTTTCTAATGCTAACGTCATTTCCGCTACCGCTGATTGTTGCGCAGATAACTTCGCTTGCAATTCATTGACTTTGCCTTCTTGATTATTCAAATATGATACTGAGAAGGTATAACCAAGCAGGCTAATTAGTAGCGATAATACAATTAATATTAAAAAATGCTCACCACATATCCAGCTAAACTGAGGCTTAAAGTCATCACTAAGAAGGTTTATTTGATTTTTCATGCAACTGACTCCTTCGAGCCCTGGGTCGAGTCAGTAGAGTGAGTCTTGGTTTTATTATCATCTGAGCTCTTTTTATTTTTAGACGACTGCAACATGGTAAGCGAGCCCGTGTAAGCGGCTCCAAGGCTACTGTAACTTGCGATTTTATAATCAAGATGAGATGCGCATTCTATATTTGGAATAAAAGATTCGCAGGCCACGCCCATTGCATCAGAAATACGAGTACTCAGATATTCCGTGTGAGGGGAATCGAGTTTCACCAGAATTCTACGAATAGGAGCTTGCCTTAGCTGACTTTCAAAGAAATCCATTGACCGTTGAATTTGCACACACAAGGACTCTGTTAAGCCCATGTCTAATTCAACTTCGCTAAATCCACCTATATTCTCAAAGCCTTTTAATCGCCGCGTAAAATAGAGTTGATTATTTTTGACAATGTTAAGGACAACAACTTCACCGTGTTCTTGCACAAGCGTAATAACAGGCTCGTCAACCTGTGGCACCAAATATGGGGTAGCAAACTCTTCAACCGAAATGCTCATTAATTCTAAATCAGCAGAGTAAATCACTTCACTTAGTTTGCTGATTTCGTCTTTTGGAAATGCAACTGCTAATACTTTATTTTGACCAGCAACCTGAACAGGCAACTCGGAATAATCATAAGTTAGGTCTTTATCAGCGCCCACTGCCTCTTTTATTGGCCATTGTAATGCGTCAAATAAATCGGCGGGCTCAACATCTGGTTTATCTACTTGATGCACTCTGTACCAATGGGCTGATAACGCAAAAAAGCAAGGCGTACCTGCTAATTTATGTTCTTGTACATACTTTGTAAGCTGCTCTTGCCAGCTATTATGCGAAAAACTGGCATCTAAAGACCATATTAGTTTGTTCCCCTCTTTTTTGAGGCCACATAACAATACCTGATCGGCTGTATACGATAATCCAATGCTGTAAAAGTCAGACGCTTTTCTAAACTTCTGCTTAATAAATTGTTTCCAACTTACTTTCATATTTAAAATGATTCCAACTGTTGGCTAGGTTTATACGGCACGTCAAATAAGCGACGCCATATCCATTAATTTGAACAAAAATATATATTTACGGCTTTGTAGTGCTGTTAAAGCAAGAAATCTGCCAAGTTAAAACAGACACTTCTTAGTGGTAATATCGGCAAACTAAGGATGGGCTTTAATTCTTTAAGTTGGCGAAATTTGTGTATTGGGAACAATCACAAAGAAAAATAAGGAAGTCATATGATAGCGGCAATCAGAAAGACAATTATTGAGAGCGCGCATTATCTCAAGAAACCTTTTTCTTGGCCGATACAAAGTGAGAATATAAAAATTTTAAAATAGTAAATCCCAATTGATTAATCAAACTCATTTATCACTCAAGCGAATATCAACAACTTTGTTGATTTCATTGCTGGCGCTTGTTGTGGCATATGGAATATCAAGCATTTACTTAGCCAGCAGATTTTCGACACTTGAATCTACCTGGCATGACTACAGATCACAAAGTAACGAAAAAGCGAGACTGCACAGCGCGCTATATTCTGCTTTAGGATATGGTGGCATGATCCACGACTTTAAAAATTACCTCTTGCGAAAAGACTCTAACACCTATGTGAAGCTAGAACGTTCATTAGGTGCCGCCAGTTCGATAGTAAAACAATATGAAGACTTAGCCACTTCAACAGCAGAAAAATTAGCACTTCAAGATATTCAGTTAATGATTTCTGATTATAAGGCTGGCACCGCTTTAATCCAAGCAAGTATTGAAAATGGAAAAACCTCCACAGAAATTGATAAATTAGTAAAAGTGGACGACAAACTGGCGCTCAGAGGCTTAGAAGTTTTATCGCAAGAGATAATAGAAGAATTTAGTTTTTTTGCTGAACAAGACCAAAAGCCTGTATTGGTCACTCAAATGCGCAGACATTTAGGGTATGGGGGGATGATCCACGCCTTCAAAAATTACGTGATTCGACAAGAAGCAGATTATAAAGATAGGTCACTATTTGCCATTGATGAGTTAAATAAACTCATTAAAACGTTTATGTCATCAAATGTGAATTCTGGAGAACAAGTGGCGCTGCAAGACATCATTGCCACAATTGATAATTATTCAAGTAAATTAAAAAACATTGAGCAGGCGATACAGAACGGTAAAAGCGCGGAAGAAATTGATGAGCTTGTATCGGTTAGCGACTTCATGGCTTTACGCGGCTTCGATACACTTGAAAGAATTAACATTAGCAACCTTGATAATAAAAGCCAAACTTTTACTGATACTTTTAATGAGGTAGTTAGATATGAACATATGGTGGGTTCCTTAATTGTATGCATAACACTGCTACTTGCGTTTTTCATTTATTTTGTTTTTAAAAAGTATGTTATTTCGCCTATCAGAAATATATCACTGTTAATGGAAGAACTAGCGAAAGGTAACCTTGATGCTATACAAGAGAACTTAACATACGATAAAAAAGCATCTACCGAAATAGGTCGCATGGAAGACGCACTGAGAATATTCAAAGAGCATGAAATTGACAGGCGTATAAGCGAAGAGAAGATACGCCAACTTGCTTTAGAAGATCCTTTAACAAGGTTAGCTAACAGAAATTATTTTCAAACTCAGTTTTCCGAAATGAGAGCTTTAGCAAAACAAGAAGAAAAAAATATCTTTTTAATGGCACTGGATTTAGACAACTTTAAGCCTGTCAATGATGATTACGGTCATTCTGCTGGGGACACGGTATTAAAAAGTGTGGCATTGAGGCTAGTTACTACATTCAGAGAAAATGACATTGTAGCGAGAATTGGAGGCGATGAGTTTGTTGTTGCAATGTACGGCCCAAGCAGCTTAGATTCTGTAACAGAAATCGTAAAACGATTGCTATTATTGATAAAATCTCCCATTCCATTCGGTAAAGACCTGCTCTCAGTTGGTATAAGTATAGGAATACTATCTACACCACCTGAAGATGATTCACCGCTCGAAATTCTTATGCAGCAAGCTGATGCGGCGCTATACAAGGCCAAAGATAATGGTAAGAACACATACCATGTTATCGAGTTAACAAACGAAAAACAAACTCTACACAAGTTATCTGAAGCTAAAGTAGTTCCATATTAAGTTTCAAAATATTATGCCTCTAGCCAAGCAAATGGATGTTTTAAAGTGAAATAAAAAGGCCTGTAAAAAGGAGCCTTTTAATATTTACATCAACATTAATTTTCTAACAAGACTAAAAAAGCCGCTATTTAGCGGCTTTCCATATCATTTTTCAACATTTTAAAATTTGACTTTGTCTAGAACGGTATATCGTCATCAAACCCATCTAAATCAGGCTCTGACATAACCGGGGGTTTTTGTGCTGGTGGCTGCTGTTGCTGCCCACCCTGGAAACCGCCTTGGTTGTTATTATTGTTGTACCCGCCAGAATTTTGATTATTTGGCTTGTTTTGATAACCACCGCCAGCGTTCTGATTATTGTTACCTGGATAGCCGCCTTGGTTTGCATAACCACCGCCACCGGCATTATCACCACCACGACCGCCTAGCATTTGTAGGTTATCTGCAATAATTTCAGTTGTGTATTTATCGTTGCCTTGCTGGTCTTGCCATTTACGAGTTTGTAATTTGCCTTCTAAATAAACCTGTGAACCTTTTTTCAAATATTCACCGGCTATTTCAGCTAAACGACGGTACATAGTGACTCTGTGCCATTCAGTTCTTTCTTGCTGTTGACCTTGTTGGTCTTTCCAACTTTCACTGGTTGCAACACTCAAATTTGCTACCGCATTACCATTTGGCATGTAACGGATTTCGGGATCGTTGCCTAAATTACCAACGATAATGACTTTGTTAATACCTCTGGAGGCCATTATGATTCCTTAATAAACTTATGTAATAGGTTTGGTTCAGCTTATGAACACTTTACTCTGTTTTTAATATTGCGTTAGCCGCCGACATATCAAACGTTTTTACATCTACTTTTAAGTAAATAGCGTTATCGTCTATATCAGCTTTTGCTTCTCGAACGCCTGCAAGACCGCTTAACGAAATGGACCATTGTTGCAATAAAGCTGTTGCTTCTTGCTGGCTCAAGGGCGATAAGCCATCTGGTTTTAATGTAATTCTTTTTAGCCGTTCGCTACCTGCTAACCCCTTAGTGATTAAGCTTAGCAAAAAGATAACCAACAAGCACATAATAAAGATGTATTGAGATGAAAAATAGCTGTTCAGAAGACCAGATATCACTCCACCTAGAAATGCACCAAAAAACTGATGACTAGCATATATCCCCATTGCACTGCCCTTACTCCCTGCTGGCGCAATAGATGACACCATAGATGGCAGTTTAGCTTCCATAAAATTGAAGCCCGAGAAAAATAGTGTACCGGCAATAGCAATATTAATCCAACTAGGTTCAGATGTGATCAATACAAAAAATGCGCCTGCAATAATCAACAATGCCAATTTGAAGCTCAATCCTACCGCTAATTTTTCCGACGCTTTCATCAGTAGCAATAAACCTAAAACCGATATTAATAATACGCAACCGTACAACATCCAATGGTCGCCCAGTGGTACATCAGCTTGAATCAGTAAAATAGGCACTTGTACAAAAAAGCAGGTTATTAATAAATGAATCACTAATACTGAATAATTTAGCCGCCACAAATGTTGGTGCTTGATTAGCTTTGGAAGCATATTTAACCTTGGTAAGGAATCACCAGCGGGCTGTGTGCTTTCAACATCAGCAATACCAAATTTTACTAAAGGAAAGCATAGTAACGATAGGGCGGCTGTTATAAGGAAAATTCCTTGCATACCTAAATTAGACGCAATAAGGGGGCCAAGTAATAACGCTATATAAAATGACATCCCAATAGAAACGCCTATTAACGCCATAATTTTGGTTCTTTGCGATTCTCTAGTGACATCTGTTGCCAACGCCATTATAGCGCCTGCAATTGCGCCGCTACCTTGCAAAATTCGACCAATTGTCAACAACCACATTGAATCAGCTAAACCTGCAATAAGTGACCCTATAGCGAACAAAAATAAACCTAAATAGATAACCGGTTTTCTACCCCACTTATCAGACAATAATCCCATTGGAATTTGCAAGATTGCTTGTGTTAGTCCGTAACCACCAATAGCCAAGCCCACCCATAGCGGGGTGTAATCAGGGTAGCTAGTGGCTGCAACGGCTATAACAGGAATTACCATAAACAATCCGAGCATACGAAGCACGTAAATACTCGCTAAGCTTATGCCTGAGCGCCATTCTTGTTTAGATAGTGAATTAGATTGCATATTGGAAAAACACGGGCTCCACAAATTTGTAGCAAAATGAGTAACAAACTTAATTTCATTACATGAAAACTAAAACGTAATAAATTAATTCGTTCAAATAACTAATCGGCTGAGCATTTTAGACATTTCTATGGCGTATTGATAGTGCAGCGTACCAATGAATGTAATTAAACCATAACAGTATTAACTTCATTACTAGGTTGATCTAGTGCATAGGGGTTTCGTAAGTAATCAGTCAGACAGGAAAGCTATTTAATGATTTAACAATAATGATTCGCCACTAGTGACTTATCAATAGTGATGGCTTAACCGAATATTTATCAATACATCAGGCTCATTATGCTAAAGGTTCTCTGCAACAACTCGCTATTTTGTCTTAACTTTGTGGCATACTAACCCATTACGTTTTAATAGGTGCAATTACATTCTCTATGGATAACATTGAAGTTCGCGGTGCACGTACGCACAACTTAAAAAACATCGATATCACCTTACCAAGAGACAAGCTCGTAGTAATTACGGGGTTATCTGGCTCTGGCAAGTCGTCACTTGCATTCGATACGCTTTATGCCGAAGGTCAAAGGCGATACGTTGAAAGCTTATCTGCTTATGCTCGTCAATTTCTATCTATGATGGAAAAGCCAGATGTTGATCATATTGAGGGATTATCGCCTGCTATATCGATTGAGCAAAAATCGACTTCGCATAATCCTCGCTCAACTGTTGGCACTATTACGGAAATATACGACTACCTACGGTTATTATTCGCCAGAGTAGGCACACCAAGTTGTCCAGATCATAAAGTGCCACTAGATGCGCAAACTATCAGTCAAATGGTAGACAAAGTGTTAGCTATGCCAGAAGGCAGCAAATTAATGTTAGTAGCGCCGGTGGTGCAAGAGCGTAAAGGCGAACATATAAAAACGTTAGAGAGCCTTTCTGCTCAAGGGTTTATTCGTGCAAGAATAGACGGCGAGGTCTGTGATTTATCGGATCCACCCGATCTGGATTTACGGAAAAAGCACACGATAGAAGTAGTTATTGACCGATTCAAAGTAAGAAGTGATTTACAATTGCGGTTGTCGGAGTCATTTGAAACAGCACTTGCTTTATCCTCTGGTACGGCAAAAATTGTGCATATGGAAGAAGAGCAAGAAGAAATCATCTTTTCGGCAAACTTCGCCTGCCCTCATTGCGGTTACAGCATTACCGAATTAGAGCCACGCATCTTTTCTTTTAATAATCCCGCTGGCGCTTGCCAAACATGCGATGGTTTAGGTACTAGACAGTTTTTTGACCCGCATCGTGTATTAACAAACGAAGAATTAAGCTTATCAGGTGGCGCAATTCGAGGTTGGGACAAACGCAGTTATTATTATTTCCAAATGCTTATGTCAGTCGCTGACCATTATGGTTTTGACTTAACTAAACCATTCAATAAGTTAGATGAAAAATCGCGAGACGTGGTTTTATATGGCTCGAAAGGCCAAAAGATTCAGTTTAAATACATTAATGAGCGTGGCGATATTATGCAACGCGAGCATCCGTTTGAAGGGATCATTCCAAATATGGAGCGGCGCTACAGGGAAACTGAATCAAACTCGGTTAGGGAAGAGTTAGGCAAGTTCTTAAGTCATCAACCATGTTCTAGTTGTTCAGGATCACGATTGCGACTTGAAGCAAGAAACGTATTTATTCAAGAAACTAACTTGCCAGCCATTGCACATATGTCAATTGAAGGGGCTTATGACTTCTTCAATCAATTATCTTTGCAAGGGCAACGAGCCACCATTGCTGACAAAATACTAAAAGAAATAATGGATAGGCTGCAATTTTTAGTCAATGTGGGTTTAAATTACTTATCGCTAGAAAGAAGCGCCGACACCTTGTCAGGCGGTGAAGCCCAGCGCATACGACTAGCCAGCCAAATTGGCGCGGGCTTAGTTGGCGTCATGTATGTACTTGATGAACCATCTATTGGGTTACATCAACGAGACAACGAACGATTGCTGAATACCTTGCGTCATTTGCGTGATTTAGGCAATACAGTAATTGTTGTTGAGCACGACGAAGATGCAATAAAGGAAGCAGATTATATTGTTGATATTGGCCCGGGCGCTGGCGTCCATGGTGGACAAATTATTGCGCAAGGAAGCTTAGAGGATATTAAAAATTCTCCTGACTCTTTGACAGGTAAGTATTTAGCCGGTATAGAAAAAATAGAAATACCCAAAAAGCGGACTGCAACAAAAGACAAACATTGGCTTACCTTAAAAGGTGCCACGGGTAATAATTTACGTGATGTAACACTTAAAATACCTACCGGCTTAATGACCTGTATCACAGGTGTATCTGGTTCAGGTAAATCTACGCTAATTAATGATACCTTTTACAGAATTGCACAGCGTGAACTAAATAGAGCAACAACTAATGAGCCTGCACCCTACAAATCGATGACCGGTTTAGAGCATTTAGATAAAGTTGTTGATATTGACCAAAGTCCTATTGGTAGAACACCTCGCTCAAACCCCGCTACCTATGCTGGCATTTTTACGCCTATCCGTGAAATTTTCTCTGGAACACAAGAATCTCGCTCTAGAGGGTACAAACCTGGGCGTTTTAGTTTCAATGTAAAAGGTGGGCGATGTGAAGCCTGCCAAGGCGATGGGGTAATTAAGGTTGAAATGCATTTTTTACCTGATGTATACGTGCCATGCGATGTGTGTACAGGAAAACGTTATAATCGTGAAACCTTAGAGATTCGCTTCAAAAATAAAAATATTCATGAAGTGTTGGAAATGACGGTTGAAGATGCACGAGACTTCTTTGATAAAGTGCCGTCTATTGCAAGAAAGCTACAAACGCTCATGGACGTTGGCTTATCGTATATTCGGTTGGGTCAATCTGCCACCACGTTGTCAGGAGGTGAGGCCCAGCGCGTTAAACTAGCCAAAGAATTGTCTAAACGAGATACAGGTCAAACTCTTTATATTCTAGATGAGCCTACAACTGGTTTACATTTCCATGACATTAAACAGCTACTGCAAGTTCTACATAGGCTGCGCGATCATGGCAACACGGTTGTTGTGATTGAGCACAATTTGGATGTAGTTAAAACAGCTGATTGGGTAGTTGATTTAGGCCCAGAAGGTGGTTCAGGTGGCGGACAAATTATTGCAACAGGCACGCCAGAGAAAATAGCTAAAACAAAAGCGTCACATACAGGGAGTTTTCTTGAGCCTATGTTACAAGCTCAGAAATAATAGAAAGGTTATATATGTATCAAGAAGAGTTCACTGTTAGGTTTTATGAGACTGACGCCCTGCAGCACGTGAGTAATACGGTATTAGTGGGCTGGTATGAAGCAGCCCGAATGCCTATATTTAAGCTTTTTGTTCCCGACTTAAACTTAAATAATTGGCCTTTGATATTAGCTAATTATCAGGTTGATTTCTTACAACAGATATTTATGCAAAGCCCAGTACACATCAAAACTTGGATAAGTCATATAGGTAGCAGCTCTTTTAAGGTTTACCAAGAGTGCTGGCAAGATGAAGAGTTAAAGGCAAAAGGAACAACCACTTTAGTGCATTTTAACTATGAAACTAAAAAATCAAAACCAATACCCGATGATATTCGCGAACAACTCAGTGAGCACTTACTTGAAGTTTAATTAATGGGCTAATTCAATTCTAGGTCATTCCCACGGCAGTGGGAACCTTACAAATACAACGCGTCATTCCCACAGAAGTGGGAACCTTCAAAAACACAAGAAATGTTTAAAAAATAATAGTGTTGAGGTTATTGAAAATAA
>DDIL01000204.1:18916-46036 GCA_002338515.1 Glaciecola sp. UBA1851 | reverse complement strand
GCGGCAATGACCTAGGTTGATTTTGATTTACCCTTCATGTAGTCAGAAATCAGAGATAACCTAAAAATTGTCCACACTGATTAAAAATTCTGTCATGTTTTTTTACACTTTTAATAAAGCTAATCTATCCCCTCTATAATTAGTCATTAAATTCAGAGGGTTATCAACTGGGTACCAAATATGCATGTAAAAGCTTTACCGCGAAGCGATTCTGGTGCCGTAGTAAATTAAGGAAAATGTTAGCGGGTTTTATACACACAAAAATAAATAAACGTATCAACTTCTATAGGGAAAATAAATGTTTAAAAAATATATAAAACCTTTTGTTTTATCAACAATGTTGTGCTTTACAGCATTTAACGCAACGTCTGCTGTTATTACTTATCAAGGTAGTTTAGGAGCTGCTCAAGACGGAACAATTCTAATTGACTTTTACTCACTGACGCTTGATAGTCTGACTGACGTAATTATAACTGTTGAAGGCTCTGGCACCGGTATCGATATAGGAAACGGCGTCTCAGACTTAGATACTTATGTTATTGTTGCAACTGACGATGGTGATCGTACAGCTGACGATTTGATATTTGCCGACGATGATGGCGGGGAAGGCTTTGATTCATTCTTAGCTGTGCCTCTTGCCGCTGGTGATTTTCTGATTGGCGTGTCTAGTTGCTGTATAGATGCAGATGAATTTATTACTGGTGCTAATACAAGTGTTTTAGCTAGTACCTATCTAATACCTGATTACATACTTACCATAGATACAGGTTCAACTTCAGTGTCTACACCTTCTATTTTTGCGCTAGTAAGTTTAGTGGTTGTTGGCTTCGTTGTTCGTAGTAAAAGAACTAACGCCTAAGATAATCGCAATAATAACAACATAAACCCGCTGCTTTCAGCGGGTTTTTATTTAATAAAAAGGCTCTATTTCATTTCCATCCATTGTATAACCAACAGAAGCGATATCTCCAACCCAACCTTCAGTTGAAAGCTTACCTGTAATCCAAACAGGATCGCTTATGTTTAATACGGATATACCCTGTTTCATCCTCACGTATACAATTTGGTTTGAAGGTGGGGGCGGTACGTGAATACATGCGCCAAAATAAGGCACAAGCAAAAACTCAGTGATATTATCTAGATCACCTTCTAATGGCACAACGAAACCAGGAATTTTAGCAAGAGTGCCATTTAAACTTTCTTTTAATGGGGCATTAGGTTCAACCTGCGACATACTGCCTGTATGTTCCATCTCAACAGGTGGCAATGTAAAACCTTCGGGAATTAAATCTTCCCAATATAACTCTTTAGCTTCATTAGCTAAAACAATGCTGGTGAAGCACTGGGCAAATATAAAACACACTATTATTGAAAAGCGATAAAGCTTGTTCATCGAACACTCTTCTTATTTGAAAACACATTAATAGTTTAGCATGACAATTTATTATCCCCAATAAACTAACACTTAGCCATATGAGCACTTATTGGCCACAGAAACAAAAAAGCCGCGCTTAGAGACTCCCTCTAGCGCGGCTTTTTTAAATTTATCTAATTGAAACTAATGATCTAAAACCAACTAATTACTTGTCAATTTAATAGATTTTAACAATTATTGATACTTAGATACGCAAGTTTCAACTTCTTCCTTCGAACCAATAATTACCGGAACACGTTGATGAATTTCGGTTGGCATCACTTCCATAATTCGACCTTCACCTGTAGAGGCAACACCGCCGGCCTGTTCCATTAAAAACGCCATAGGGTTTGCTTCATATAATAAACGTAGCTTACCCGGTTTCTCAGGATTACGTTTATCAAATGGATACATAAATATTCCACCACGACATAGCACTCGGTGAATATCGCCTACCATAGCTGCGACCCAACGCATATTATAATCTTTGCCTCTAGGACCATCACTGCCTGCTAACAAGTCGTTAATGTAATCTTGTATTGGTTGTTCCCAATGTCTTGCATTAGACGTATTGATTGCAAATTCGCTTGTTTGCTCTGGTACTTGAATATTGTCTTTGGTTAAAAGGAAGCCACCATGTGTTTTATCTAATGTATACAAGTGGGTACCGCGGCCTGTCGTCATGGCTAACATGGTAGATGGACCATACAATACATATCCTGCAGCAACCATTTGAGTGCCAGGTTGTAAGAACGCTGAAGGGTCATTTGCTTCCATCCACTGTGGCGCATGGGCAATAGAGAAGATAGTACCAATTAAGCTATTAATTTCTGTATTTGACGAGCCATCTAGAGGATCGAAACTTACTAAGTAATTACCGTCTTCAGAGCATGGAACAACACCTTCTTCTTCTTCAGAAGAGATGGCTTTAACGTAGCCTGACTCTGACAAAATATCTTTTAAAATTTGGTTTGAAATTACATCGAGTTTTTTCTGGGTTTCACCTTGAACATTTTCACTCAAAGTTGAACCTAAAACGCCCGCTAACGCTCCTTGACTTACCCTGAACGATATTTCTTTACATGCGGCAAGTAATGTTCTTATTAACAAAATTAACTCAAGTGGGGCACCATCTTGTTGTAGCTGGGAGTTAAGTCGTTTCATTCCTGAATTTTTCCTTTGTTGTTGCGTTGACAGAGGTAAATAAGCAACAAGTGTCGCATATTATTTGGGCTATTCTTATTTCACTTTAGTCTATATTTTATAAGACAATTAAGTAAGTTTAATTTAAATTAGTAAATTAATTGCACTTACCCTTTTCATAGCATAACAGAAAAGGCATTATCCGCATAAACTTGAATAAGGATTGAATCTATTTAATGCATGTACATATTTTAGGCATCTGTGGGACCTTCATGGGTGGGATTGCCGCTATCGCGACAGAACTTGGTCATAAAGTAACCGGTAGTGATACCAACGTTTATCCGCCAATGAGCACACAGCTTGAACAACTGGGAATCGCATTATCAAACGCTAACGATTTGCAGCAGTTTGATGATACTCCAGATGTTGTCGTAATAGGTAATGCCTTATCTAGAGGTCATCCGGCAGTAGAATACGTACTTGATAGAAATTTGCCCTACACAAGCGGCCCGCAATGGTTACTCGAAAATTTATTAAAAGATAGATGGGTATTAGCGGTATCTGGTACTCATGGCAAAACGTCAACAGCCAGTATGCTTGCTTGGATTTTAGAATCAGCAGGCTTAAATCCTGGTTTTTTAATTGGCGGCGTGCCTGAAAACTTTAATATTTCGGCTAGAAAAGGTGAATCGCCCTTTTTCGTAATAGAAGCTGATGAATATGACAGTGCATTTTTCGATAAACGTTCAAAATTTGTACACTACCGTCCGCGCACACTCATTTTGAATAATTTAGAATTTGATCATGCTGACATTTTTGATAGCTTGGCCGACATTCAAAAACAATTTCATCATTTAATTAGAACCGTTCCAAGTAATGGATTGCTATTAGTTCCTGATATTGATGGCACAACGGAATTTAACAACGATATAAGTTTAGATAAAAATTTCGCGGAGGTTCTAGAAAAAGGCGTATGGAGTGAAATTCAAAGCGTTGGCTCTAGTGTCCACAGTATGTTTCAAACGTCTAAAATTACACCTGATGCAAGTGTATTCGATTTAACCTTTCCTGAGACAACGAACAATTCCGCTTCCAATCAAGTCTTGAGTTCGCAAAAGGTACGCGTAGAGTGGCCGTTAATTGGTGATCACAATATGTATAATGCAGCAATGGCGATAGCTGCAGCTAGGCATGTGGGCGTAAAAATTGAAGATGCCGTTGATGCCTTAGCGCATTTTAAAAATGTTAAACGGCGCATGGAAATAAAAGGCATAGTGAACAATATTACGATATATGACGATTTTGCCCATCATCCTACCGCTATTCAAACCACATTAGATGGCCTTCGAAAGAAGGTAGGTAATGATAAAATTATTGCCATAATTGAACTTCGCTCAAACACAATGCGTATGGGTTTCCATCAGAGTAATCTTGCACATTGTTGGCAGCAAGCTGACCATGTAATCATTCTTAATAACAATTTATCTTTTTCTTTAGACACTATTATTGCAACTAGCGAAACTAATGTAATAACCAAAGACAGTGTTGATGAAATAGTAACTTGCGTAGGGAACATCGCTAAAGAAGGCGACAATATATTAGTGATGAGTAATGGCAACTTTGGCGGTATTCATCAAAAATTATTAGATGAATTACAATAATAAACATTCAAATAAACATCAATGCGATACAACTTTTAAGGAGTTAAAATGAGCCAAGCCATTGGTCAAGCCATAACATTAGCCATCACAGGTGCATCTGGTTCTCCCTATGCACTTGAGCTTTTAAAGCAATTGGTTTTAGCCAAATGTGAAGTTCATTTACTCATTTCATCAGCAGCAAAAGTTGTGTTTGCTACAGAAGAAAATTTAAAAATACCAAGTAAACCAGATGCTGCAGCTAAGTTTTTTACCGAACTTACGCACGCACAACCCGATCAGATAAAAGTCTATGGAAAAGAAGAATGGTTTTCTATTGTGGCCTCTGGCTCCTCGGCACCAAAGAAAATGGTGATATGTCCATGCTCCACAGGCACGTTATCGTCTATTGCAACGGGTGCTTGCGACAATTTAATTGAGCGGGGGGCAGATGTAGTCATTAAAGAAAGGGGACAATTAATTGTTGTACCTAGAGAAATGCCTTTTTCAAGTATTCACCTAGAAAATATGCTTAAACTATCTAACCTTGGCGTGACCATCATGCCAGCGGCACCTGGCTTTTATCATATGCCTAAAAGTATTCAAGATTTAGTCGATTTTGTTGTGGCTAGGATTTTGAATCATTTAGATATAGAACAAACCCTTGTGAAGCCTTGGGGTTACGAAACATACAAGAAAAATAAATAACAGAAATTTTGCAATAAAATCAGTCAAACTCAACATATCGCCGTCTTGCTTGACATATTTTTAACTATATAAACTGTGCAATATTTACTTATTGCTCTATACCTATACAACAAACTCAATTTTCGGAGTGAAATTCGATGCTAATTAAAAAGCTGTTTATTGCAATGCTTGCGTGTGTATATGTAATGTTCCCTAATATCTCTCATGCATGGGGGCAAAACGGTCACCGTATAACAGGTAACATTGCTGAAACCTATTTAAGTGATGATGCCCGTAAAGCCATTCAAGAAATATTAGAAAATGAAGATCTGGCTGAAATTAGTACCTATGCAGATGAAAATCGGTCTAATCCTGCAAAATTTTGGCAGGAAGAAGCGGGTCCCTATCATTATGTAACAGTACCAAAAGGCAAGGTTTACCAAGACGTTGGTGCGCCTCAGGAAGGTGATTCATATACTGCAATAAAGATGTTTACTATGCAGTTAAAGAATCCCCAAAGCAGTCGCGAAGAAAAGCAGCTCGCTCTTAAAATGTTAGTACATATTATAGGTGATTTACACCAACCACTACACGCAGGTAATGGCACAGACAGAGGCGGAAATGATTTCAAGGTTGAGTTTTTCTGGGACGATTCTAATTTACATCGCGTTTGGGACTCTGGATTAATTGATAGAATGAATTTATCGTACACAGAATACAGCGAGCGATTAGTCAAAAAAATTACTAAGGAACAATTTTCAACGTGGAACATTTCAGATCCATTAATCTACATTAAAGAGAGTGCTGATATTAGAGATGAAATTTATCCATCCAACGACAAAATTAGTTGGCAATATTTATATGATCATAGACCCACTATGGAGCGCAGATTGCAGCAAGCGGGAATACGAATTGCGGCGCATCTAAATATGGTTTTTAGTCAATAAATTAGTATATTAATAATTGTTCGAAAAGACTTCGCGGCACTCAATTATTTTAGCATCGTGCGTAAGGTCATAAACTAAACTCAAGAGAAACTTAGATATTCCGATAAATTGGATCTGTTTTATAACAAAAAAAGTAATTATTACTGGATCTTAATTGCTTATTCACATTTAATTAGGTGTATGCTTGAAGTGATTGTTAAAAATAAAATAATAACGGTAGCCGCTTAAAACTATGAGTTTATTTTGGATAACCGCAATCTTATTGATTGGCGTAATATTACCTGTACTGACTGAAAGATTCGGCAGGACAGTCAATACCATTTTCACAATGTTGGCACCCGCAATAGCCCTTGCGTACATTCTTAGTCTTGTACCTAGTGTGTTAGCCGGTGAAGTAATTGTAGAATACCTCGAATGGATCCCCTCCATCGGATTAACGTTATCAATGCATCTTGATGGCTTGGCACTAATGTTTGCGTTACTAATATTAGGCATTGGCTTACTGATCATCTTATATGCTCGTTATTATCTTTCTGAGAAAGAAGCGGTTGGACGCTTTTTTGCTTACTTAATACTTTTTATGACCGCAATGCTGTCAATTGTGCTGTCAAACAATGTGCTCCAGTTGTGGATGGCATGGGAAGTGACAAGTATTAGCTCATTCTTACTTATCAGTTTTTGGTCTTCAAAATCAGGGTCACGTAAGGGCGCTAGAATGGCGCTTACCGTTACCGGTGCAGGTGGCTTAGCATTGTTAGCAGGCCTTTTGCTTATTGGAGACGTGGTTGGTAGTTATGAACTAGGGGTCATTTTAGCTAGTGGAGATTTAATTCGAGAGCATGCTTTATATCCAGTTATCCTAATACTTGTATTACTCGGTGCATTTACAAAGTCGGCTCAGTTTCCCTTCCATTTTTGGTTACCCCATGCCATGGCCGCACCTACGCCAGTGAGCGCTTATTTACATTCCGCTACAATGGTAAAAGCAGGTATCTTCTTGCTCGCCAGAATGTACCCCGTTCTTTCTGGCACAGAAATGTGGTTCATTATTGTTAGTATGACGGGTTTAATTACGCTGTTAATTGGCGCGTATGTTGCCTTATTTAAGCATGACCTTAAAGGCTTGTTAGCTTATTCAACCGTGAGTCATTTAGGCCTTATTACTTTATTGCTAGGGTTAGATACTCAATTGGCGGCCATTGCTGCTTTATTCCATATTATGAACCATGCGGTATTCAAAGCGTCACTGTTTATGGCAGCAGGAATAATTGATCACGAATCAGGTTCGCGTGATATGAGGAAGTTAAATGGCTTATACAAATATATGCCATACACAGCAACTTTGGCTATGGTTGCCGCTGCATCAATGGCTGGCGTGCCATTATTTAACGGTTTCCTCTCAAAAGAAATGTTTTTGGCCGAAACACTACACTCAACGGCTTTAGGGTTTCTTTCTTGGATGATACCGGTATTAGCGACGCTAGCGGGTATCTTTGCTGTTGCGTATTCTATGCGCTTTATTCACGATGTATTTTTTAACGGTGAGCCAAGAGACTTGCCTAAAACGCCTCATGAACCACCAAGATTTATGAAAATACCAATTGAAATATTAGTGGTGCTTTGTTTAGCAGTAGGTATTTTTCCAAACTTTATGGTTGGCGGGTTATTAGAAGCTGCATCGTCAGCAGTTTTAATGAAAGAACTACCTTATTACAGTTTATCTATATGGCATGGGTTTAATTTGCCTCTACTAATGAGTGCTATTGCCATTATTGGCGGGCTACTAATGTACGCTTATAGAAGCCATTTATATCGATTCCAATCGCAGTTTAAAGAGACCGATGAAAAACTTGTGTTTGAAGGGGCGATTCAAGCGTTAATACGCGGCGCAACAAAAATTCAAGACTACTTTAGCAATGGTTCATTGCAGCGCTATGCGGCAATTTTATTAACATTTACGATAGTTGTGACTGCCGTTCCATTAATTAATATACATACTGTTGTAAGTCATCTGCCAACTCAACCAATAAGCGGCGTTGAAATTACTGCAGCCGTCATTCTATGCCTTAGTGCAATAGCAACCGTTATCTACCACAGAAAACGTATGTTATCCCTAATTACTTTATCTGTTGTAGGACTAATAGTATCGGTTGCCTTCGCACGTTTCTCTGCGCCTGATTTAGCATTAACACAACTAGCAGTTGAAGTTGTGACCGTTATTTTATTGATGCTTGCTCTTTATTTCTTGCCACAAAAAACCGCAACAGAATCCTCTCCCGGCAGGGTCTCACGAGACATAGGCATTGCTGCTGCTATCGCTGGAATTGTTGCAACAATAAACTACGCCTTTATCTCACAACCTTTTGACACTATTTCCGATTATTTTATTGCGAACAGTAAAACAGGCGGTGGCGGTACTAATGCGGTTAACGTAATTTTGGTTGATTTTAGAGGTATCGATACATTGGGGGAAATTTTAGTGTTAGGTATTGCTGCATTAGGTATTTTCAAGCTGCTTGCGCGAGTACGTTTATCTATGCAAACGGCTAACGAAAACGGCTTACCTTGGGCACAAGACAGGCACCCTCCAATATTGGCTATGATATCGCAAAGTTTACTGCCATTAGCATTATTAGTTTCATTCTATATTTTCTTACGCGGTCACAATATGCCTGGCGGTGGCTTTATTGCTGGTTTGATCACTTCAGTTGCCTTGATACAACAATACATCGCACACGGTGTAGATTGGGTGAAACCTAGAATTAAAGTTGATTATCAAACGCTGATTGCACTTGGCGTTCTAATTGCGGCGCTAACAGGGGTAGGGAGTTGGTTCTTTGACCGTCCATTTATGACAACGTGGTTTGACTACTTTGATATCCCACTAATTGGCGAAATAGAGCTTGCTAGTGCCTTGATCTTTGATTTAGGTGTGTATTTAACTGTAGTAGGTGCAACTTTACTGATTTTAGCGAATCTGGGTAAGCTAACCTCTGTTCATCGACCTACTCCGGAGGAATAATGGAAATAGCATATGTAATTTGTGTGGGTGTGTTGACTTTCTGTGGCGTATTTTTGTGCCTTAGAGGCAGAACATTCTCAGTTGTAGTTGGTTTAACCATGCTGTCTTATGCGGTGAACTTATTTCTATTCTCAAGTGGTAGGTTAAACCTTGAAGGGGCAGCCATATTGGGAATGACAGACAATTATGCCGATCCACTTCCACAAGCCCTAACGTTAACGGCCATTGTGATTGGGTTCGCTATGATTGCTTTTGTTGTCATACTTGCCATTCGTGCACGGGCAGATTTAGGAAATGATTTGGTTGACGGTCGCGATCCACCTGATACAAACAAAATGATAAAATCGAATGAGGGTAAGTCATGACCCTGCATTTAGCTATCTTGCCAATACTTATACCTATGCTAGGTGGCTTATTAATGTTATTGCCACCTTTCAAAGGTCCGACAAGGTACAACCTTCGGCGAGCAGCATCTCTGTTTTTAATTGTTGCTCAGCTTATTAGCGCGATTGTGTTAATAAAAGCAGTAATAGCCGATGGTGCTATTATGTATGCCGTGGGCGATTGGCAACCGCCATTCGGAATTATCTTGTATGCCGATTTAGTCTCTTCTATGTTAGTACTTCTCACCAGCTTTTTAGGGCTAGGCGTTACCTTATATGCTTGTGCAGGTACAGATAGAGAAGGTAAGTATTTTCACCCTTTAATACATTTTCAGTTACTGGGTATATATGGCGCTTTCTTAACCAACGACCTATTTAACTTATTTGTGTTCTTTGAAGTACTGCTTATCGCCTCATATACACTGATTATTCATGGTGGCGGTAAACAGCGTACCGCTGCTAATGTCCATTACGTTATTTTAAATTTAATTGGTTCAAGTTTATTTTTATTCGCATTAGGGACGCTCTATGGCGTGCTTGGCACATTAAACATTGCTGATATGGCAATAAAAATTTCAGAGTTAGAACGAAGTGATCAGTTAATAGCACAAGCAGGCGGCGCATTAATGCTGGTTGTATTCGGCTTAAAATCGGCCATGTTACCTTTACATTTTTGGCTACCACAAACTTATGCGGTAACCAACGCTCCTTCAGCTGCTTTGTTCGCTATCATGACGAAAGTAGGAATATACTGCATATTTAGAGTATATACAGTGATATTTGGTGATCAAGCTGGTGAATTAGAAAACGTTATGCAACCTTGGATTTGGCCACTTGCTATAGTAACGCTAATAGCAGGAACAATAGGTGCATTAGCTAGCACAAACTTAAGACTTCTAGTGGGTAACTTGGTTATTGTTTCGGTTGGTACGCTATTAATCGCTTTCTCTATAAGAACGCCAGAAGCTACCGCAGCCGCTTTCTTTTACTTAGTACACAGTACACTTATTAGCGCAGCACTATTTCTAATTGCCGATATGATTGGCCAACAAAGAGGTAAGGCGCTTGATTACTTAGTAAAAGCTAGAAAAATTAAACAACAAGCGTTAATTGGCGTTTTATTCTTTGTTGCGGCCATGGCCGTAGCTGGGCTTCCCCCCTTCTCAGGTTTCTTAGGTAAGCTGGTTGTATTGCAAGCTGTCACGTTAACTGATGAACGAATTTGGGTTTGGTCACTTGTATTAATTTCAAGCTTAATGGCAATCATTGCGCTTTCTAGGGCAGGTTCAACAATATTTTTTCGTTCTATCCAAGGCAATGATAATAATTCCGGTGCGTCTGTCTCTAAGTGGCAATTAAGTGGAGCGTTATTATTATTGTCGGCTTCACCATTACTTAGTATTTTTGGAGCGAGCGTACTTGAATATACTAATAATGCAGCGCAACAACTTCATGATATTGACCACTTAATTCAAATTATGAATTTAAATGGAGATGTGCAATGAGTATGATTGACCGCTTATTTCCAATGCCATTACATAGCATTTTGTTGTTAATTGTATGGCTAATGCTTAATTCTACATTGAGCCTAGGGCATATTATTTTAGGTAGCTTGTTAGCCTTTTTTATTCCTCTTTTGTGTGCACCGTTGAAAATGGCACAACCTAAAATTAAAAAACCATTAAAAGTTATTCCATATGTTTTACTCGTATTAAAAGACATTGTAGTAGCCAATATAGAAGTCGCTATTTTAGTTATAGGTCCTCTGAAACGAATCAAACCTGGGTTTGTTGCGGTGCCATTAGATATTCACGATACCTTTCCCATCACCATCCTCGCTAGTACGGTAACTATGACGCCTGGCACAGTAAGTAGTGATGTATCAAGTGATAACAAGTGGCTATATGTGCATGTTTTAGATATGCCTGACAACGAACAAGAAGTCATCGACCTTATTAAAAATCGCTATGAGTCACGCGTTAAGGAGATTTTCGGATGCTAGATATAGCCGTTATGATAGTTGCTGTAATGTTATGTATCGCCCTTGTTCTAAATTTATGGCGCTTAGTTATTGGTCCTCATGTAATTGACCGTATTTTGGCTTTAGATACTATGTATATCAACAGTATCGCGCTAATTTTACTATACGGTATTTATAATAAATCGCCGCTATATTTTGAGGCTGCTTTATTAATTGCAATGCTCGGTTTTGTTAGCAGTGTGGCATTTGCCAAATACTTATTACGCGGTGATATCATTGAATAGGAGGCAGTTGTGAGCTTTTATGCGGAACTAATCATTTCTTTACTCCTAATATTAGGTGGAGTGTTTGTGCTTGTTGGCTCTATTGGCCTATTAAGACTACAAGATTTATACGTAAGGCTGCATGCACCTACTAAAGCAACCACGCTTGGCCTTGGTGGTATTCTTACAGGGTGTATGCTCTACATGTTTTATGTAGAAGGCTTTCTAGGCGTAAACGAGTTATTGATTACTTTATTTTTAGTCATAACAGCGCCTGTAACAGCTTATATATTAGCGAAGGCAGCCATGCATAATAGAGTGAGAATGATGGAACGAACTCGCAATAAACATCATATAGAAACAGCTAGAAGCCAATTACCTCCCAGCGATGATAATAAAGATAGCGAGTAAGTTTTTAAATTGAATGAAACTTAAATAATGCAATTGCGATATATTTACATTGCATTATCTGCTTAGTCTAAATCAAGAGGTTCGGGTGATAACACAATGCCTGTGTTATCAGCATAAATATGGTCTTCCGGCACAAACGTGACACCAGCAAAGTTGACTGAAACATCTATATCACCCACTTCTCGCTCATCTGCGCTAACAGGAATAGCGCCAATGGCGTGAATACCAATATCAAACTCAAGCAATAAATCTACGTCTCGTATCGCGCCAAAACAAATCACTGCTTCCCAATCGTTATCAATCGCTAGTTGTATGTTTTCAGCATCTAATAAAGCTCTTCTCACAGAGCCGCCACCGTCAATTAGTAACACCTTACCTAATCCATTTGTAGCTAACACTTTGTCAACTAACCCTCTATCTTCAAAACATTTTATGGTTGTTACTTCACCACAATAAGCATCACGACCACCATAATTGGTAAAGATTGGCTCGAGAACATCTATGTTATCTGCATACATATCACATATTTCAGAAGTATTAATTTCCATAGTTCATCCTGTCATTCTTATTGTTGAGGGTTAATAAAGTTTTCTTATCTAAACAACACTTTTTCGCTTCGCTAACACTATCACACCTGCGAATTGACATCTTTAAGTATTTATATTTATTTGGGCAAACTTAGCTTAAATCTATACGCTAAATATTAAGATATGATGAATATATTCATATCACTGTTTGTCATATTTATTTAGTAAAACCGTCATCCAATTGAAATGTGCTAACCCTACCCTAACGGCATATTCCTAATGTTGGAGTTTTTTGTGAAACAAATTACTGAATTAGACGAACGAGCTTTCATGTGGATAGTTTCGCATCAATACACGCAACTAGGGAAAAAGCTTCCAAACATTTTCCGACTTATATCTAAAACGGCTGACGGATATCTTTACCCGTTTATTCTGTTGGGCATGTTTTTAGTTGATGATACATACGGATATTTATTGGTCTACACAGCCTTTATGGCTTACGCATTGGAAGTGCCTATTTATTTGCTTTTAAAGCATGTTTTTAAGCGCCCTCGTCCTTGCGACATTAAATTCAAACTTCATACTTTCGTTGTTCCAGCTGACAAGTTCAGCCTGCCCTCTGGACATACTGCCGCCGCGTTTTTAATGGCAACCTTAGTCAGTTTTTATTATCCAGAAATTGCCATATTCGCCTTCATATGGGCGACAGCCGTTGGAATAAGCCGAATTGTATTGCGTGTACATTATCCAAGTGATGTATTAATTGGTGCCGCTTTAGGCGTTAGTATTTCGTTATTAAGCATTGGAACCCTGCATTAATGAAAATTTTATATGGTGTGCAAGGCACTGGAAACGGTCATATAACAAGAGCAAGGCATATGGCTGAATCATTGGCAAATGATGAGTCCATTTCGGTAGATTACTTATTTAGTGGTAGGCAGTATAATGGCTATTTTGATATGCAAGTATTTAATAACTACACTACAAAAAGAGGATTTACTTTCATTACAGAGCGCGGGCAAGTAAAGCACGCTAAAACTATCTTAAACAATAATCCGCTAGAGTTCTTAAAAGATGTAACAAACTGCGATGTGTCAAAATACGATTTAGTCATAAATGATTTTGAACCTGTGTCCGCTTGGGCCGCCAGAAAAAAAGGTGTGCCTTCGTTATCTATTAGTCATCAGGCTGCTTTTTTACATCAAGTGCCTAAAAAAGACCAAGGATTAATTGATAAAATTATTACCAAATATTTTGCCCCTACCACCTATAGTTTAGGTACGCACTGGTATCATTTTGGCCACAGCATTATTCCGCCTGTCATATCTAAAGAGTTAACAAGTAACCGACATATTCATAGTGTTAGCAAAACATCTCAACTGCCTATATTGGTATATTTACCCTTTGAAAGCATGGCTGATATTGAAGAACAATTATTAATACTGAGCGACGAAGACTTCGTGTGCTACCACCCACAAGTTAAGCATCATAAAAAAGTTAAAAATATCTCATTTAAACCTTTATCAAATACTCAGTTTAAAAAAGACCTCATTGCCAGCGCAGGGGTTATTAGTAACTGCGGATTTGAACTTTCGACTGAATGTTTGAGTTTGGGCAAACCGCTATTGGTGAAGCCTTTAAGAAAGCAATACGAACAACTATCCAACGCATACACACTAAAACAATTAGGCCTATGTGAACTTATTGTTGATTTAAATGCTGAAGATATTGATGATTGGTTACAGCAAAAACAGGGGGTAAAAGTAGACTTTCCAACTAATTGCGATAGCCTTGTAAAATGGATAAAACAAGGACACTGGCAGAAAACCGATGATATTTGTGCAACACTTTGGAAACAAGTTCACTTTCCCAATCTAATAAAAAATCGGTTAGATTATTTGACTAATGGAGTTAGCTAAATACTGATTAAAAGCAGCAACACATCTCGAACTAATCTTAAAGACAACTCAATATAAGTGGCTATTTATATTTTTAGTTGCTCAACGTTATAAAAAGTGTATAACAACTATTGCAGTCAATGTGCACTTAATTCTAAATAAATCAGATTGTTAGCAGATACATATAAATAGTGCTCTTGCGTTGTATTAAGAATTTTGCAATTGCTGAGCTGTGTATATAGACTTCTAATTCAATAGATATAAATAACTACTTGGAGTGTTTCTCTGTCTTTAATTCAGTGGTTTCGACATTACTTTTTTATCATATTGATACTTTTAGGTATGTGTGCATCTTATCACTTGCATGCGTCGGCAAATAATACTGAATCAATCGCTCATTATAGAGCTATCCCAATATATCTTAGCTCAAATCAATCATTAACGTTTACTCGATATAGCATCCAAGATAGTCTCGGCTATTTGTGGATATCAAGTGGCCAAGGAATATTAAGATATAATGGTTATGAATATGAGAATTTTGAGCTTAGACACCTAAATGATGAAATTGAGTTTAGTTTGGCTTATCTATACATCGATAAAGAAGGCCAACTTTGGGCGGGAAATCGTGGGCTATATAAATTTAATGATAAACAGCAACAATTCGAAAAAGCGACAGCATTAATAAACCGCGCCATTTATGACATTGAAGAAGACAACAAAAATAATTTATGGATTACCGGTGAAGATTTAGGATTAACAAAATTTAACAAAAACACGTTTGAATCAGAGCAAATCATTTTTCCAGATGGTTATGATGCAACACCTCGATTCATTAGCAGCGTACAATTTGACGAAAAGCAGAATTTACTCTGGGTAGTGTCAGAAAAAGGTATTTATACATACAACCCGCTATTGCAAGAAGCAACAAAAATAAACACATCGCTAGATGCTTACTTTGGTTCTTTTATTGTTAGAGACATTAGCTTAGATTGCGAAAATAGTACGCTATATATCGCGACCCCCAGAGGATTATTAAGCATTGATACCAATACTTATCAAAGTAAAGTGATTGTGCACACTCAGGTTACGGCTAGTTTTACTAATCATTTTACAACGACTTACCTTGATTCAAACAATCGACTTTGGGTAGGTTTAGAGAAGGACGGTTTGTGTGTACTGCATAATAAAACAAAACAATTTAACTGTCTTAAATCGTCTTTTAAGCAAGCCAACAAACTCCCCTTTGCAACCGTTGAAGATATTTTTGAAGATGATAATGGTAGTTTATGGTTATCAATGAATAATTTGGGACTAGTTCGTATTACGCCAAAATTAGAAATTTTTGAACGTCTCATCCAGAAAGTAGGGTTTCCGCCTGCCAACTATTTTCCGCATACTAACAATGGTGTAATTACTGAAAATAATGAAATTTGGTTCGCAACCGATGGTGGTGGAATAAACATTTA
This sequence comes from Glaciecola sp. UBA1851, assembly GCA_002338515.1. Taxonomy (GTDB): domain Bacteria; phylum Pseudomonadota; class Gammaproteobacteria; order Enterobacterales; family Alteromonadaceae; genus Glaciecola. The sequence continues at coordinate 30,257 of DDIL01000204.1, read as the reverse complement.
TGATCCAATTAAAAATACACTTGAAAATTTAAGTCATGACGTAAATGACGCAAACTCACTTCCTACAAATTCGATTATAACCCTAGCAAAAGACAGCCAAGGGAATATATGGGGAGGAACTTGGGGGGGAGGTATTTTCAAAGTCAATCCGATAACCAAAATTGTTACTCGTTATCAACATGATCCTGATTTACCAGAACATGCAACTTTAGCCAGCAACGATATATTTTCATTAGAATTTGATAAAAATAATGGATTATGGATTAGTGTCTGGGGCAAAGGATTACAATATTTGAGCTCCGATAGGACAAAGTTCACCACATATAATGCTAGGCATAACAATGAAAAAATTGGACTCCAGTCTTCAGACATTACGGACATGTTTTTATTCGATGATAAATTGTTTATAACTGGAGAAGGAGGAATAGAAGTATTTGATACTGAAACGAAAGAATTTGAATTTTTGTTTACTGATTCAAGCCCTGGCTTTAAAGATGTGCATGTCCATTCGTTACAACAGGTATTAGTTGGCACTCGCAATGGCTTAGTATCTTTCAATTATTTAACAAAAGCGCGTACAACATATACTGATAAAGATGGCTTACCTTCCAATGAAGTTAATTATTCGTACTTGAGTGAATCTGGCTCAATTTGGGCAGCCACAACAAATGGTATTGCAATTCTTCGCCCTGGTAATGAAGTATTCGTCAGCTACACTAGTCAAAGCGGCTTAGCAGATGACAAAACAAGCTCTCATGGTGAATTTCTAGAATTCAACAACCAACTGTATATCCCTACTGAAAGTGGCGTTTCTATAGTCAATAATACTTCTATATTTACCGACGACTTCTTACCTAAAACTCATATTTCTAAAATTAATATAGAAAATGATGCTAGTGCTAGAACAATAATTAAAGGATATCAACAAGATATAGAAGAGCCTATCAGCTTGAAATATGGTTTCACTAAATTAGAAATACACTTTTCATCATTAAGTTATGTGTTTCCTCAGAGCAATAAATACAAGTACCGCTTGGTAGGTTGGAATGACGACTTTTATGAAACAGACGCACTTCAAAGATCAGCCACCTATAGTAACTTACCGGCAGGCGATTATACATTCGAAGTAATTAGCGCTGGCAATAATGGGCGTTGGAATAATACAGGCGATAGTATTCGCCTATTTGTAGCTCCCGCTTGGTATTTAACATGGTGGGCAATTATATTCGGTATTTTGTTGCTGATATCTCTAATTCTTTTTGCTTTTCGTTGGCGACTAGCTCTAACAATTAAACGCCAAAATGAATTATCTAAAAGCGTTGAAACAAAAACAAAGCAAATTAATAGTTATGCTAAAAAACTAGAAAACAAACGACAAGAATTAGAAAAGCTTAATGTTGAGTTAGAAAACCGAGTGAAAGAGCGCACGGTAGAATTAGAGCTGGAAATTAATGAAAGAAAATCAATAGAATCTAAACTTTATCATATGGCGTTTCACGACTCCTTAACAGAATTAACCAACAGACAATGGGTGATAGCAAGAATCAAAGAATTGATTCAAAAATGCCATGAAAACCAGATAAAAGGCTATGGTGTGCTATTTTTAGATGGTGATCGATTCAAACATATTAATGACTCTTATGGACATTCTTTTGGGGATAATTTACTAATTGAGGTATCAAAAAGGCTGTCTGATTTACTTAATGATTCACAGTACCCTTCTAGACTCGGGGGAGACGAATTTACCGTTATTTTTGAAAATAATGGTGACCAAGCAGAACTAGAACGCTTGGGTCAATTAATTGTAACAGCCTTTAAAGCTCCCTTTAATATCGATAGAAATGTGGTTTACTTCAATGTGAGTATTGGCATATTGCAATGTGATAAACGGTATACAAGCGTACCATTAGTATTGCGAGATGCTGATATTGCAATGTACAGAGCGAAAGAGCTTGGCAAAGGAACATATAGACTATTTGATCAGGAAATGCGTGAAACCAAGTTAGAGCTTGCTGAACTTGAAACAAGTTTACACAAAGCCATTGATGAAGAGTCTTTTTATTTGGTATATCAACCTATTATTAATTTAAAAACTCGTCAAATTGATGGCTTTGAAGCGCTTATTAGATGGGAGCATCCAAATCGTGGTCATATCTCTCCTGAGATCTTCATTCCAATAGCTGAGGAAACAGGACTCATCTCGAAAATTGGGGCATGGGTGCTACAACAAGCTTGTAATGCGGTCGTTTCTTGGCATGACAATGACAATATTCATATTAAACCTAGTATTTCAGTTAACCTTTCTTTTAAACAATTAATAGAAAGCCAATTCTTACCAATATTAGACAATGCAATAGCCAGTAGTGGCCTCCCCCACGAGTATTTAAAATTAGAACTGACAGAAACGGTATTGATTGAGAATAATGACAATATCAGACTTGTGCTAGACACTATTAAACAAAGAAAAATTCAATTAGCCATTGACGATTTTGGTACTGGGTATTCTTCACTATCGTATTTAAGCGATCTGCCTGTTCAGCATATAAAAATAGACAGAAGCTTTATTGATGCAATTGATGAAAAAGTGCCCGAAGAAGAAAGGTTAGATGCGCTTCAAATTGTTAATTCAACTATTGCTCTTAGCCATGGTTTACGCAAAAAAGTAACGGCTGAAGGAGTGGAAACCCAATCGCAACTGGCATTTTTGATTGCTGGTGGATGCGACTTTGCTCAAGGCTACTATATCGATAAACCTTTGAAGCCAGAATTGGCAGAAGCTAGATTAAAAGAAGGCTATAATTTACCTTAAGCGAATTAAGACTTGTTGAAATGATTAGGGTGTGACTTGGTGATAGGCATTTTAGTTGATAAATAAGACATACTGGATACATTTGTATTCTTGTCAATTCCGATAATTCAGGATAAGGTGATGACTCTAATTAGGTTTTAGACCCCCTATTTAAGCTGGTTTACTACTATTGCCAAAATGAACTTCGTTTATCTTTATGCGCAATAAAATAGATTGAATGAGACAAGGAGCGTTGAATGCTTTACCAATCATACACTCGGTTTAAGCACTATATTATTTTTAGTATATTTATTCTTTTATCATCACATAGTTTACACGCTTCCAATTTAGCCTCTGCCGACGCTTCAGTTTTAAAATCTCCTCCTGAATCATGGGTTATAGAAAATACAATTCCAAATGTAAGTGATTCGCGCTTATCTGGCGCATCTGATGGTATTTTTTATAAACTTATTGATAACCAAGTGAAATGGATGCCTGACGGATATGCTTTTTATTCTCGATATGTTTACCGTGTAACCGACAGAGTGGGTCTTGAAAATGCTTCAAAAATTTCTCAAGAATTTGATCCAAATGATACTGAGATCGCATTTAATTTTATTCGCATAACACGAGACAACCAAACAACTGAAAGACTCGCTGATACAAATATTACAGTTCTGAGGCAAGAAGATGGCCTCGAGCAAGATATCATTGATGGCAATTTAACGGCATTAATAGTCATAGACGATATACGTGAAGGCGATATCATTGATTATGCAGTATCAGGACGTGTTAAGTATAAGCTTTGGCCCGGTGAATATTTTAACAAGTTTTCATTAGGCTGGTCAGTACCAATTGGAGAAACACGCCAACGTCTAATTTGGCCAAAAGACAAACCTCTTTATATAAAAAACTTCTTAACCAATGCTTCGCCTAAAATTGAGCAGCAAGACGAATACTCTATTTACAACTGGGTGGCAAACAACCCCACACCAATTCCGGCAGAACAAGGCACTCCCGCTTGGGTTTACCAGTGGCCAACTGTAGCTTTATCTAGCATGCAAACTTGGCAAGAAGTACAAAACTGGGCGTATCCTTATTATAAGGTTGACGAAGCATTGCCAGAGGAATTTAACCAGCATATAACGGCTATTGCTAAAAAGTGGGCTGAACCTAGAGATCGCATTACCGAGGCGCTACGACTTGTTCAAAACAAAATTCGTTATGTGGGTGTTGAAATTGGCCTTGGTTCACATGTACCCCGCGCCCCAACCGAGGTAATAAAACGAGGGTATGGAGATTGCAAAGATAAAGCCGTGCTTTTAGTATTAGTGCTTAACAAATTAGGTATTGATGCTTGGCCCGCACTAGTAGATACCGATATAGGTCCTGGTTTACCAAATGAAATATCGTCTCCATACGCATTTAACCATGTGATTGTAAAATCGACAGTAGAAAATGAAACGTTTTGGTTAGATCCAACATTAAGTTATCAAGGCGGTAGAGGGTCTAACCTTGAGCAGCCAAGATATGGTTTTGCTCTCCCTATTGACGGCAAACAGAATGGTTTGGAAGAGATTACCCCTAAAGCTCCAGAAGTACCCACGCTTATTGTGCAAGAAGACTTCTTACTACCGAATAACGGCGATAGTGGATTAGAACTCACTGTCACCGCGAGTTATCGTGGTTTAGATGCAGATCGAGAACGAGTAAATGTTGCTTCACAGTCGATTGAAGACTACCAACGCTCTTTCCTGAATTTCTATAATGCCAGATTTAATGGTTTAACAGTGAAAACACCACTTAGTATAACTGATGATCTTGACCAGAACATATTAATTATTAGTGTTGCATTCGCGCTTGATAAAGAGCAGTCTGAATCAATTGATTTGAGAAATAAAATGGCCTTAAATGCTTGGGCCGTGCGTGGACTATTTTATGAACCAACCCAATCAACTAGACAATATGAATTAGCACTGCCTTTTCTAATAAATAGAGCCCACCAAATCAACATTGAACTTCCAGGCTATAGGCCTTCTGCACTTAAGCCTTTTCAATCCAGTATTGATGGTGCAAAATTTGAACGTCACTTTACTGCAGATAAACATAAGTTGCAGATAGAGTTTAAAGTCACAACTAACAAACGATATGTGATCTCTCAAAAGGCTAATGAAGCAATTAAATTCTCTAAAGATATAAACGACAAGGCCTACCTAAATTTTGCTCCAAACAAAGTCCAAGAAAGCTATGCAAATATTTTTAAAATTGATGAACAGACATTTGCCCCCTATGAGCCTGATTTAACCCAAGTATTTAAGCTAATCAATGATAATAAGCAATTAGCAGCATTAAGAATCATCAACAAAATTGAAAAAGAAGCCACGGATAAAAATAGATTTCGTGGACTAATTCAAACTATAAGAGGGGAGATCTTAAATAAACTAAACCGCAGAAGTTTAGCCATTCAAGCCTATGAAGAAGCAATAGTATTATATTCAGATGAAGCAAATACTTATTTTGAAATGGCTGAGATTTATCGTACTCAAGAGTTACCTGAAAAGGAAATTGATATTTTAATACAACTGGCAAAGAATATCCCAGAAAGAGCGAGAAGTTTAAATAATGAATGGATAATGGATCTTAGAAGGAATCTTTATTCTGCAGGTACAGAAACGCTGTTTAATCCGCTCGCTCTTTCACTAATTCGTGCGGGTTATAAGAGTGATGATGCTTGGGGTGATGACTGGATGTACCTTTTAGCTATTGATTATCTTTTGTTGCATAACGTTGAAAACTTTGCAGATGTGAAGGCAGAAATAACGGAATATCTTAAAATAATTAAAGACCCACACAGCTTACTTAAGATTATGGTTAATAGGAAATATGAGCCTATTTGGGAATTAATAGAAGACCGAACTGGAAAAGACCTGAGGTTAGCCATCGATAATAACCTAGAGCAAACCAAACTTGCTTTTGAAGAAGATAAAACGAATTATGATAAGCTTAATGCCTATAGCTATGCGTTAAGGACTGCTGGACAAGCAGAGCTAGCTATTGAGGTTCTGCAACCTTATATCGACGACTGGGATAGTATAGTAATAGAGGCTGATGATGCCTTTTGGGTCGCTAATAATTATGCTGATGTTTTAAACGAAACTGGGCGCTTTGATGAGGCAATAAGCGTACTCGCTCGTATTTCTGAACTTCCTATCAGCGACTTTCCTAGTACGGTCAATATGCGTATTAATAAAACTGTCATGCTGCAAAAGCAAGGAAAGCACAAACAGGCACTGGCTTACGCAGATACCGTTGACAGAAACTATGCAAGTAGCTATGGCAATATGTTTATTGATAGTGCACGTAGTTGTGCTCTATTTCAACTATCACGCATTGATGAAGCCAACAGTATATTGCTGGAAATAGAGAAAATGAAAAACGATAATTTTGCTGCTTATTTAGGTGCTGTAGTATGCAGCAAAAACGAACAAAAACTATTAGATATTATAAAAGAAAGGTTACGCGACCCATCAGAACGAGCAGACGCTTTGCTGAACTTTGTAAATGGCAAAGAATCAAAAAATATCAGTCAATATTCGCAAGAACTGGAACGTTACATTCGACGCGTTTTGTCAAAAGACTCTATCCGCTCAGTCTTTAATAAATACGGCCGCGAAATTGAAATTGATGGATACTATAGACACTGGAACTACTAAAAAGTGTCTATACTACCCATCTTTATGTTTACAGAAACACGCTTTACTTGAAACAGTTAATGTCTAAACTGAATAAATAGCACACAATAGCGATTACTCGCATGCAACACTTGCTTTTTGCTGCTTCTCAAGGCAAGGTTTAGCGAATATTTTTTAATTTCGGTTTAATCATGCGTTTTATTAAACTTATTGCTATTATTGCGACACTCTTATTAACATTATCAAGCTGCGGGCAGCGTGGCCCTCTCTATCTTCCAACTGAGCAACCAAGCGAAAATTCTCCCGAAGACGAAGAAGCTAGCGCGAATAAGCCAGACGAAGGTAAGTCAAACGTAAAACCTGCAGAAAGTGCGACATTGGATTTAGAATAACCATGGATCATTTTACTTATAAAGATGGCAACTTGTTTGCTGAAGATGTGTCTGTTGAAACGCTTGCAAAAGAGCATGGCACGCCATTATATATCTATTCTCGGGCAACGTTAGAACGTCATTGGCATGCCTTCAATAACGCCGTTAGCTCTCATAAACACTTAATTTGTTATGCGGTAAAAGCTAACTCTAATATTGGTGTGCTTTCCGTACTTGCAAAACTTGGTTCCGGGTTTGACATTGTTTCTGTAGGTGAACTTGTTAGAGTAATTGAAGCGGGCGGTGACCCAAGCAAAGTAGTGTTCTCAGGGGTAGCTAAAACCGAAAACGAAATTGCTTTCGCGTTAGATAAAGGCATCAAGTGTTTTAATGTTGAATCACTTCCAGAGTTGGACAGAATAAATAGCGTTGCCGAAAAGCTTGGAAAAAAAGCGCCTATTTCTTTGCGAATCAACCCTGATGTTGATGCCAAAACGCATCCGTATATTTCAACCGGTCTAAAAGCGAATAAATTTGGTATAGCACGAGATGATGCAATACAAGCTTATGAGTACGCCAATCAATTATCACATTTAGAAATTAACGGCATGGATTGTCATATTGGTTCGCAGCTTACTGACTTATCTCCTTTTGTAGATGCACTTGAACGGTTGTTGGTATTAATTGACGAACTTGCGGTAAAAGGTATTCATATTTCTCACCTAGATGTAGGGGGAGGACTAGGGGTAACTTATAACGACGAAGTACCGCCTCACCCAAATGAATATGCCAAAGCAATGGCTGCAAGCATGCAAGGAAGAGAAGACCTAACTTTAATTCTAGAGCCGGGTAGAGCAATAGCAGCTAATGCAGGCATACTCATCACAAAAGTAGAATTTTTGAAACAAGGTGAAGAAAAGAACTTTGCCATTGTTGATGCGGCTATGAACGATTTGCTTCGCCCAGCTTTGTATAGTGCTTGGCAAAAAATAGAGCCCGTTAGCGTTCGTGAAGGTACATCTACCATATATGATGTTGTTGGCCCGGTTTGTGAGACAGGAGACTTTCTAGGTAAAGATAGAGGCCTTAACATTGCGCCAAATGATTTTTTAGCAGTCAAAAGTGCTGGTGCGTATGGGTTTGTAATGTCTAGTAACTATAATAGCCGTCCTAGAGCAGCCGAAATATTAGTAGATACCAACAAGGCATATGTTGTTAGGCAAAGAGAACAACTTAGCGATTTATACAAAGGTGAAGCTAAGGTACCTAACTAATGCAAAAAGACCATAAACAACGGAAGTCGGTAATTCATTTTTCAAAAATGCATGGGTTAGGTAACGATTTTGTGGTAATTGATAATGTGACGCAAAATGTGTTCTTTTCAAAAGATAAAATTACAACACTTGCCGATAGAAATTTTGGCATTGGGTTTGATCAGATGCTTCTGGTTGAACCTCCCTACGATCCAGAACAAGATTTTCACTATAGAATCTTTAATGCGGATGGCGGCGAAGTGTCGCAATGTGGAAATGGTGCAAGATGCTTTGCCCGCTTTGTTAAACTCAAAGGCTTAATTAACAGAAATAAAGTCAATGTCAGCACAAAATCTGGTCGCATGATTTTATATCTAGAGAAAGATGGGAACGTCACGGTTAATATGGGCAAACCAATCTTTGAACCCGATAAAGTGCCTTTTACAGCAAACAAACAAGAAAACACCTATATTATAAGAACGGATGATCAAACCTTCTTTTGTGGGGTGGTATCTATGGGTAACCCACACTGTGTGGTGGAAGTAGATAATGTTGATAACATTGACATAGAAGCACTTGGCCCATTATTAGGGCAACATGAGCGTTTTCCTGAAGGGGTCAATGTTGGCTTTATGCAGGTTATTAACAAACAGGAAATAAAACTGCGAGTATTTGAACGCGGTTCAGGCGAAACACTCGCTTGCGGAAGTGGCGCGTGCGCAGCGGTTGCGGTAGGGCAAATACAGAATAAATTATCACAAGATGTAAAAGTCACACTATTAGGCGGCGAACTCAAAATACGTTGGCAAGGCGCAGACAGCATGTTGAAAATGACTGGGCCAGCCGAACATGTATATGATGGACAAATTCTTTTATGACAGAACCAAGTGCGAATAATACAGTAAAAAATAAACCTCAACCTGACGTGGACAGTTTGCCACCTGCGGTTAACAAAGAGAGTGTGGCTAAATATCTTTTAGAGCATCCTAGTTTCTTAATTGATAACCCTGATTTACTTGTGCAATTGCAGGTTAATTTACAGGAAAACGGTGTGGTGTCTTTAACTGAAATACAAGCATCGCAATCTAGAGAAAAAATAAAACAACTAAAATCTCAACTGGATTCAATTGTTGATACTGCTCGAAAAAATGAGTTGATATATACAACGTATGCAGAGCTTAACTTAGATATGGCTAAAGCTAACTCTTTATCTGAATTAAACCAAACAGTTAGACAACATTTAGTCAAAACACTCGATCTTGAGAGTTCTGAAATTATGCTATTAAAAGATAGTGAGCTTGGAAAAGGGCATATTTTTTCAGAGATACAACATCGTTCTATTTTTGATAAAAAGTTAGCTAACCAACCTTACTATTTTGGGCGAGTCGGTAAAGTTGAAAAAGAGGCGTTATTTCCTAATTCTGAAGCAGGCTCGGTTGCGCTGGTGCTAATTAGTGATGAATCAAGTGACGTATCAAAGCCGTTAGGATTACTTGCTATAGCGAGTAAAAATCAATTTCATTTTCAACCTGATATGGATGTGATTCTGGTAGACTTCCTTAGAAAAAACTTAAACTATCACGTAAATAAGTGGCTAGCATAAGCACTTTATTGAATAGGTTTGTAACTAATGGCTCAAGATGACGCGCTAAACTTGTTCTCATGGATAGATGATTTCATATACGAATGTGAAGTTGAACGTCAGTTATCTAGCCACACCGTTAAAAATTACAAACGCCAACTAAATGAAGTCATTGAGGCCATTAAAATTCAAGATTGGCGCACTTTCTCTACTAACGATGGGAAAAAGGTACTTCAACTTGCAAGAAAAAAGGGCCTTTCACCTCGTTCAATTAATTTGAGAATAACAGTTTTAAGAAACTTTTTTAAATTCTTGCTAAAAAAGAAACGAGTTAAAGGTAATCCCCTAGCTACTATACACTCGGTTAAGCATAGAAATCCGTTACCTAAAAATATTAATGTTGATCAAGCTAACGACTTATTGTCCTTTGAGGGTGACGATTTCTTAACAATTCGAGACAAGTGTATCTTCGAACTACTATACGGTTGTGGATTACGTTTATCAGAAATAACCTCTCTCAATTTCGATAGTATTTTAGAAGACAGCACGGTTAAGGTTGTAGGTAAAGGCAATAAAGAACGGATTGTACCTATTGGCAAGAAAGCCATGGAAGCGCTAACTAAGTATCTCCCTGTTCGTGAAGATATTATTCCATTTGAACACGAGCCTGCGCTTTTTTTATCCATCCGAAAAAATCGGTTATCAAACCGGCAGTTGGCAACTCGACTTTCTCAATGGGCGAAGCAACAAACTATTTTCCAGAAAATTAGCCCGCATACGTTAAGGCATTCTTACGCTACACATATGTTAGAATCGAGTAAAGACTTACGTGCTGTACAAGAGTTATTAGGGCACGAAAACTTATCTACTACAGGCATTTATACTCATCTTAATTTCCAACATCTAAGCGAGGTGTACGATAATGCGCACCCAAGGGCAAAAAAGAAGTGATATTTTATAAACCCCTTCCGTTAATTCGGGCAATTAGTTTCGATTTAGACGATACACTTTACAATAATATGCCATTTATTCATGAAGCTGAGCGATGCTTAACTGAATACATTCAAAGTAAATATCCTGAAACATCTGCGCTGAGTCGTTCAGATTGGAAGAAAATACGAACAAGCGTACTCTTGAGTAGGCCAGAACTTTCGAATGATATGGGTTTGTTACGTAAAAATGTGCTTACCCAAGCATTTTTGATTGTTGGATTGCGTGACAAGCAACTAGAAAACGCAGTAATAGATTGCTTTGACTATTTCTATTTTAAACGAAGTGACTTTAAAGTAGATGATGGTGTAATAAAAATACTAAAGAAATTAAGCAAACGCGTTCCACTTCTTGCCATCACTAATGGGAATGTTGATTGCGAAGCAATTGGTATTGCCCCTTTCTTTACTTATATCTTACACGCGAGTGTTGATATGCCTATGAAGCCCGCTATGGATATGTTTAATAAAGCATCCGATCATTTAAATATTCCAAGTAAAAACATTCTACATGTTGGCGATCATCTAGATAAAGATGTATTAGGTGCAACAAGAGCTGGGTACCAAAGCGCATGGTTGGCTGTGAATAGGGATATGTCTTTAATGAAAGAGCGCGCTTTAGTATTGCCAAATGTTCAGTTAGCAGCGCTTTCAGAATTAAAACAG
>DDIL01000204.1:16168-18566 GCA_002338515.1 Glaciecola sp. UBA1851 | reverse complement strand
ACTAAAGCAGATCAAATGTTTTCTATATTTGAATTGCATTCTTTATCAACACGCACCTTTTTAAGAAACCAAACTTTACCTTTAATAGATTATAAAAATTAGTAAACCTGCAATTAAATTTGTGATGGCTTGGTCTTATATATCAGCATTTACATAAAAATAGACTTTGTATAAGTAAATTTGCCATTTTAAAAAAATACCAATACAGCAAATTCTAATTCGCCATAATAGACATATATCAATAATTTATTGAGCTAGGCTTAATTTTTTATTTACTCTAGCTTAATATTTCACTGCCAAATGTAGTTAAATGTGTTGATTAATCACTATATTGCTGCGAAAAGCATGAATTTCAATTTACATTAAAATAATCAAACGAAAACTAGATGATCTAAACTTTATAAATAGATTAGTAATAAACGAATAGATTGTTATATACAGCGTTTTTAACAACGCGTAGCCGTCATATAACAATAACCTAAATGAGGATGAAATATATGAGTGAAGAAAAATATGAACCACCTAAGGTGTGGACGTGGGACAAAGCAAGTGGCGGTAAATTTGCCAATATTAATCGACCTATATCAGGCGCAACTCACGATAAAGAACTCCCATTAGGTGAACATCCTTTTCAATTACATTCATTGGCTACGCCAAATGGTGTCAAAGTCACAATTATGTTTGAAGAATTATTAGCATTGGGTATAAAGGAAGCTGAATACGACGCGTTTATTGTTAATATTCAAGAAGGCGAGCAGTTTGGTAGTGATTTTGTTGCGATTAATCCTAATTCTAAAATTCCAGCTTTAATGGATAGAAGCTCAGAAAAACCAGTAAGAATATTTGAATCTGGTGCAATATTAATTTATTTAGCTGAGAAGTTTGGTCATTTCTTGCCTGAAAATTCTGAAGCGCGTGCTGAAGTAATGTCTTGGCTCATGTGGCAAATGGGAAGCGCTCCTTTCTTAGGAGGCGGTTTTGGTCATTTCTACGCATATGCCCCTGAAAAATTTGAATATCCAATTAATAGATATGCAATGGAAGTCAAACGTCAATTAGATGTGCTTGATAAACAACTAGAAAAGCATGAGTTTATTGCTGGCGATGAATATACGATTGCAGATATGGCAATATGGCCATGGTATGGGGTATTAGTGCAAGGCAAATTGTATGAAGCGGCAGAATTCTTAGATGTGGAAAGTTACAAACATGTTTTGCGCTGGGCGAATCAATTAAGCGAGCGTGAGGGTGTGAAGCGCGGTAGAATAGTTAACAGAGTGTGGGGAGAAGACAATGAGAAACTTGCTAACAGACACTCTGCTTCCGACATTGACGAAACACTAGCAAAATAGAGCGTTATGAAAAAAACCAGACAATTGGGAACACAAGTTATTCATGCTGGCCTTCCACAACCTAAGCAAGGCGGGCCCTTTAATAATGGACCAACTTTCGCAAGTACATTCCATTTGTCTGGGGAGACTGAAAGTGCACATTTTCAGTACGGGCGTTTTTCTAATCCAACTTGGGAAGCGCTTGAAGATGGATTAACCGAATTGGAAGGAGGAGAAACAGTTATTTTTCCTTCTGGTATGGCTGCTATAGCTGCTATTTTATCTAGCTTAACTAAAAGTGGAGATAAAATTGTACTTACTGGAGATGGCTATTTTGCGACACGTGCATATGCATTGGAATTTTTAGCACCGAACAACATTGATATTTGTTTCGTCAATACATTAGATCTTTTAAACTTTAATTTTAACGGTATAACCTTAGTACTAGCTGAAACGCCGAGTAATCCTTTGTTAGATGTAGTTGATATTACTGAATTAGCTAAGAAAGTACACAAATCGGGTGCTCTGTTGGCAATTGATAACACTACATCAACTGTGCTTGGTCAGCAGCCTTTACTATTGGGCGCAGATATTTCTATGAGTGCCGACACGAAAGCACTTAATGGGCATAGTGATGTGTTGTTTGGTCATGTATCTGCTACTGATACAAAAATAGCTGAACGTGTTCGATTATGGCGAAAACTAGCGGGTAATATTCCTGGTCCAATGGAAACATGGTTAGTGCACAGAGGGTTAGCTACTTTAGATGTGCGCTTGGAGCGCATGACCAAAAATGCACAATCAATTGCTGAGTTGCTATCAAGCCATAAAGCCGTGAATTGGGTTCGATACCCAGGTTTAAAAACTGACCCATCCTATGCTGTTGCTAGCAAACAAATGCACTATTTTGGTTTTATTATTAGTTTTGATTTGGGCAGCGAAGCAACAGCACAAAAGTTTCTAGAAACAGAACTGATTTACGAGGCAACAAGTTTTGGTGGCGTCCATACTATGGCTGAGCGTCGAGCGCGCTGGGGAACCGATGATGTATCAGAAGGCATGATTCG
>DDIL01000204.1:6145-15846 GCA_002338515.1 Glaciecola sp. UBA1851 | reverse complement strand
TGTAGACATATTACCCCATCGGTCAATTCTCTCTTGTTAAAATAAGCCGAAAAACAAGCTGTTCCCCCAACTTATTCTCTTACAAATTTTTAGGCACTTTTAACCAGTAATACGTGGACTTTATTTCTCATTTGCCAATTTTTCTACTTTTAAACTTTCTATATCTAACCCTGGCTGCTCACTAAGTAAATGACCATACTTTGAATAATACAACTTAAGCCAGAATGGAGATAATAACGTAGTATAAGCGATGACCATAACCAACGCTGTATAGACTTCATTGGTGAAAATATTAGCTGACGCCCCTAAACCCGCAAATATTAGCCCAACTTCCCCTCTTGGTACCATACTCATCCCAATCGCTATTTTTTGAGAAATGGGTCCTTTAATGAATAATGCGCCTGTGAACTTTGTGAAGATTGCAATAACTAGCACTAAAATTGAGAACCACCAGAAAAATGGTGAACTCCAGTCAACTGTGCCTAAGTCCATTGATAGGCCAACAGAAACAAAAAATATCGGCGTAAATAATTTCACAATAGGATCTATTTGAGTTTCGACCTTTTCTGAAAATCTTAAGCTAGTTTTTACGGCCATTCCAAAAGGCAAAAAGAAACGTTTAGATAGCGCTAAACCTGCCGCAAATCCGCCTAGCAATTCTGGTGCGCCAAATAAATGTGCCAGCCACGCAAAAAACAAAACAAGCGCGACAATTGCTGTGGGGATAGCCCCTGTTCCCGGCATAATTCTATCTAACTTGTAGATACCTTCAGAAAATATTTTTGCCAATACTGGCGCCAGTATAAAGAATATGCCAACAAATAATATAACTCTGCCCGCACTATAAAGATCAACTGAACCGTTAACTGAGAAATCATAAAGAACAGCCAGTAATATAACCCCCATAATGTCGTCTAAAACTGCTGCACCTAACGTAATTTGTCCTTCTTGGCTTTGCTGCCGTCCAAGATCGCCTAGTGTACGTACGGTTATACCGATGGATGTTGCCGTTAATGTGCCACCAACAAAAAGTGAAACGAGTACCGAAAGATCAAACCACCAATAACAAACAAAGAAGCCACCAAGAAATGGACCCAAAAATCCACCAATTGCCACAACTGTAGAGTTTTTACCTGAATCGACTAATTTATTGAGGTTGGTTTCAATACCTACTTCAAACAGTAAAAGAATGACCCCAATTTCACCTAGCAGGAAGATTGTACTATTTATTTCGACCCAACCAAACAAACTAGGTCCAATCAAAATACCTGCGCATAGTTCACCAATTACGCTAGGAACTGAGAAATAACGTGCAATATCACCAAGTATCCTAGCAAATACTAGAATCAGAAGAATATCGAGGAGTATTAAATGTGCATCCATGTATTAGCCTAGCTGTTTTTTATTATTGCAAGACTTACACATACTAAACAAGTTGAGTGTTTAACTATTGAGCAATATCAATGAAACGTGACTTTAGCAATCAAAGCTAACCATTTGGGGTATAAGATGAATGGAGTAAACCTGCAGATTATTTATGATTATTGTGCTCTATCACACTATTCTTGTTTTCTGAGAAGTCTAATAATGTATGGATCGCTTGTTCTTCATTATCTGTAAATGCTTGTTTAAAATTATCTTGTTTGACACTTATTTGCTTTCTATATTCATCTGTTAGTGCTTGGTTTATATTTTCAATTTGATTCACAAATTGCTTAACGCTAACACCAGAGTACGTAAAAACACCATTTTTTCCATTAACATTTGTGGTAGCTAAAATATCATCATGCTCTAATTGATGTTCATGCCTAAACACGGCTTGTGATTGTTTAAAATCTGAGGTTTTACTTCTTAACATAGCGGCGTTAGGAATAGCTTTGATTCTTGTGCTGCCATCTTTTTGCTGCCACGTAACAGCACAAATACTAATAGTCAGGGCGTCTTTTACATTTGCTACGGTTTTTTGATTACTGCCTTTACGATCTGTATTATCAAGTTCTACAAGCAACTGACTTAACTTTTCTAAATTTAAATCCTCATAAGTCACTTTACCTAGTTCACTGTCGTAACTCAGCTTTAAGGTATTTTCCAAATAATATACTTTGCCAGTATCCTTCCAAATAGAAACGGCCACGTTATTAGCTGTATTGTCGGTATTTGTAACGCTAGTTTTATTTCTAGAGAAAAACGGTGCCAAAATTTTAAACATGAGTGATTTACGTAAAAGGCAGATTTAATAATTTGTACTAGTAGCGTTAAGATTGGTTCAATTAAAACCACGTTTAAGTACTGAACGTGCTCTAAAATTGTTGATTTGGTGGTGAAAATGTAGGTTCGGTGATCTTTGCTGTATGCTTTAGTAGCAAAGTTCAACAGCCCCTACAAACTACTTACTAGTTTTATCATACATAATACTCTGGTCCATCGACTCGCATGGCATGTCACATGTGTGATGCGATACAATTTTTGCAGGCACACCCACAACCGTACAACAGGCAGGTACACTCTCCAATACCACACTACCCGCACCTACTTTAGAGCTTCTGCCTATTTCAATATTTCCCAGAATTTTTGCGCCCGAGCCAATCATCACGCCTTCACGCACCTTTGGATGCCTATCGCCTGACTCATTACCGGTGCCCCCTAGGGTAACTTCTTGTAAAATTGAGACATTATCTTCAATTACAGCCGTTTCACCCACTACAATACCTGTTGCGTGATCAAACATGACACCTGAGCCGATTTTAGCAGCAGGGTGAATATCAACGGAAAACACCTGTGAATTTCGGCTTTGAATAAACAAGGCTAAATGTTCCCGCCCTTTATGCCATAAATAGTTTGCTAATCGATGCGCTTGTAATGCTTGGAAACCCTTAAAATGCATTAGTACGGTTAAATATGAAGATACAGCTGGGTCACGCGATACTACCGCTTGTATATCCCTCATGGCTGAATCCACTATGTCTGGGGCAACCATAAAAGCTTCATCAAACATTTCACTTACTGCAATGGCAGGCATTACATCATCACTGATCTTATTAGATAAAATAAAACTCAATGACGTTTCAAAATTATGATGGCAAAGCACACAAGCATGAAGATAACTGGCCAATAAAGGTTCATTGTTAGACACATCTTTTGCTTCTTGTTTTAATTTTTGCCAAAACGCTTGGCTACAGGGGGAAGAATGTTGTATTCGCATAGTAGTGATAGCTTTGTGTGTAATGCACGTACATTACATAAATACTGTGTAATGGTCAAAAGTAGGGTTCCCAAAACACGTTAAAATGGTTTGTACCTGTACATTAGGCGGTAAAAAGTGATTATATTTACGTTTTTTGAATATTGCTGTATAAACACACAGTAATATTCGATAGAATTTGATATGTTTACTAGCTAGTTGCAATCTATCGCTATGTAGGCATTAAGTTGAGTTAGAAGCTCAAAAAAACTTTTTCAATATATACAAGGTACACAAATGGATGTTTCTCTATTATTAGATGAATTAAACGATAAACAAAGAGAAGCCGTAGGTGCACCTAACCAAAATATGCTAGTGCTTGCTGGCGCAGGGAGCGGGAAAACGCGCGTATTAGTGCACAGAATAGCTTGGCTTGTAGAAGTAGAGAAACTCTCCCCATTTAGTATTTTGGCGGTAACTTTTACCAATAAAGCCGCAAAAGAAATGCGTTCACGAGTAGAAAACCTTATGTCTAATTCACTGTTTAATATGTGGATGGGCACATTTCATGGCTTAGCGCACCGTTTGCTTCGTCTGCACTATGAAGAAGCCAAACTGCCTCAGAACTTTACCATCCTTGATTCTGATGACCAATATCGACTCATAAAGCGCCTTATTAAGGCAATGAATTTAGATGAGAAACATTGGCCAGCCAAGCAAGTTCAGTGGTATATCAACTCAAATAAAGATGAAGGCCTACGCGCAGCTAAAGTAGAAACCTTTGGCGACCCTAACCAGAAAAAAATGCGAGAAATATATCTAGCCTATGAAGATGCTTGTCAGCGTTCTGGTTTAGTCGATTTCGCCGAATTATTATTACGTTGTTTTGAAACAATACGCGACAACCAAGCACTGAAAGAACATTATCAAAGACGTTTTAGCACTATATTGGTAGATGAATTTCAAGATACAAATAATATCCAATATGCTTGGTTAAAGCTGTTATCGTGCAGCACAAATAATATGATAATAGTGGGCGACGACGACCAATCTATATATGGTTGGCGTGGTGCAAACGTAAAAAACATTTCTAATTTCTTGACTGATTTCCCCAATGCACAAACCATCAGGCTTGAGCAAAACTATCGCTCAACTAGTAATATTTTAAGTGCTGCTAATGCCGTTATTGATCATAATAGCGGAAGACTAGGAAAAGAGCTTTGGACGCAAGGAGAAGAAGGAAAAAAAATCGCACTTTATGTTGGTTTTAACGAAGTAGATGAAGCTCGCTTTATTGTGTCAAGAATAAAAGATTTTCATGAACAAGGCGCAACATTAAAGGAATGTGCGATCTTATACCGAAATAACGCGCAGTCTAGGGTATTAGAAGAAGCATTATTACATCAAAAGATGCCATATCGCATTTATGGTGGATTACGATTCTTTGAACGCCAAGAAATTAAAGATGCATTAAGTTATTTACGATTAATTAGTAATCCTGTTGATGACGCTGCCTTTGAAAGAGTGGTGAATACCCCAACTCGTGGATTAGGTGATAAAACACTCGCCACTATTCGAGAGTTTGCTCGCAATGAAAACATATCAATGTGGGAAGCGGGAAAAGGCATGATTGCGGCTAAAAAATTATCTAATAGACCGTTAAATGCGCTTTCTAGTTTTTATGATCTAATTAATAACTTAACCAAAGACACCCATGAAATGGAGCTGCATGAGCAAGCTGACTCTGTTATAAAAAGCTCAGGGCTATACGCAATGTACCAATCAGAAAAGGGTGATAAAGCACAAGCAAGAATAGAAAACTTACAGGAATTAGTAACCGCAGTTAAACAATTTGAATTACCAGAAGATGCTGAAGAAATGACACCATTGGCTGCTTTTCTAGCCCATGCAAGTTTAGAAGCAGGCGAAGCCCAAGCGGACGCAGACCAAGATGCTGTGCAACTTATGACAATCCATACAGCCAAAGGCTTAGAATTTCCATTGGTTGTATTAGCGGGTGTAGAAGAAGGCATGTTTCCTAGCAGTATGAGCAATGAAGAGCCTGACCGATTGGAAGAAGAACGGCGATTAGCCTATGTAGGAATGACCCGAGCCATGCAAGAACTCGTTATTACCTATGCAGAAACCCGACGCTTATATGGACAAGACAAATATCATACTGTTTCGCGATTTGTTCGAGAAATTCCCAGTGATTTTATTGAAGAAATAAGACTACGCTCTCAGGTAACACAACCTATACATAATAGGTTTAGCGCTCAAGTTTCTCATGAATCTTTCATAGACAGCGGTTACACGCTTGGGCAACGAGTAATGCATAAAAAATTCGGTGAAGGTACCGTATTGAATTACGAAGGAAGCGGTGAACATGGACGAGTACAGGTACATTTTGATCACATAGGAAGTAAATGGTTAATGCTAGCCTATGCAAAATTAGAAAAGCTTTAGTTTTCACCTTTATTTAACCCATACCTAGTCTACACTATAAAACGAAAATTAAGCATTAGGGTCTGTTGATCTTAATCAAAGCGCACCATTTACAGAAAGTTATTCCCTTTTGAACGCCTATATTAAGGCATTTTAAATACATAATACGGTCACACAAGCGTGCTAACGTTAAGTTAAAAGTTAACTTTTATTCATGCATAAACTTATTCGATTAAGGCGCAGTAATAACTGTTATTAGCGCTTTCTTTACTTATTTAAACAAACACGTCGTAAATAATTTCTCTTCCGAGGCTCGTTACATGATTCAGTTAAAACGTTGGTTAATTACCCTTTTTTGTATTATTGCCCTAGTGGCTGGTTTAGGTTTTATCAAATTTACACAAATACAAGCAGCGATAGCCTTTGGTAAAAGCTTTCCAGAGCCAAGCGAAACTGTCAACGCCATGCAAGCGAGTTGGTCTAATTTTCAACCGACAGTAACCGTAATTGGAGAAGTGCGAGCGGTTCAGAAAGTGGATGTGAGAAATGAAATAGAAGGGATTGTGACAAAAATAAATTTCCCGTCAGGTGGAAAAGTGCAAAAAGGTGACTTATTACTGCAATTAAATGTAGATAACGAAGTGGCGCAATTAGATGCAATAAAAGCAGAAATTGATTTAGCTGAACTGGACGTAAAACGTTTTACAGACCTACTAGACGTGCGTGCCTCATCTAGGGAACAGCTTGATAGAGCAAAGGCACAACTAGCCATTGCTAAAGCAAGAGCAAGGGCGGTGCAGGCAAATATAGATAAGAAAACTTTGATAGCGCCATTTACAGGCTATACCAGCATTCATGATTGGCAAGTAGGTACTTATTTAGCGGCTAATAGCATGATCACCACGATTATTGGCGACAACAATTATCATTTTGTAGATTTTAAATTAGCGCAAATATACGCAAACATGAATGTAGGTGATGAAGTGAGTATATTTGCCGACAATGCGACTAAAACACCGATGAAAGCAAAGATTGTTGCCATTGATCAAGAACTACAGAACAGCTCTAGAACCTTGCAAGCGCGAGCAAAATTAGAAAATCCACCTAAATTCTTGCGCCCAGGCGTTGTTGTGTCGGTAAAAGTACCAACCGGAGACATGATAAACGCAATGCCCTTACCCAACCCAGCTATTCGATACGACTCATTTGGTAGTTTTGTTTATGCGCTTGAGAAAGATGAAAATGGAGACTTAAGAGCAACGCGCAAACCTGTGACCGTTGTATCTAAAGAAGCTGATGCAACCTATATAAAAGATGGCTTAGAAGCAGGTGAATTAGTGGCCACAATTGGCTCAGCCAAACTTAATGCAAGCATGCTTACCTATGTTAAAGCGCCATAATAGGAGAGCATGATGACAACTCAAGACCAAGATAATCAATTACAAAACGAGCGCGAAAATTTACTAAACGATGCGGAAGCTAACGCTTCGATATTAAATACCCCATCTAAAATGGATATGTTTAGTAAACGTCCAGTTATTGCTATTGTTCTATCGCTTGCCCTTATTCTTCTAGGAATAAGAGCGGCAATGGATATTTCAATATTACAGTTTCCACAAATAAGTAGCGCCTCCATCCAAATAACAACGCCCTACGTAGGCGCATCAGCAGAAGTTGTGCAAGGTTTTATAACTGAACCTATAGAAAGAGCGGCATCATCTGTCCCCGGAGTCGATTATGTTGATTCTCAAACCACACCTGGATTAAGTCTAGTAACCGTATGGCTAAACTTAAATGAGAACAGTTCGTCTGCTTTAGCAGAGTTATCTTCTAGAATTGACCAAATACGATTTGAGTTGCCTGAAGGTGCAGAAGATCCCGCCATTCAAGTAGTCAGAGCTGACCGTCCATTCGCCGTGTTTTATTTAACGGTAAATTATGACGAAGAATTGGCTGGTATGTCACGTACCGAAGTTACCGATTATTTATCTAGAAATGTATCCCCTGCTCTTGCATCAATTCCAGGGGTACAAAGAATTGGCCTTGAAGGTGCACGCTCGCCAGCTATGCGAATTTGGTTAGATACAAAGAAAATGGTCGCTCTTGGAATAGCGGCAGATGATGTATCAGCAGCACTTCGAGCCAATAACCTCATTGCAACAATTGGCAATAGTGAGAACAGCCAGCAGCGTGTCTCGTTGTTAACGGATACGAGCTTAAGCTCAGTTGAAGAATTTGAAAATTTGGTGGTTCGTGATAATGACGGAACTTTAGTAAGAATAAAAGACATCGCCAATGTTGAACTAGATGAAGAAGAAGGCGTTACAACCGCTCGATTAGACAAAGACACCGTATTGTACATATCTGTTTGGCCATTACCCGGCGCTAATGAAATTGAAATTGGCGATGATGTGTATGTGATGATTGATGAAATAAACGAAATACTGCCTCAAGGCTTAAGCATTACCGATGGGTATGATGGCACTATTTATATGCGAGATTCATTGCGCGAAATATTTATTACACTAGCTGAAACGGTTTTATTAGTTGGTTTAGTTGTGCTTGCCATGATGGGTAGTTTTAGGACTGCATTGGTTCCACTTGTTACCATTCCTATTTCTATATTAGGCGCAATTGCAGCTATGTCTTTAGTGGGTTTCTCGTTGAACTTACTTACCGTACTGGCCATCGTGTTATCTGTTGGTTTAGTGGTAGATGATGCAATTGTTGTGGTAGAAAACGTTGCACGTTACATGCGATCTGGGATGGGCAGAATGCAAGCCGCTTTGGCTAGCTCAAGACAACTATTAGCCCCTATCATTAGTATGACAGTTACCTTAGCTGCCGTATATGCGCCCATTGGTTTGCTTACTGGACTAACTGGAGCGTTATTTAAAGAATTTGCGTTTACGCTTGCCATAGCCGTTATTATTTCAGGTATCGTTGCCGTTACCCTGTCTCCCATTATGAGCGCATATGCCTGCCCTGAAGGCGGTAAAGAAGGAAAAATCACTAAAAAAATAAACGGCTATTTTGATAAAGCCCAGCAGTTCTATGCCAAAGTTGTGATTAAAACCATTGAAATGAAAGCACAAATTTTAGTCGCGGCTTTTCTGTTAGCACTGTTAAGTTTACCTTTTCATTTCGGCTCTTTGAAAGAACTCGCACCAACCGAAGACCAATCGAGTATCACTGTTATTATTGAGTCGGCTCCTGAAGCATCTCTAGATTATACCTTAACTCATATGAACGACGTGGTAGATACCATGAAAGAGTTAGAAGGGGCGAAGTTTATGTGGCAAATTATTAATCCGGCAGCTGGCTTCTCAGGTGTTGATTTTTCTGCTGTTAGTGAACGAGAACAAAGCGTTCAAGATATGTATTCGCAAGCTTTTGGTAGCCTTACACAAGTTCCTGGGATCAAAGCCTTTCCAGTGTTAGATTCAGCTCTACCAACAGCAGGTAATTTTTCAGTAGAATTGGTAGTGCTAAGTACCGAGCCTTATGCAGATATGAAAGTTTACGCAGATAAAATGGTACAGGCTGCTAATCAATCAGGTAAGTTTTTATTTGCCAACACCGATTTGAAAATAGATTTACCCCAGGTTAGATTCAAACTTAATAGGGAACGTATAGCAGACCTGGGTTTAGACTTAGCTAGTGTAAATCGCCAATTGTCTACCATGTTATCGGGCAACTTTGTTAACCGATATAATCAAGATGGTCGCGCTTACCGAGTAATTCCTATGCTTGCACCAGAAGAAAGACTCAACCCGCAGGCTGTGATGGATTTGCAAATTAGAATTGCCGATGGCAGCCTTATTCCGTTTAGCGCTATTGCTGAACTACAAACCGAAACAGCGCCTCGCGTCTTATCTAAATTTCAACAAAAAAACGCATTTAGAATCTTTGGAGAAGTGATCCCCGGCACAACGAAAGAGCAAGGATTAAGTGCATTAGAAGATTTTGCTGCAGAATTACTTCCAAGCACTTACAGCATTGACTACGCGGGTGAATCACGACAAATCAGGCTTGAAGGGAATACGTTAGAAGGTGTGTTGTTAGTTGCGCTAAT
>DDIL01000204.1:3007-5840 GCA_002338515.1 Glaciecola sp. UBA1851 | reverse complement strand
GTTCCACTTGCACTAGCCGGCGCTATGATGTTTTCGTTTCTAGACTTCACCACCATTAATATTTATTCACAGGTAGGGTTTATCACCCTAGTAGGATTAATTGCTAAAAACGGTATCTTAATTGTGGAATTTGCTAACCATATGCAAAGACAAGGTTTAGACAAGTTAAATGCAGTTATCAAGGCAGCGCAAACCCGATTACGACCGGTATTAATGACCACAGCAGCCACTGTGCTAGGCCACTTTCCATTAGTGTTAGTGACGGGTGCTGGTGCAGAAGCGCGAAATAGTATCGGCATTATTTTAGTAGCCGGTATGTTGGTAGGCACAATGTTTACATTGCTTGTTTTACCAAGCGTTTATATGGTGTTAGCGTCTGACCACAGTGAAGACAATGCGAAAGAAGCCGCAGCTAATGCTGATTTGATGATTGGAGCGCGAGCAAGTGCGCAGTCATAATGCTAAGTGAGCTCTCGAGCCTGTTGCTCCTAATAATTTAACTAGGCTCGGGCGTATTTTCAGATAGTTTCGCATGTTTACGTTGCTGCCTGTAATTGCGTACTGAGTCATAAGTGAATAACCCCAACGCCGACCACACAAAAATAAAGGTAATCAACCTTGCCTGAGTTAAAGGTTCATTGTACAAAAAGGTGGCTAAGCAAAACATAATGCTTGGACCGATGTACTGAAAAAAGCCCAAGGTTGAATATCGAATACGTCTAGCGGCGGCTGTAAAGCAAAGTAACGGCGCCGTTGTGACTATCCCAGCACATATTAGCAGTATGATTAAACTCGTATCTAATTGAGTAAAGTCGTTGGAGTAAGTAGCAAAGAATATCCAATAAATAACAACGGCTGGCAACATCATTAAGGTTTCAATAAATAAACCAGGGATTGAATCAACCGCTACTTGTTTGCGCAATAAACCATAAATACTAAAGCTCACCGCTAAAGTTAATGCTATCCAAGGTAGCCTACCATAACTTACTAATAAAACTAATACCCCTGCAATAGCCACTCCTACCGCTATTTTCTGCAAGAGGCGTAGGTATTCACCTAAAAATAGCCTACCAAAAAACACATTAATTAGCGGATTGATGTAATAGCCTAAACTGGCTTCCAGCAAATAATTATTATTTACTGCCCATATAAACAGTAGCCAATTAAGCGCCAGCAATAACCCTGCAATAAAGAGCGTTTTCATCACTTTAATTGAACGAAAAGCCTGCCTAACCTTACTGATATGTTTAAGACCAATAATTAAAACAACTAACACCAATAATGACCAAACAACTCTATGCATTAATACTTCAATAGCAGGCACACTGGACAACGTTTTGAAGTAAATAGGCGCAAACCCCCACATTGTGTAGGCAGCTAAGGCAAAGAAAACACCAGAGCGAGTTTGCGTATCATTTATTTGGGACAAATCAATTCCAATTAAGTGTTTCGAAAGAAGCGGTATAATAGACTAATAGAGAATTTCGTCAATTAAGCAAAATATAGACTATTTAAGGTTTTAGTGGTTTTATTTTACGTAATGAGAAGTGACTACAATACTCATTCAGCATTATTCGTAAAAGAATTTTAATGATGATTTTCATTAAATTGCCGATATATATTCATTGGTTTATCAAAAATTCACTAGGTTATCAGGTCTTCTATATTGTTTAACATCGGCTTAAACCGTCAACAAACTGGATTTACACTTATTGAGCTTATTGTTGTGCTTATAATATTAAGTGTGCTTGCGATAATTGCGGTTCCAAAATTTTCCGATATATCTAGTGATGCTAAAATCAACAAACTTGAGAACATTGCAGCACAAATGAGAACCACAAATAAGTTAGTGCAAGCCAAGGCAATCATCAAAGGCTTAGTACCTACCCCCACTAATAGCACCCAAAATCAGATTGATAGAATCGTTGAATTTGAATTTGGAAGCGTAGAACTGCATTTCAGCTCACTATGCCCGGAGGCTTTGGGTGAAATGGGCGACCAGTTAGATTTTATAAATTTTATGAATATCTCTTTAGATGGAGATCTAGATTATCGGGCAGATAATCAATATGTGCGCTTGGGGTTTGATATTCCTGCATCTGGGGTACCGGTTACGCAAGGCTGTTATGTTAGGTATGACTCTTTCAATGATAACTGTGAAGTCACTGTTTATACCAGCACCTGTTAGGCATTCCAACGCCCGGCTTATTTATTGCAAATGAGCAACAAGTCAACTCATCAACAAACGAATGCCTTAATTATGTTTATTAACAGAATCGTTTTATATACACTTCAACTCCGCTTGTTAATTAAATAGAAAACATGAAATTAATAGAGATAGATAAGGCCAGATATCGTAAACATCTCAACTACGTAATAGTGACTAGCATTGCGGTATTTATTGTGGGCAGTTTAGGCATTGCTCAAACATTAATCGCGCTTTTCCCTAGTGGAGATGGCAGTCATTTTCACTGGAACCTAACCGGTGTGATGGTAACCGCAATTGCTATTGGCATTGTTTTGAGTAAGTTTAAACAACATGAATTTATGACAGAAGTTGCCTATATATGGGATCTTAAACAAGTATTAAATCAAATTACGCGCAGAATGAGGAAAGTAAAATTAGCCGCTGACAATGGCGATGTTAGAGCAATGAATATTATGCAATATAGCTACGCTGGCTCAAGATTATTATGGAAATTGGATGACAACACCATTGTTTTAGATGACTTGGCAATAGCCCAAGCAGAACTTGATAGCCTTGCTAGTAAATATAATGTGGAATTAAACCACGAAGCATTTGCATTGCCTGATCTAAAAAACTATTGAAAAA
>DDIL01000204.1:0-2744 GCA_002338515.1 Glaciecola sp. UBA1851 | reverse complement strand
ATGAATAACTTGAACATAATTTTTAGTTAAAACTAATAGCAGTTATTCATCAGTTTATGCATAGTAATATCAGATCTAGTGCAACATATATTTTTTAATAGACCTAATACCACTATTGAGGCGTACAAATGTTTTTTATTTACTCACTTGGCTTTTAAATGAACCTTCCAATAATTCTTGATATAGAAGCGAGTGGATTTGGTCCTGAAGGTTACCCTATTGAAATTGGTTTCATTAAAAATGATAAAGAACGTTATTGTAGATTAATTAAACCTTACAATGATTGGACTTATTGGGATAAAACCGCAGAAAAATTGCATGGTATCAGTCGCGATAAACTCTTGAAACATGGCAACTCAGCATCAGAAATATGTTTAGAATTAAACTCGTTACTAAAAGGCGAAACCGTTTATAGTGATGGCTGGGTGGTAGACTCTTCTTGGCTTAACATGTTATTTGACCGTTCAAACATCCCTAAATTGTTTAGGCTAAGTTCACTAGAAATTATTTTAAAAGAACCTCAAATAGAAATTTGGGATGCTACAAAAATATCAGTTGTAAATGACACCCATATTGAACGACACCGTGCTAGTAATGATGCACTAATTATACAAAAAACATTTTTTCAAACACTTCAGAAAACAGAATCGAAAATAACAAAAATAAAAAACAGCTAGTTAAACATGCCAAAACCATACTTGAGTACATTAGATAAGACACAAGAAAACCTGTACAATTCAACTATTAGATACAACAAAACAAGAGCAGTAAATTGAGTCATCAGTTAGCACCTTCACCACAGGTTGAAGAAACAACTCCCCAAAATACATTTACAAGCGAAGCAAACGTGCAGCCTGAACTCGAACAACAAGCTATCTCTATTCTAAAGCAGTCTTTCGGATACGATAAATTTCGTGCTGGTCAGTGGCAGGTGATTGAGCAAGTACTCAAGCAAAAAGATGCATTGGTATTAATGCCAACAGGTGGCGGAAAATCAATATGTTATCAACTACCTGCGTTAATTTTTAATGGCCTCACCATTGTCATTTCTCCTTTAATTTCTTTAATGCAAGACCAAGTTCAACAACTTACAGAACAAGGTGTAAATGCGGCATACATCAATTCATCTCTCGATTCTGAACAAGTTCAACATATTCAACAGCAGTTGCAATTAGGCGAAATTAAGCTACTTTACATTGCTCCAGAAAGAGCATTACAACCCTATTTCCTAAATTTTTTGTTGACGCTTGATGTGTCATTAATTGCGGTAGATGAAGCGCACTGTGTTAGTCAATGGGGTCATGATTTTCGTAAAGAATATACTAGGCTTAACGAACTCAAACAGGCATTTAGCAAAAGTCCCGTGCTTGCATTAACCGCCACTGCCGACGAAGAAACACAAATTGATATCATTGCACAACTTGGACTTGAATCGCCATTTGTATTCAAAGGCGGATTCGACCGACCGAATATTCGATACAACTTACTTGCTAAATACAAAGGTGGTGACCAAGTTGTAGATTTTATAAAACAACAAGGCAACAATAGCGGTATAGTCTATTGTAATAGTCGAGCAAAAGTTGATGATATAGCCGCTAAGCTTAACTTAGAGGGTATTCGCTGTGGTGCTTATCATGCGGGTTACGATAATGCAGATCGCGAGCGTACACAAAATTCATTTTTAAATGATGATATTCAGGTTGTGGTAGCAACCGTCGCTTTTGGTATGGGTATAAACAAATCAAATGTTCGATTTGTTATTCATCATGATGTACCTCGAAGTATTGAGTCATTCTATCAGGAAACAGGCAGAGCTGGCCGTGATTCAATGCCTGCAGAAGCATTACTTCTTTATGATGATAAAGATGCGGCAAGAATAAAGAAGTGGATAGCCGATGGTGCCAGCCCGCAACGTTTCGCAATAGAGCAACATAAGTTTGAAGCCATGCAATCCTTCGCTGAAGCTCAAACATGCAGACGCCAAGTTCTTCTTAATTATTTTGGCGATTTAAAACAGGCTAGATGTGAAAACTGCGATATATGTCAAAATCCACCCAAAATGTTCGATGGCACAGTTGAAGCGCAAAAGCTGTTATCTTGTGTTTATCGTTTAAAAGGTATCACTGCAATTCAATATGTGATTGATGTATTAAGAGGCAAATCACATAAAAAATTGATGGATAACAAACATAATAGTCTAAGTACATATGGCATTGGCAAAGAGCAACCTGATCAGTACTGGCACAATATTATTCAACAACTAATTCACCAAGGGCTGATGCGAATTGATATGACCTATGGCGGTATATTAAGGCTAAATCAGTCAGCAAAATCGGTATTGAAAGGCGAAGTCGGTGTAAACTTAGCAGTACCGAAATTTAAAGTTAGCTCAGCCACAAGCAATAAATATGAAGCAACCAATATAGACCGGCGTCTGTTTGCTAAGCTTAAGCATTTACGCAAGCAGTTAGCAACCGAGCAAGGTGTGCCAGCTTTCACTATTTTCAGTGACGCCACGTTAAGTGATATGACGGCGAGGCTTCCTACTAACACTAAAGATTTCCTATCGGTAAATGGTGTAGGGGAAGTTAAGAATCAGAAATATGGCAGCGCATTTACTAGCTTGATACAAGATTACTTGTCAGCGTTAGAATAAAGTGGGACATAAACGATAAGAGGCTGAGCGAGAGCAAACTCAGCCAAGAATTAAAAGACTAAGTGAATTTAGTCAAATATAAAAAATA
>DDIL01000111.1:796-5779 GCA_002338515.1 Glaciecola sp. UBA1851 | reverse complement strand
GCAGATGATCATCGATGGGACTTAATTGGAAAATATCATTCTATTGTAAAAACGCCAAACTTGGATGCATTAGCAAGTGAAGGTGTGGTTTTTAAAAATGCATTCGTAACCACGCCTATTTGTGCATCAAGTCGAATAAGCATATTAACGGGTTTGACCGAACGCACCCATGATTACACCTTTGCCCAACCTAAAACAGGTAAAGTTGAATCGGCAAATATGTATCCAGCTTTGCTTAAGCAAACCGGATATCAATCCGCATTTGTTGGTAAGTATGAAATTAAAATGTCAGGACCAGATTCTGAGCGTTTCGATTACTTTAAACCTCTATTACAATCAAGAACCGAACAATACAAAGGTGAAGAGTTACCTCAAACATACTACATTTCTCAATTAGCCAACGATTTCATAGAGCAAGCCGCATCGAGTGACAAACCATGGACGATGTCTGTTAACTTCTGGAATCCGCATGCATTTGATTTTGACCAAGAAGAGCAGTTTCACTATCCACCTGAATTCGATAATTTTTACGAAAATACGCCCATCCCAGCAGCCAAACTGTCTGATGATGCGTCATTTGAAACGTTACCACAATTTTTGAAAGACTCTATTGCTAGACAGCGATGGGAGTATCGTTTTGGCAATGAAGATTTATATCAAAAAATGGTGAAACGACATTATCGCGCAATAAGTAGCGTGGATAAGGCCGTTGGAAAAATTATCAAAAAGCTTGAAGCGACAGGTGAAGCAGATAATACAATTATCATCTATACCGGTGATAATGGATTTTTCTTAAACGAGAGGCAACTTGCAGGTAAATGGTATGGGTGGGAAGAATCATTACGCGTACCTTTGATTATTTATGACCCTCGCCGCTCAAGCGCAAGCACAACAGAAGTTCAAAATATGGCGCTTAATATAGATATTGCACCAACCATATTGGCATTAGCAGGCGCTGACATCCCCGCGAGTTACCAAGGAAAAAGTTTACTTCCATTATTTACTGGCTCAGATATTAGCAATTGGCGTGATGAGTTTTTCTTTGAACACATGTACCAACCCAAACGTGCCTTAATCCCACCAATGGCAGGTGTACGAACAGAAAAATGGAAATATGTAGAATTTTATAAGCATGACCATGTCCAGCTCTACGATTTAGAAAATGACCCATATGAAAAAACGAATTTGGCGACGAAGCAGTCTTATGCAAAGGTTATAAATAGCTTAAAAGAGAAAACGGCTTCGTATGCTAAAAAGTACGAAGAAGCAAGAAGTGACGAAGTCAAAAGTCGTGCTAATTTTAAAAATCAAATAAACAAAAATTAAGGTAATCACATTATGGATAGACGCTCAATTATTAAATACGCGGCCGCTCTAACCGGCATGTCGATACTTTCGCCATTGAGTGTAGAAGTGTTGGCGAGTAATGATGTAAATACCAACAAGCCCCAATTTTTTTCTCAACCTGATTTCCAATTATTAACGAGTGTATTAGATACGATTTTACCGAAAACCGATACGCCATCAGCTTGTGACGTAAATGTTCACTACATAATGGACAATATGTTAAGCCGAGTATTTAACACCAATTACCAAGTAACGTTTATGAAACGATTCACCAGTTTAAAGTCATACTTAATGCAAAAAGATTTTTTGCTATTGAATGCAAACCAAAAACTAACTGTTATTCAAGCGTTGGAAAATGAAAAAAGAAAAGGTAATGAACTCTTTTACTTAGGCTATATAGACTTAAAACAGCAAGGTGTCAGCTATTATTTAAGTACCGAAGAAGTGGCTGAGAATCATCTCAATTATTTACCTGTACCTGGTAAGTATATCCCTAGTAAATCAGTTAAAGCACTTAATGGAAAGGCATGGGCAGAATAATGAAAAAACACTATGATGCAATAGTAATAGGCTCGGGCATTTCTGGTGGCTACGCGGCTATGGAGCTATGTAAAAAAGGATACAAAACGCTAATGCTAGAGCGAGGCAGAGAAGTCAAACACGGTGAATACCCTACTGCCTTTAAAGACAAGTGGGACTTCCCAAATCAAGGTGAAGTTAGCCTAGAGGAAAAAAACAAACACTATGAAAAACAAAGCCGCCTGTCTTGGTGGGTAAAAGAGGAAGTTAAACATTTTATTAATAAGGATGATGAATATCCTTATGATGAAGATGCTCGGTTTGACTGGATTAGAGGCCATCACTTGGGCGGGCGCTCGGTAATGTGGGGAAGGCATAGTCCGCGATGGAGTGAACATGACTTTCAAGCAAACAAACGTGATGCTATTGCAGTTGATTGGCCAATTCGTTATGCAGACATTGAACCTTGGTACGATTATGTGGAACCTTTTGTTGGCATTGCAGGGCAAGCAGAAGGCTTAAAACAAGCGCCCGATGGTAAATTTCTCCCTCCCTTCCCATTAAATACAGTTGAGAAAGCTTTTAGAGAACGGGTAAAAGATGCGTTTGGGAATCGAGTTGTTACCCCTTGCAGAACAGCAAACATTAGCGAATATGATCCAGAAGTGCATAAAGGTGCACGTGGGCCCTGCCAAAATAGAAATAGATGCAAGCGTGGCTGTCCTTTTGGTGCATTTTTCAGCACACAGTCGGCGACATTACCAGTGGCGATGGAAACGGGTAACCTAACCGTACAATCTGATTCCATTGTGATGGAAATTATATATGATGAGAAAACGAAAAAAGCCAGCGGAGTAAAAGTAAAAGACGCCAATTCTACTCAAGTCACTACATTTGAAGCTAAGGTGATCTTCTGTAATGCTAGTACCATAGGTACGGCGGCAATTTTATTAAATAGTCGGTCTAAAACCTTTCCAAATGGACTTGGTAATACTAGCGGTGAGCTCGGTCATAATCTTATGGATCATCACTACAATATGGGAGCTTCAGGCACAATTGACGGATTTGAAGAAGACTATTATCAAGGCAGAAAGCCTAAAGGCTTTTACATACCTCCATTTGTTAACATAGATGAAGAAACTAAACACAAGGACTTTATTAGAAACTTTGGCTATCAAGGGGGGGCATCTCGAATTACTAATAATCCAGATGGTTTGGTTGGTGCCGACCTCAAAACAGAAATATTAAAGCCCGGCCCTTGGCGCATTAACCTGCACTGTTTTGGCGAAATGTTACCTTATCACGAAAACAAGATGTATCTTAACTTTGACAAGCGTGACAAACATGGTATGCCTATTATTACCTTTGACGCGAGTTTAGGTGAAAACGAAATGAAAATTCGTGAACAGGGTATTAAAAGCGCCGTTGAAATGCTAGAAGCGAGTGGGTGCAGAGATATTCGTACTTTTAACCGTTCGTCTGCGCCAGGTGCTTGTATTCATGAAATGGGCACAGCAAGAATGGGACATGACGCTGCAACAAGCGTATTAAATAAGTGGAATCAAATGCACGATGTACCTAACGTGTTTGTAACTGACGGAGCGTGCATGACGAGTTCAGGTACACAAAACCCAAGTATTACATATATGGCGCTAACTGCCAGAGCGGTAGATTATGCGCATAAACAATTAGCATCGGGTGCAATTTAAAGCAGGTTTAATGAGGCCAAGTTAATAACCAACCTAGCTGTATTGACAATAGTATTGGCATGTTGTTGTCAAGTATCTACGCTTATCATTAGAAATATGATAAGCGCTTTTGTGTATTTACAGACACTAACTAAATTACGCCTTTTTCCATTAACTTAGCGGCATAGTCAGCAGCGCGAGCAGTAATAGCCATATAAGTCAAAGATGGGTTTTGTGTAGCGCATGACGACATACATGCACCATCCGTTATAAATAAATTTGGGATATCATGGCTTTGCGCCCACTTGTTTAACACCGATATACCTGGGTCGTCTCCCATACATGCACCACCCATTTCATGAATTCTATCACCTATCATAATATGTTCATTTTCAGGCACTTCGTTGACTTTAATGTCTCGACAACCTCCTACTTCTAGCATTTCAACAATATCTTGGCTTGCACGTTTAATCATATTGCGCTCGTTTTTTTGAATAGTCGCATCAATATGAAGTAAAGGAATACCCCATTTGTCTTTTTTCTTATTGTCTAAACTGACTTTATTGGAGAAGTAAGGCAACATTTCACCAAACATAATCGCTAAAAACCGCCATGGCGCAGGTTGCATACTCGCTTCTTTGACTTCTGCACCAATCCCCGCCTTTTTCGCGGTTGTTCCGGTATTTCTTCTGTGCTGCGCCGTTGCTTGAAAGCCATAACCACGAATAAAATCAGCGTCGTCTAATTTTTCATGTCGATAATTTGGTATATAGGTCGCAATAGGACGTCGACCATAAGCAAAATTGTCTTCAAAACCCGGCACCTCTGCATTCGCCACCACTCCTGTAAAATGGTCCATAATATAATGGCCAAGGGTACCGCTACTATTTGCCAAGCCATTTGGGAAAGATTTAGACTTTGAATTTAGCAATATATGCACAGACGCAAATGCTGAGGCACATAGAAATACCGTTCTCGCTTGATATTGGCGTTTTTCGTTAGTATTCGCATCAATAATATTGACACCACTTGCTCTTTGACGCTGTTCGTCGTACTCAACAGATTCAACAATCGCATCGGTAACAACGGTCAAATTGCCCGTTCTTTTGGCGGCTGGTAAGGTAGCCGACAACGAACTAAAGTAGGCACCAAATGTGCAACCGCGCTTGCAATAAGAGCGTGCTTGACAAGGCCCTCGCCCAAGTGCCATTTGCTCCTCAGTGGGTTCAGTTAGGTTCGCTGCTCGTCCAATTACTAAGCGTCTATCGCTATAGTGCTTTTCTATATTCTTTGCGATAACCTTTTCTGCGCAACTCATCTCCCATGGCTTTTGGAATATTCCATCAGGTAACACATCCAAGCCATCTTTGTTAGCAGATACGCCAATAAATCGCTCAACATAGTCATACCAAGGCGCAAGATCATCATA
>DDIL01000111.1:0-590 GCA_002338515.1 Glaciecola sp. UBA1851 | reverse complement strand
CATACCAAGGCGCAAGATCATCATATGAAATTGGCCAAGGTACGCCATTACCGTCTTTTGCGTTGGCTTCGAAATCTTTAGGCCCCCATCTTAACACCTGGCGTCCCCAGGTAACTGAGCGGCCACCTAACTGATAGCTTCTTACCCAGCGAACCGGTTTTTCGTCAGGGTACGAATAAGGGTGCTCTTTATCATCAGCAAAAAATTGTTTCGTTGCGCTTTTAAAATAACCTTTGTCGTTAACTGTGTTATATCTTCCCTGTTCATCAAACACTTGGGGCACTAAGTTTCGATTTTCAATTTGCCAAGGTGCTTGCATATCTTTGTATTCTTTACCTTGGTGGTCAACGTGTCTACCACGTTCAATTACTAGGGTATTAAAACCTTTTTCGCAAAATTCTTTCGCTGCCCAGCCGCCAGTAATACCTGAGCCAACAACGATAACATCAAACTTTTGTTTCATAATGATTACTTTTGATTTATTATGACAATATTCTGCAATTTAATTTACAATTTATCAACATAAAAGTTTGGCTGGGCTCGGTTGAGCTATGTACTCCCATTTAATGACGTTATGGGGAGGTGCGGTG
>DDIL01000054.1:8640-23587 GCA_002338515.1 Glaciecola sp. UBA1851 | reverse complement strand
ATGACCGACCCAGAAATGGCAGATGCAACTTACATCGAACCAATTCATTGGGAAGTCGTTAGAAATATTATCGCTAAAGAACGCCCAGATGTAATTCTTCCAACAATGGGTGGTCAAACCGCATTAAACTGTGCCCTTGATCTAAACAAACACGGTGTTTTAAAAGAATTTGACGTTGAGCTTATTGGTGCAACTGCAGACGCTATTGATAAAGCGGAAGATCGCGAACGTTTCGATAAAGCCATGAAATCAATTGGTTTAGAATGCCCACGAGCGGAAATTGCTCACAATATGGAACAAGCACATGATGTGCAATCTCGCATTGGGTTTCCTTGTATTATACGTCCTTCATTTACTATGGGCGGCAGTGGTGGCGGAATTGCATACAATTTTGACGAATTCAACGAAATTTGTGCACGTGGTTTAGATTTATCGCCAACATCAGAACTATTAATAGATGAATCATTAATAGGCTGGAAAGAATATGAAATGGAAGTAGTACGCGATAAAGCAGACAACTGTATTATTGTATGTACTATCGAAAATATTGACCCTATGGGTGTGCACACAGGTGATTCTATAACGGTAGCACCCGCTCAAACCTTAACAGATAAAGAATTTCAGATCATGCGTAATGCTGCCATGGCAGTATTACGTGAAATAGGCGTCGAAACTGGCGGTTCAAATGTGCAATTCGGTGTATGTCCTCAAACGGGTCGCTTGGTTATTATTGAAATGAATCCACGGGTGTCACGCTCTTCAGCTCTGGCCTCTAAAGCTACTGGTTTCCCTATAGCTAAAATTGCGGCGAAATTAGCAGTTGGCTTCACCTTAGATGAACTCGATAATGATATTACAGGTGGCAAAACGCCTGCATCATTCGAGCCTTCGATTGACTACGTTGTAACAAAAATCCCTCGATTTAATTTTGAAAAGTTTGCAGGCGCAAATGACCGTTTAACCACGCAAATGAAATCGGTGGGCGAGGTCATGGCAATTGGCCGAAATCAGCAAGAATCCTTGCAAAAAGCGCTACGCGGCTTGGAAGTTGGCGCAACCGGTCTGAATCCTGTGGTTGAGCTTGATGATCCTGAAGCGAAAAATAAAATCGTTTATGAATTACGTGAGCCAAGCGCCGAGCGCATTTGGTATATAGGTGATGCCTTCCGTTTAGGAATGTCGGTTGATGAAGTATTTGCACTAACTAATATTGATACTTGGTACTTGGTTCAAATTGAAGAAATCATTCTGCTTGAAAAAGAAATTTCTGAGCTAGGTTTGGCGAATATTACTGAAGATTTTATGCGCAAACTAAAACGCAAAGGTTTTGCAGATGCTCGCATTGCAGAACTAACTTCTGTCGCTGAAGACGACGTGCGTGATAAACGTGTAAAAATGTCAATTTTGCCTGTTTATAAACGTGTTGATACCTGTGCTGCCGAGTTCTCCACCTCTACCGCTTACATGTACAGCACTTACGATGAAGAATGTGAAGCTCAGCCAAGCAACAAAGATAAAATCATGGTACTAGGTGGCGGTCCGAACCGTATTGGTCAAGGTATTGAATTTGACTATTGCTGTGTTCATGCAGCGTTAGCTTTACGTGAAGATGGTTACGAAACTATCATGGTTAACTGTAACCCAGAAACAGTGTCAACCGACTATGATACATCTGACCGCCTATATTTTGAGCCTGTTACACTAGAAGATGTATTGGAAATAGTGCGTGTTGAGCAGCCAAAAGGCGTTATTGTTCAGTATGGCGGTCAAACACCATTAAAACTTGCAAGAGCTTTAAAAGATAATGGTGTGAATATTATTGGTACTTCTCCTGATGCAATTGACCGAGCAGAAGACCGAGAGCGCTTCCAGCAAATGGTAAATAAGCTAGGCTTAAAACAACCTGCGAATGCAACCGTCAGTAATATGGATGAAGCGTTAGCTAATGCTGAGCAAATTGGATTTCCATTAGTGGTTCGCCCATCTTATGTATTAGGTGGCCGAGCAATGGAAATTGTCTACGATTTGTTAGACTTGAAACGTTACTTAAATGAAGCAGTGAAGGTATCTAATGATTCGCCCGTATTGCTTGATCGATTCTTAGACGATGCAATAGAAGTTGATATTGATGCAGTATGCGATGGCACCGATGTTGTAATTGGTGGCATTATGGAGCACATTGAGCAAGCCGGTGTTCACTCAGGTGACAGTGCATGTAGTTTACCACCTTATTCTTTATCTTCTGATATTCAAGATGTTATGCGTAAGCAAGTAAAAGAAATGGCCTTAGAGCTAGGCGTAGTGGGCTTAATGAATACGCAATTTGCCATTAAAGATGATGAAGTGTATTTAATTGAGGTTAATCCTCGGGCGGCTAGAACGATCCCATTTGTATCTAAAGCAACCGGTGTTCCATTAGCAATGATTGCAGCGCGCGTTATGGCAGGTCAGTCTTTAGCTTCACAAAATGTGACAAAAGAAACTATTCCACCATTCTTTTCTGTAAAAGAAGTGGTGTTACCTTTTGCTAAGTTTCAAGGCGTTGATCCATTATTAGGACCTGAAATGCGTTCAACAGGCGAAGTAATGGGCGTTGGAACCGATTTCGAAGAAGCCTATGCCAAAGCTGGATTAGGTGCGAGTGCGCCAATTCCTCAAAAAGGTAAAGTGCTGTTATCTGTTCGAAATAACGATAAAAAGCGTATTCTAGAGTTAGCAAAAATAATGCTTGAAGGCGGATTCTCTGTTGAAGCAACAAGCGGTACGGCTAAGTTTATAAACGATTCTGGATTAGCATGTTCGGTCGTAAACAAACTTGCTGAAGGTCGCCCAAACATTGTTGATGCAATCAAAAATGGTGAATATTGCTACATAGTTAATACAACAGAAGGCCGTCAGGCAATTACAGATTCTGTATATATTCGTCGTGAAGCACTTCTAAACAAAGTGGCTTATACAACAACTATGAATGCTGCGTTTGCTGCAATGAAGTCTACTCAAGCAGATGCGTGTGAAAATGTAAATTCAGTGCAATCACTACATAAGCTGATTAAGACTTAACTACCTAGAATCAATACTTTGTTCTATAATAGTGGTTTATATAAAAACGTGTCATTTTTGGCACGTTTTCATTTTAGGTAATCACACCTTAACAAAATAAGAAAGAGACTAAATATATGGCAACGACCTATCCAATGACTCAATTGGGCGCACAAAAATTGCGTGAAGAACTAAATGAATTAAAAACAAAGGTTCGTCCAAAAATAATTAATTCTATAGCAGAAGCGAGGGAGCACGGCGATCTAAAAGAAAATGCCGAGTATCATGCTGCGCGAGAGCAGCAAAGTTTTTGTGAAGGCCGTATTCAAGATATTGAAGGTAAACTATCAGCTGCACAAATCATTGACGTCACAAAGATGCAAAATAATGGCAAAGTTATTTTTGGCGCAACGGCCACATTACTGAATATGGATACTGACGAAGAAATTACTTATAAAATAGTAGGTGATGATGAAGCTGATTTAAAAAATGGATTAATTTCAGTTAATTCACCCATCGCTAGAGGATTAATTGGCAAAGAATTAGATGATGTCGCCGCCATTCAAACGCCTGCTGGCGTAGTTGAATATGAAATTATATCAGTAGAATATATTGGCTAGTTGATGAATCCTTGGCCTGTTTCGCTTTATTTAATTACCAATAAAAATTAACAGGCCCTAAGCAGGCATATTCCAATTTAATTGTGTCGCAATATCTACCTTTATTGACTGGCTGCAATTACTCATAAAGGTAGTATTTTAAATATAGCCATTTTGAGCCAGTTTTTCATTTGCTAAGGTAAGTGCTTGGGTTCTATCATGTACAAAATCAGCATCGTTTAATAACTTTTCAAACCCCATGCGCATAAGCTTTTCTTTATTTTTAGGCTTATTGACTAGCATAATCACCGACTTATCTAAGCCTTGTGCGTCTTTAATTAAATTTTCGATGGTCAAGGCTACTGTATCATCAAGAAATGATACATCGCTTAAATCCACCACGAGTGCATGATGATCACCTAAGCTTTTGAGCTCTCTTGAAAGTGCCTTCGACACGCCAAAAATCATGGTTCCACTCAAATAAAAATATAATAATTGGCCTTGTGATTTGTTAAGTAAATCTTGTTGATTACTATCAAGTGGTAGCCTGCCGTCAACATCACTAATTGCTTTTATATTTTTAGCCTGAGATGTGCTGAGTTTCTCAATAGTAATAATATTAGCAATAAATACACCTATACCAACTGCTACAACTAAATCAACAAATACAGTGAGTAATAAAACGGCATACATAATTAAACTAGTCTGTTTCGACACTTTATGGGCGCGTTTTAAAAACGACCAATCTAGAATATCTATCCCCACTTTAATGGCGATACCTGCCAAAACGGCTATAGGAATAACTGATATCAGAGTGGAGGCACCGAATACTGCAACAATTAAAATAGCGACTCTAGTTAAACCTGATAATGCCGTTCTAGCACCTGTCTGAATATTTACGACTGTCCCCATGGTTGCACCTGCGCCAGGTAACCCACCAAACAGGCCAGAAAACATATTTCCTAGCCCTTGCCCAATAAGTTCCTTATTAGACTTGTGCTCACTGCGAGTAAGGTTATCAGCAATAACAGACGTTAACATAGAGTCAATACAGCCCAACATACCTAAAACAATACCATCTAAGATCATGGTTTGTATTAAGTCCGGTGTAAAAGTAGGGAATACAATAGAAGGTAAACTAATGTCTATTTCACCAATTCGCTTTATATCAGGGTCGTTTAATAACCACACTGAAACTAAACTGATTGCTACTAAAGCAATTAGTTGAGGGGGGATCCATTGTTTAATTCTTTTCGGTGTAAAAAATATAAGTATTAAGGTTGCTAGAGCCATACCTGCTTCGGTATAGCTAACATTTGACAACGTATCTGGTAAAGCTAGCACGGCGCCCGTTACGCCACCAGAAGGCGATTCTACGCCTACAGCAGGCGCAAATTGCATAATGATAAGGATACAACCAATTCCAGTCATAAAACCGCTAATCACGCTGTACGGCATCAATGTGATGTATTTGCCTAGTTTGAGTAATCCAAATAAGACTTGAGTCAGGCCAGCAATCATAACGACAGTGAAAGCCATGGCTAACCCAGTCTCAGGATATTGAGCAATCATGGCGGTTACAACAGCAGCCATAATAACCGTCATGGGGCCAGTTGGTTCAGAAATTAAGGTAGGTGTACCACCAAACAAAGACGCAAAAAAACCGATAATGATTGCGCCGTACAAACCCGCTTCTGGGCCTGCACCAGATGCGACACCAAAAGCCAGCGCTAAGGGTAACGAGACAATCGCAGCAGTTACACCGCCAAGAATGTCGCCTTTTAGGTTTGAAGCGTTGATGGTATTAAAGACTTTCAACATGTTCCCTTTAATCGTTATTATTATAAGAAATATTTAATACTGGTGTTCTTGAACACTATTATTAGCAATAGGATAATAAATTTACAGCAGAAATATTCTTTTTTGTTTGAATCGCAAATACAACACAGTGAACTGCAAAGGTATAGTTTGTAGTTGCATTACCAAATTATATTAACAACAAAACAATAAATCATAGAACCTTAATTGCTGAATACCTTTATTATAGGGTTATTCTATATTAAATTTGAATTGGAGTGGTCAGCTTAGGTAGTAATATTCCTACAAAATATCCATAAACTTTATTATTTAGATAAGATTATTTTTACGTCTTAATAATAGCGCTGACACAAACAAGGTAAAAGCAAAAACATATATAGGGGCGTCTCCAAATCGATAATATGGGGTTATACCTGTTACAAGTTTCATTTCACTACTTAACACTGTTTCTACAAATTGAGGAGCTTGCGCTTGTATATTACCTTTGTGATCAATAAGGGCTGTCACGCCATTGTTTGTGGCTCTAATAACGGGTAAACCAAATTCGCTAGCGCGTACTTGAGCAATTTGTAAATGTTGATGGGGCCCATGACTATTACCAAACCATGCATCATTACTAACCGTGACTATGGCATCGGAGTGAGAATAAATATTCGCTGAAATTTGCTTTGGGAAAGCAATTTCAAAACAAATAGCCGGTACTAAAGCTGTATCTTTTACAAGTAAATTAGGTTGAATATAGTCTCCTCTAGAAAAAGAGGACATGGGTAAATCGAAAATTGGGGCAAGTGGCCTAAGTAAATTCTCAAAAGGCACAAATTCACCTATGGGTAATAAGTGATGTTTTGAAAAACGTTTTTCATGATTTAAATGATAAGGAAAACTATTTTTTTGTTCGTCAATCCCAAGGGCGAGTAATGAGTTATAGATAATCTCTGTTCTGGCATTGTAATTTACCACGCCCGTAATTATACCAGTATTAGTTTCGGTCGCCTTTTCATCTAAGGCTTTGATGTATTCTAGCGTCATGACTTCAAGCGAAGGTACGGCTGCTTCAGGCCATACAATTATGTCGTGGTTCCAAAAAGGCTCAGTAAGCGCTATATACTTTTCTTTTGTTATTTCGTCTTGTTCTGGATCCCATCGCAGTGATTGCGGAATATTGCCCTGCACTAAAGCTGTGGTTTTCGTTACACCATTAGGTTTCGTCCACTCAAATCCGCTGAGGCTAAATGCGCAAACAAACATTACAATAATAGGTGTAGCCGCTAGCATCCTTTTCTTTAATTTAATGCCTACTGCTAAACTCATACAAGCTAATACAATAAGGGCACTTAGCCCAATTTCGCCAATTAAAGGATAGTAAGTAGCAAGTGGACTAGATGTTTGTGAGTAGCCGATGGAAAGCCATGGAAAACCAGTAAACATTCTTGCGCGTAGCCATTCCATCACTAACCATATAAACGCGATAGCTAACGGCCACAAAAGCACGTTGAAGAATCTATTGAGCAAATAAAATAATAACGCGGGATACAGAGCTAAATAGCCGCACAACAAGAACATTAATCCTATTGAACCAATAAGTGGTACACCCCCAAAATCCGCAATGCTAACATGTACCCACGACAAACCAACAGAAAAATAGCCTAATCCAAAAAACCAGGCAGAAGTGAAGATTTTGTCTTTAATTGAGGTAAGGATTATAAACGCACAGGGCAGGGATATAAATACAATGAACCAATAATTAAAAGGAGCAAAACTAAGCGTTAAGCTCCCTCCAAGAATAGTCAATAATATCCGCTGAACGATAATAGACAGCCTAACTCTCCAAATCGGGCAAATACACTTTTAATTGTAGTAAGCGTCTTTTATCAGAGTTAGTTACTTCAAATTGAATATTGTCAACGTCAATTTTTTCGCCAGTTTCTGGCATATGACCAAAGGCTCTTAATACGACGCCGCCAATGGTATCTGATTCTTCTTCGTTGAAACTAGTTTCAAAGAATGTATTAAAATCTTCAACACTAGTGAGGGCTTTAACTGAATAGGTAGATTTATTAAGTGGACGAATATTTTCATTTTCATCTATGTCGTCATCAAATTCATCTTCAATTTCACCTACAATTAATTCAAGAATATCTTCAATAGTCACCAAGCCAGATACACCACCATATTCATCAACTACTATTGCCATATGATAGCGCTGTTGACGAAACTCTCTCAGTAGCACATCAACTCGTTTGGATTCAGGTACAATAATCGCTTCGCGTATAACTTCTTTTAAAATAAAGTGTTTTTCATCGTTGAAAGCGTAAGTTAACAAATCCTTCGCAAGTAATATGCCTTCAATATGGTCTTTGTCTTCACTTATAACTGGAAATCTAGAGTGAGCGGAATCTAAAACAAGTGGTAGGAATTGATCAACAGACTGCTGAATATCAATTGTAATCATTTGAGCGCGTGGGATCATAATATCTCTAACTTTGACCTCACTTACCCCCATTACCCCTTCAATCATTTCTTTTGTTTGAGGATCTATGACTTCGCGCTCTTGAGCATCTGAAATCATATCAGACAGTTCTTCTTTATTTTGCGGTTCACCTTTAAAGTTGTTTATCAGTTGTGATATCCAGCCTTTAGACGATGAACCGTTTGTAGATGGGGGGTTGTCTTCGCTCATATTATAAAATAGCTACTCTTATTAATTAATTCAAAGCACCTTAACCTAATGGCGTGTTGGCGCAGTACAAATACTGAACAATTCAGTATGATATATTTAAACGTTTGTGTATGGGTCGTCAATACCTAATTGGTTTAATATCTTTATTTCTAGCGTTTCCATGATTTCCGCATCATGATCATCTATATGGTCAAAACCTAATAAATGCAATACTCCATGTGCTAGCATATGGGCCCAATGCGACATCAATTTCTTTTTCTGCTCTTTTGTTTCATTGGCTACTACTTCTGCACAAATCACTAAATCACCTAAATAATCTGATTCTACGAAACTAGGTAAGTCGCTCTCAAATGACAAAACATTGGTAGGTTTAGGTTTGTTTCTGTATGTTGAGTTGAGTTCACAAGACTCATCTGTTGTGACAATACGTAAACTAATTTCCGCTGAAAAGAGTGGTTTTTCGAGGTGAGCATTCGCTTTTTCAAGCGTAATTGTCATCCAATCTTCAAATTGTTTCAGTTTTGGTAAGGTGTCTATTACCTTTTCTTCAAGGCCTTCACCTAACTGTAAATCAATATGAATGTTCAATCAGTATTCAGCCCAGTCATTTTTTGAAATGAGTTAGCATTACTCATTATCTTTCTTTTTACTGTCGGTTTCTTCTGGCTCATCCAAGGATTCACTTTTAGATGTGTTGACGACTGTATTATTATTTATCTTTGCTTTTTCTTCTTCTGCACGGGCTGTTTTAAGTTTAGTTTGAGCGGTTTCGTAGTCTTCATAAGCCTGAACAATTCTAGCCACCACTGGATGTCTAACAACATCAGCCGCTTTAAAGAAATTGAAGCTAATATCATTCACATCACCAAGTACATCTATTGCATGACGTAAACCTGAACGCGCGCCTCTAGGTAAATCAACCTGAGTGATATCACCCGTAATGACCGCTTTTGAGTTAAAACCAATACGAGTTAAAAACATTTTCATTTGCTCAACCGTTGTATTTTGAGCTTCATCTAAAATAATAAACGCATCATTTAATGTTCGTCCTCGCATGTAAGCAAGCGGTGCCACTTCGATTACATTTCGCTCAATAAGCTTTTCAACTTTTTCAAACCCTAACATTTCAAATAACGCGTCGTATAAAGGGCGTAAATAGGGGTCAACTTTTTGTGATAAATCACCGGGTAAAAAGCCTAACTTCTCTCCGGCTTCAACGGCTGGACGAGTAAGTAAAATACGTCGAATTTCTTGCCGCTCTAAGGCATCAACTGCACAAGCGACCGCAAGATATGTTTTACCCGTACCGGCAGGGCCTACACCAAAAGTAATGTCGTGGTTAACCACATTTCCCACATATTTTGACTGATTTGGATTACGTGGCTTAATTACTCCTCGTTTGGTTTTTATATGGACTTCTTTACCATAGTCACCAGCTTCAGCTCGTTCAAGGCATTTGGCTTCTTGAATGGCTAAATGAACTTGGTTTGGTTCAAGTATAGGAATACTGCCTTTTACAGGTTGAGTCTCTATATAAAGTAATTTTAATAGTTCGCTTGCACCATTGGCCTGTTGCGGATCACCATGCACACTAAATTGATTATTTCGGTAGTTTATTTCTACCCCTAACCGACGTTCAATTTGCTTTAAATTGTCATCAAAAGGGCCGCATAAGCTTGATAATCGCTTGGTGTCTTGTGGCTCTAAAACTATTTGATTACTGACTATTTTACTCAATGGTTATCCTCTAATGTACCAATACATACTGCATTTTATTAATATCTGAATCTTGTCATCAAAAGGTCAAGATTTTATAACTACTTTCACTCAATGGTATAAGTTGGGTATTATATTTTTTTTTCAATACTAAACAGGCATAACTTGAATGACACCATTCATATCCGCAACAGGTTGTTTTGCCATAATACTTTGAGGAGAAACCGCAACTCTTAAACCCATTTCAGATTCCCTGCGAATAACATCACCACGAAGTGAGTTACTAAATACACTGGTAACAACTACGTCAACAAATTGTCCAACCATGGAGGCGTCACCTTTAAAGTTAACCACTCGGTTATTTTCGGTTCGCCCAGTCAGCTCTTCTGGATCTTTTTTAGACGGGCCTTCAACTAATATACGTTGCTCTGTATTTAGCATATCTCTGGCAATTTTTTGTGCATTTT
Organism: Glaciecola sp. UBA1851; assembly: GCA_002338515.1. Classification (GTDB taxonomy): domain Bacteria; phylum Pseudomonadota; class Gammaproteobacteria; order Enterobacterales; family Alteromonadaceae; genus Glaciecola. Next base: position 13,268 of record DDIL01000054.1, on the reverse strand, counting down.
GGTTTATGCGTTGTTGCAATAGTTGCAATCGTTGTTTTTTTGTTTCTTCTGTCACATCATCAACCGCATCTGCTGCAGGCGTGCCCGGACGTGCGCTATAAATGAAACTAAAACTCATGTCGTAACCAATATGCGCAATTAAGTCCATGGTTGCTTGGAAGTCATCATCAGTTTCACCAGGGAATCCGATAATAAAATCAGACGACATCGCCAAATTAGGTCGTACTTTTTTCAACTTACGAATAGTTGATTTATATTCTATGGCAGTATGGCCACGTTTCATCAGGTTTAGAATACGGTCCGATCCTGACTGCACAGGTAAATGTAAGTGGTCAACTAACTCTGGAATAGTTTCATAGGCGGCAACAATGTCATCAGTAAACTCAACCGGATGCGATGTGGTATACCTAATTCTGTCAATACCATCAATGCTAGCAACAAGTTCAAGTAACTCTGCAAATCGACAAATACTACCGTCAAAATGCTCGCCTCTAAATGCATTCACATTTTGCCCCAACAAATTGACTTCGCGTACACCTTGCGCTGCTAATTGTGCTACTTCAAGTAATACATCATCAACTGGACGGCTTACTTCTTCACCTCGAGTGTAAGGTACGACACAGAAGCTGCAATATTTTGAACAGCCTTCCATAATGGATACGAAAGCGGTTGGTCCTTCTGCTCTAGGCTCAGGTAATCGATCAAACTTTTCTATTTCAGGGAAACTAACATCAACAACAGAACGCTCACCTTGCTTTATTTGATGAATCATTTCTGGTAAACGATGTAGTGTTTGTGGACCAAAAACGATATCGACGAATGGGGCACGTTTTCTTATTTCGTCACCTTCTTGCGAAGCAACACATCCACCTACACCAATTATTAGTTCAGGTTTATCTTTTTTTAGATTTTTCCATCGGCCTAACTGATGAAATACCTTTTCTTGTGCCTTTTCTCTAATAGAACAAGTGTTAAGTAATATTACATCTGCATCTTCAGCTTCTTTCGCAGCTTCGTAGCCGTGGGTTGCATCTAGCAAATCTGCCATTTTTTCCGAGTCATACTCGTTCATTTGGCAACCCCAAGTTTTTATAAATAATTTTTTGCTCATTTCACTTCTATAAATGATTAATATGCAGTGTTTACGTATCGTAAGTGTTGCTTGTTCACTTCTTAACGTTCTAAAACGTCATGTAATTAATGATACGAATTGAAACCACACGTATTAGTTTAAAATAGCTCATTATTTTACCTATAAAGCGTGGGTATGACCAGTAAAGAAGATTGCGTATTAATCATTACTTGCTTTGATTATATATAATCTGTAAAGATTTACGTTAAACAGGCGCTGATTTATGTTGATTTAACGCATATTTGTTGTGATTAGGCTATGATATTGTCTATGTTCAGAATGATGTGTTTCATCACTACATTAATAAATATTTATGAATAATAATAACCAATTTGATTGCTGTATTGTGGGTGGTGGCATGGTGGGCGCCGCTCTTGCTGTCGGCCTTGCTAAACAAAATAAGTCTGTTGTGCTATTAGAACAACATGACTTGCATCCGTTTGACTTTTCTCAACCGCCTGATTTGCGTATGTCTGCGTTTAATATGCACTCAGTAAAGCTTTTACAAGAATTAGGTGCATGGTCTTTTTTGGAGAAGATGCGATTAAGGCCATATAGCAAACTGAGTGTGTGGGATGGCGCGCCTTTTATTTCGGGTAACGATTTAAACTACACCTCTTTTGATGCGAGTGAAGTGAACGAATCTATATTGGGCTATTTTATTGAAAACAGGTTAGTGCAGTTAGCATTACACGAGGTGCTAACTAAACATTACAGTGAACAGGTTGCACTTGTTTATGGTCAGAATGTTCAAAATATTGATTGTATCGAAGGTAAGGTAGAGCTTGAAAATGGAGATGTGTATAGCGCTTCAGTGGTTTTTGGAGCAGATGGCGCACAATCAAAAGTGCGGCAATCTGCGGCTATCAGTACCTCTGGTTGGCAATATTCACAGTATGCGAACGGTATTTTAATTGAGACAGAAGAGCCTGTAGCAGGTGAAACATGGCAAGCGTTTTATCCAAGCGGGCCAAGAGCTTTGTTACCTATGTTTGATAATTTTTCATGCCTAATATGGTACGACAGTTTAGAGCAAACAAATTGGATAACAAAAGCAAATAATGATGATTTAAAGGCATCAATTATCACGCATTTTCCAAATAAACTTGCTGATTTTAATATTGTAAGTAAGGCTAATTTTGGTCTTACTAGAATGCACGCAAAAAAGTATGGTCAGCACAAAGCCATTATTTTAGGAGATGCAGCTCATACTATTAATCCATTGGCTGGGCAGGGTGTGAATATTGGGTTTAAAGATGTGGCTTGCTTGATAGAATTGATTCAAGATCAAGGGTTGCAGAATTTATCTGCTTTGGTAAGGGCTTACGAAAAGCAACGATACCATCAAAATTTATTGATGATGTCTACTATGGACGCGCTATATTTTACGTTTTCATCTAATGCTTTGCCATTAAAAGCAATAAGAGACATAGGGCTAACCTTGGCGCAGCGTGCTGGCGTGGTAAAACAGCAGGCGTTAAAATATGCAATGGGGTTATCGTAACATTTGTATTTTTTAAACTAGGGCCTAAATAAAACACTGAACGTTATGAACTAACTAATGACCAATTGATGTATACATTAATTGAATATTAACTAATATTTATCAAGGCATTAAATGAACGTTTTTATAATCTTGGGCGTGCTGTTTTTAGCACTTATTATTCTTATTCCATTGCTTGAAAAATCAAACATGCGGGTGTCAGAAGAAACCACGGCAAAAATCTCAAAGTGGGTGTGGCCGTTAATGGGCGTAATACTCGTAATTGGCATGTTTAAAGCTTTTATGTAGCAATTAAAACGCCCTTAATTTCGTTTGGCTGTCCATATTTCAGGTTCTTCTAACTTGCCTTGTAGCTCACAATCAGAGGCGGCAAAATCAATTTCTTCGCCGGCCTTTAAACTATCACGCTTGGCTTTATAGTCTTTTGTTACCGCTACTATTGTTGGCGTAAGAATTATAATGGCTACAATATTAACCAATGTCATCAAACCCAAGGCCATATCTGCCATTGCCCACACAGTAGGTAGCGACGCCATTGCACCCCAAAATATCATTAACAAGTAACCTGAAGTATAAAATGTGCGGCCAAATTTATTATCTAGCTTGAACATATGCAGGTTACTCTCACCATAGGCATAATTAGCTACAACAGACGTAAATGCGAATAAACAAATAGCCGCCGAAACGAAGTCACTGCCTACCCCGCCTAAATGGCTCTGCATGGCGGTTTGCGTCAGCCTTATACCTTCCATTTCACCTATTGATGCGTCGGTTCCTAAAAGAATAATGAAGGCGGTACACGTACATAAAATCATAGTATCAATAAATACGCCTAGCATCTGCACGTAACCTTGTGAAGCCGGATGATTTGGTTCTGGAGTAGCTGCAGCTGCTGCATGAGGTACGCTGCCTGAGCCTGCTTCGTTAGAATATAAACCGCGTTGGATACCGTTTTTAATCGCAGCTGCAAGCGCACCTGCCCCCGCTTCTTGCAATCCGAAAGCACTTTGCACAATATCTAGCAATACGCTTGGAAGTAAATGAATATTAATAACCGTAATAATTAAGGCTACAAGAATATAAGCCACGGCCATAAAAGGCACAACATACTCAGCAAAACGAGCAATAGCACGTAAACCACCTACAACAATTAAGCCAGCCAATACCGCAATCATTAGCCCTGAGTAATGATTAGGCATATCATAACTATTGTTTAGGGCGTCGGTAATGGTGTTGGTTTGTACCGCAGAAAATACAAAGCCATATCCAAAGAATAGGCAAAAAGCGAATAACAGTGCAAAAGCTTTGTTTTGAATGCCTTGCTGAATATAATAGGCTGGGCCACCTCTGTATTGACCATTGCTATCTTTTATTTTATAAACCTGGCCAAGTACGCTTTCTGCGTAACCCGTAGCCATACCTAAAATAGCAATAACCCACATCCAAAATATGGCACCAGCACCACCTAAGCTAATAGCTACAGCAACGCCTGCTAAGTTACCTGTTCCTACTCTAGCAGACAAACTGGTGCACAAGGCTTGAAAAGAACTAATACCCGCGCTATCTGATTTTGTGCTTTTTCGCATAATGGAAAACATATGCTTAAAATCAAATATTTGAATCAGTTTTAATTTCCATGCAAACCAAATACCGGCAAACAACAACAAGTAGATTAATACTTGGCCATCACCCCATAGAATATTATTAACAAAACTAACGACTACATTAATACCATCGTTAAAAGCGACTAACACTGATTGGAGAAAACTAATTATTGATTGCATAAGGGAATTTGAAGGAGGTTTTTATTATTTTGACTCAAGTATAATACAAGTTAACTAATAACCCTAACTTGCTTAGGCTTTGATGCTATTAATCGTATTTTTAATGGGATTAACACTTATGTTTGATTTGTAAATGCTGGAAATAAAAAACGCCAACTTAACGTCAGCGTTCTTTAATATGGCTGGGGTAGCAGGACTCGAACCTACG
>DDIL01000054.1:5405-8435 GCA_002338515.1 Glaciecola sp. UBA1851 | reverse complement strand
TGGCTGGGGTAGCAGGACTCGAACCTACGAATGGCGGGATCAAAACCCGCTGCCTTACCAACTTGGCTATACCCCAATATACAACAACTGCTAAGAACAGTTATTATGGGAAAATGGCTGGGGTAGCAGGACTCGAACCTACGAATGGCGGGATCAAAACCCGCTGCCTTACCAACTTGGCTATACCCCAACAATGTGGTGCGGAAGGAGAGACTTGAACTCTCACGCCGTGAAGCACTGGAACCTAAATCCAGCGTGTCTACCAATTCCACCACTTCCGCAAAGAAGTTACCGAAACAAAAATGGTGGCTACGGCGGGACTCGAACCTGCGACCCCATCATTATGAGTGATGTGCTCTAACCAGCTGAGCTACGTAGCCACTTTTGCTAATCTATTAAGCTTAAAATTGCTAATATGCTTTCAAGATAAGTATACGCTCCGTTTCGGAGTGGCGCGTATTATGCTTAGTTGAGCTCATACCGTCAACCGTTTTTTAATAAAAAATAACCTTTACTGTAAGGTTGTATACAAACTAATCAAAAATATGTATGAATGCTCAATATTTATGAGTATTTCGGTAAAATTCCAAATTTAATATCATGAACTTTTAGTTGTTGGGTTATTTTATCGCCGAGTTTTCCTTGATTGATTCTAGGTACTCTTGTTTCGTCAGTTTCATAATTAGCATGACTAAATGCATTTGCAAAATCTTGGTTTAGCTCAACACTTACTCGAGTTTTTGCTGACAGCGCAGAAATTCTTTGAACACTTTGTTTTCTTGAAAATCTAGCAAAACCTTTAAAAGTAAAATTTTCTTCAACATGCCTATTACTTAAAGAAAGAAGATGATCCATCAAGCCATACATAACAGCATTTTCTGTTAGTTCATTAACTATAAAATATATAGACTGAATATCTTTTAGACTCTGCATTTCTGGTAGCTTAGTTTTATTGTTTTTGGTTACCTGAAGTTTTATCAATACTTGTTCATGACTAAGCATCAATACTTCATTCAGTTTAAAACTACAATAATCATAGCTAACCTTTTCTATGGCTTTAGCTAAACACGCTTCTGATAAGGGCTCTTCGTTTGATTCAGTATTGGTTGCTCGTGACATGGCAATTAAAGGCAAATCATGATGGCAACTAAATGGTGTCGTGGTATGGTATTTAATGGCATTTGTAACGTTATCGACTCTTTGATAAGCATTCTTATATTTAAACAGTTCTCGTACTTCATGCTCTCTAGCTTTTAAAATAGCTAAAAATGCAGTTTGAATAATTTCAGAAGAGGGCAGTTGTGGCTCTACTCGCCAACGCCTTCCATAGACTATTTTTTCAGCGTTTTGGTCTTCAAGCGGCTGATAATTATCTTTACCTATAATACCTATTTGAATAAAAATACCGCCATGGTCTTGGTCAACAAATAACACATATTTCGAATCAAAATGCGTTTCTGCAATAATGTCAGCGACCGATTTTAACGTATGCTGATAGCTCAAAAAGTGTTGGGGTATACAATTGGTTCCATCGTCTAGCACTACGGCAGGGGCACTTGGCAAAGGTGTTTCTCCGGGCAATAACGTCGCGGATATTGGGTTTATTGTGCTCATAGGTGACTTAACATGTGTTTTCATACTAAATACAAGACCAGTTAATGAAGATATAACTTTCAACGTAGAGTCAGTATGGTAGATTTTTAGCAAAAGATTAGAAGTTCACAAAAATTTAATGTTAAGAAGATTTAATGAACAACTGCGGTATGATGAAAAGCAATTTAACATTATGATAAATATATAATTATCCAATGTAACTAGTTGAAATTTATACAGCAATGTTTAACAGGCCCTAAACATTTAGCATATTATTGCATCAGGCCTAAATTATTACTCAGATTAATTTTCAGTTAAACGTAGCCGATAAATAATATAACGAAATAAATTGGGTTTTAAAAATTTGTTTAAACGAAGTATAGCTAATCGAATGGGATTGGCGCTTGGTTTGTTAACTGGCATTATTTTTTCATTATTGTGGCTAGATGAGCAGGACAATTCAGCACATGTCTATTTTCCAATTGGATTTTATTGCTGTATTGCCATTGCGCCTATTATTTCCGCCTATCTAAATGGAAAATTATTTTCTAATTATTATGTTATTCCAAGATATATTAATCAGCACGTTGGCTTGTATGCTTTTTCACTAGGGCTAACAACAATTACTGTCGTTATATTTATTGTGGCTAATATATTGTTTGGTACAAATGGGGTGGGAATAGCTAGTTTGTTATTTTGCTCAATACCGGGTCAATATATTGCTTATATTATTGACCCATTATTTGGGCGAAAGTCTTTTGAACCTTAAGTCATAAGCTTAGCGCTGATATTTTCTGCGCAATATCGCTTTATCTAACATAACCGCCGCTTTTCTCATTACTTTTTGCGCTGTTTTAAGCCATGTTTTTGCAATGGGATATTCCAAACTTAGTATTACTAACCCTGGCAATAATAAAAAGATTGAGGGCCCTGGCAAGATAATGAAGAGTAAACCTAATAAAACCAGAGTTCCACCTACAATTGTAATAAGTAACTTTTTCATTTAATTTCCTTTTGAATAAGAATAAAGACGTTTGACGCCAATTATCAAAACAAGCAATCAACTTTAATGCCAACTCTTTAGTTATTGAAAAGTATAAAGAAAATATACGTAATGAAGTAGGGTGGTCAAATAACCTTAAGAAGCTTGCTAAATTTTAGTCAAAATTGCTATTTCAATTCACGTGACATTACTCGGATTTACTTTAGTCTTTGCTGCGAGCCTTTTGTTAGTCATTGCCGCGAATGCGGCAACCTCCAGCTTCCAAACCAACCAGTCTGTCTAATATTTAGTCATTGCCGCGAATGCGGCAACCTCCTAAATCATCAGCGAAAGCCAGAACATTACTCGACATTATTTTATTTTTTAGGAGATGCTCGCTTTCGCGAGCACGACGATGGTGTTTAACAAGCGGTAACGTGCATATTTGAAATGCT
>DDIL01000054.1:0-5033 GCA_002338515.1 Glaciecola sp. UBA1851 | reverse complement strand
TTTAGGAGATGCTCGCTTTCGCGAGCACGACAAATGTGTTTAACAAGCTATCTTACCTGCTTTGCCATTCTTTCTAATAACGAGGCTAGTGCATCTGCTGATTTTTTAGCGTGAGCAGGTGCGTTAGAGTTTGGAATGAGTTTATCAGCAAATTTTCTGATTTCTCTGGCAAACGATCGGCTAGATTTACCGTCTTTAAGATGGGCTTGTATTTTATCTAGCATGTCTGTTGTTGCACTAAGCTGTTCCGCCGACATCGCGTTTGCGCGTGTTAATTGGTCAATATATGCCATTGCTACAATAGGTGAATCAGGCCAGCTTACTGGGAATTGTTGTTGAGGATTAAAGGTACTTCCCATATCAGCTAAATTAGCGGCGGCCAGTTCGTTTTCAGTTAAGTATTCACTGGGTAATAATTCAATAACATCTAGTCCTCTTATCATAGCTGTACCGTAAATCTTACCTGCATACCAATAGGTTGACCAATAACCGCCAATAACTCGAGGCTCTTCGTTTATTGGCCCGCGGTCAAAGTAAGCTATTTCAATTGGATTAGCTGGGTCAGTAAAGTCCATAATAGACAATCCACCTTGATACCAAGCCTGTGCAAAAATGTCTCTGCCCGGAACAGGAACAATGGAACCATTGTGCGCGACACAGTTTTCGCTTTTAGATTGTGGTGCGCCTATTTTATAGTAACTTTCAAAGACTAACTTTTCATCTTCAATACTATAAATAGCATTTGCTCCCCATTCTTTCGGATCAGAAGGACGACAACGTGGCTGCGTACCACCACCCCATTCATCAGTGAAAATCACACTTGTGCCATCATTATTAAATGTGGCTGAATGCCAATAAGCAAAGCCTTTGTCTTTCACTGCATCAATACGTTTAGGCTTTTTAGGATTTGAAATATCTAACAATATACCATTACCAGAGCACGCGCCTGCTGCAAGATCTAAACTAGGAAATACGGTTATATCATGACATTCGTCGGTGCGTCTTGTGCTTTGCGTGCCTTCACCATGGTCACCACCTTGCCATAAACCAGCTACCCTGCCGTCGTCATCGGCAAAAACGGCTGGACTTGATGTGATTTTGGCCTTACCAGGGTCTTTTACTGGTATTTCAATAATATCAATTCTGAAAAGGGCGGTACGCTCATCGCCAGGCACTTCGCCAATACATCCTGCTAATTCTTCATTATCACGCACACCGGCAGTACCAGAGTTATATACAACAATTCGTTTATCGTTTGCGGATACAACAGAATGTGTATGTGAGCCTCTACATGTTTGTACAGCACCTACTTGCACTGGACGAGTCAAGTCAGAAATATCAAAAATGCGAATACCTCTGAAGCGTTCTTCGCTTATATCTTCACTTACACCTTGTAAACCGCAGTCTAAACGTCCACGTGTTTGTTCAACTGACATTATGAGTAAATTATCAACGATTGATACGTCACCTTGTCCGCCAGGGCACACTACTGAACTGATGAGGTTTGGTAAACCCGCATCATCTAATTTGTAAATATTGAATCCGTGATAGTTACCTGCTACCAGAATATCTTTTGAAAAAGCCATATCGGTATTCCAAAAGCTCAATAGTGGCCAGCGCTCGCCATATTCTGTTTTTATATCACCACCGGTTAAGTCTTCAGTATCGTTAACCATTTCTTCGCTTTCGCTATCTTGCGCACTTGCCGCAGGTTTAGCATCTTTCATATCACTCGAATCATGATGCATGTGGTGATCATGATTGCTATGCTCATTTCGCTCGCCTGACTCTTCATCCATAGCCGCTGCTAATTTAGGTGGAGGTAAATTGGCTGGGTTATTTGGATCGAAAAAACCGGCAGGTTTGGGTAAGGTCATCACTAAATTGGCGTTAAAAGCAGCTTCTTCTGCGTCTCTAAAGCCTGCTTTTAAGGTAGAACGAGGATCACTAGATAAATTTGCTAATAGCTCATTCATTCTATCAATTTCAGCGTTTTGATCGTTTACTATATCATTCACAAAATCGTATAGAATAGGATCATAGGCAGAGCCTGATTGCTCAAGTAAGTCATCAACCATTCTAACTGCACCTAAGTGATGTGGTATCATTAATGAAAGAAATAATCTGTCAAACTCCACACCTGAAGAATCAGCAAGCGCCTGCATCTGTTTGGGTGTAGCCATACCCATTAGGCTATGATCCATATGCATATGTTGAGCGATGTCACTTTTCAATCCACGTTCTTGTAGCCAATCTCGCATGAACTGAATTTCGTCTTCTTGCGATTTTTTAATGCGGCCAGCTATATCAACAATATCTTCATTATTTGTGCGAGCATCAACCAATATTCCCATTTCAACTGCTTGTGCGTGATGCGGGATCATATTCTGCATAAAGCTAACATCTGCTTTAGTAAAACTAGTATCAGCTACTTTAATAGCGTCATCTTTTGATAACGTTTTAGAGCTTTGCCCGGGTGCACCTGGTTGTACAATTGGGACTTGAGCAATTACAGAAGAACTGCAGAATAAAGCGAATAGCACGCCGGCTAAAACTGGTTTGATTTTGGCTTTTGAAGATAACATGAGGAACCTATAATTATTATTTTAATTCAATACGAGTATAAATAGTGACTTTGATCAACTTTAACCAAGTAATATAAAAAACGACAGTTTTTAGTGGTTTTTACACCGACTTAATTCGCCCCCCAAGCGTTATTGAACATTAGCTCTTATCTAGAGTTGAGGCTGATTATTAAGGCTAGCATACAGCTATCACTTCTTTATTATATGATTGGAGAATTGTTTAAATGATAACGTTATTTACAACACAAGTTTCATAAAACAACTATTTTCATCTAATTTATAGTTCGCAAATGGCAAGCATTCTGTAAAACCACATTGTTTGTAAAGACGCCTAGCCGGCTTAAAAAAAGGTTGAGTGCCGGTTTCTAAATACAGGGTATTTAATCCCTTGGTTTTGGCATGATTAACAATAAAGTTAACTAATTCTTTGCCAATGCCAACACCTCTGTATTTGTTAGCAGTTCGCATTGACTTTATTTCTCCGTCTTTATGATTAAGCTTTTTAAGCGCTACACATCCCGCTAAGTTGGTTTTGTCATAAGCAGTAAAAAATTCAATATCACCTTGTTGAAGCGCTTCAATATCTAGTGCATGAATGCTTTCAGGTGGAGATGTATCACGCATGTCTTGTAAATGCTCTTCTAGTAACTCAATAACATCTTGGCTAGATAGTGTGTTTTTTTTGATTTCTAACATAGCGTATTTTTATTCTCAAGAATCATTGTTCACAATATACCTAAGTACTCTTGTCTGTTCTTGCTCAGTCAAAGCAAACGAGTCAAGCACACCACCTACTGATAAGATCATTTTTTGAGATTTCACATTATTTTCATAACAGTGAATATGTGCCGTTGTAATATTTAATTCAAAGGCTTTTTGCAGTGTCTTAGTTAAAAGCAATGTACTTAAGCCTTGGCCTCTAGCTGACGGCCTAATACCTAAGCCAATATGGCCTCCAGCATATAAAAGTTGTTCATTTAAGCAATGGCGTAAATGCGAACACCCTAGAATATTGGAGCCATCTACTAACCAAAAAGTTGTGTTGGGAACCATATGTTTAGGCAAATTAATACCTTTTGAATAATCATTAAGTAGATCAACAAAACTTGTAAAATGTGTATGGTCTAAATCAAGCGGGTAGGGATATCTTTCTTCTCTACCAAGTTCTTTAATATACTCTATATAACTTTGCTCATATTCAGCTGTTGGATTAATTATTTCCATGACTTTTTAATTGTTAACTAGCAATTCTCTGAACAGCATATAACTTGATTTTGTTTTACCACAATAATTACTCGCTTACTAATTTCTTGGTTTTTTACTTGTCCACATTTTCCTTCAATAATAAGGTTATTACCTAAAACAAACTGATATTCATATTCACCTTTAGCTTGTGTTAAAGAATAGTGAATAGTATTTGAGCCACTTGGTTCAATTGAACCAAAATCTAAGTTTGAATTTGGAAGGGTGACTATGCTTGAGCGAAGCACCATTGATGATGCATTGTTTATGGTAACGCTTGGCGTAATAAGAAAGCTGCCAAAATACCCAATTAGCAATATGATTAGGGTTGCAACAATAGCGTTAAATATAATTTTCAATTAATTCACTCATATCATTAATCAATTTCAAAACCTCAGCACCTTGTGGCATATATAACCACACAAGCGCTGCACAGTTTAAAATTACGGTGACCCAAAATACTAGTTTAAAAGACTGTTTTTTAGATTTATGTCGCAGACGGTTTTGCGCTATTAGTGCACCGGGCCAACCACCTATTAGAGCAAATAAATGTAAGGTACTTTCACTGGTACGCCAAGCGCCTTTCTGAGCTGCTGATTTATCAACAGCATAAGCGATAAAAGTTATGATGCTTAAAAGTAGATATCCTAAAAATAAAACCAGAGGGAATGTTGAAAAGTGCACAGCCCCTCCCATAATAATTAAATAAGCGACTGAAAATACGCTTGGTAATGAGCTAGGCCGCTTGTTTTTCTTCACTTTTTTGACACCAGCAATATTAGCATCTATAGCACAGGTTTTACCTTCAGCATTTTTACTCAGCGTATAAGTTATTATGTCGTTTACTACTGGCCTGCGACTATTATTTACAAAAGCCTTAATATGAACAAATACTTGCTCGTTACCATGGAAAGGTGAAATGAAGCCAAAGCCTTTTTCATCATTCCAAGATTTAATTTTTCCTTTTGATCTCATTTATTACCTTTGTGGCTATATGAATTTTAGATGTGCTTATTCTGGCCCACAAACAATACGCTCTTCTCCCATATTATAAACATTATTAATAGCAACATAGGTACCAGAAACAACACCAGTCACAGGTATGAGCATTAATCCGCTAATAGAGTAAAACGTATTGGTATCTTCGTAACCATTGATAATTTTGAGTGTTTTGCGATCTGAAGAGATTTCACAACGGTTCGAATT
>DDIL01000011.1 GCA_002338515.1 Glaciecola sp. UBA1851 | reverse complement strand
CAAAAACCATAAATGGTATAAGCCAGCACAATAGGGACAAAAATACAGGCCACAATAAACATAGTTTTAAGTGTTAGTAATGATGACGTTGCATCCCAAACGGTTAGACTAGCATTTGGCATGATGCTACTTGGCATTAGAAATGGGAACATTGAAAATCCAGCTGTTAATATGATGCCAGTAATAGCAAGTGCACTGGTTACAAACGCTAGTCCACTTCTGCCAATATAAGACATATAAGCACAACTAAGCGCACTACCCACACCTAAAACAGGAGCTATTATCATCCAGGGGTAAGTAGCGTAGTTACTGAGCCAAGCGCCTTGTACAATCTCTACCGTTTTATTTAGCGGATTACTGGTTGCTTGAGTATCTATAACCGACGTAATAACAAATCCATCTACGCCAAAAGCAAGGTAAATACCAGCTAATACGAATAAACCTGCGGTTGCCAAAGACAATAAAACAGAAACCGCACGAGTACGTTGCTGTAAGTGACCATCTGTTTTTAGTTGCAACCAAGAAGCACCATGGTTAAGTAACATAGCCACTGATACCAAACCAGATAAAAGCGCAAAAGGTGTTAATAAACCAAAGAAAGAGCCCGTATAGGTTGACTTAATTGTGTCATCAAGTTCAAAAGGGACGCCTAAAAATAGGTTACCAAAAGCTACCCCAAAAATTAATGAAGGCACAATTCCACCAGCAAATAATGCCCAATCCCAGGCTTCACGCCACTGTTTACTTTGTAATTTACCGCGATAATCAAACCCTAACGGACGCATCCACAAGGCAATAAGGGTTAACGCTAAAGCTAAGTAAAAACCAGAAAATGCAGTAGCATAAATTAGTGGCCAAGCGGCAAAAATCGCACCGCCCGCAGTAATAAACCACACCTGATTACCGTCCCAATGCGGGCCTATGGTATTGATCATTACTCTGCGATCTTCATCTGTTTTACCGACTAACGTAAGTAACGCCCCCACGCCTAAATCAAAACCATCGGTTACAGCAAAACCAATGAGTAAAACACCAACTAAAACCCACCAAATTACTCTTAAAAATTCGTAATCAATCATGAGTGCGCTCCTTGAGGTTGCGCGTTAATATTAGAGGCATCTTCAAGCGCTTGTTGCGCCTCTGCGAAAGTTTCTGAAGGTCCTTTTCTGGCATATTTCTGCATTAAATAGAATGCAGCTACAAACATAACCGCATAGAATGTTGAGTAAGCAACCATTGTAATCACCACATCACTCACACTTAAATTAGAAACCGACGTATGCACTGGTAGTATTTCAGCGATAGACCAAGGTTGGCGCCCATATTCAGCAACAAACCAGCCTGCTTCAGATGCTATCCAAGGCAAAGGTAAGCTAAATAAAGAGGCTTTTAATAACCAACGAGGTTTGGTAATTTCGTGTTTAGTGCTGTAATAAAAGGCTAGAATAAATAGCAGTAGCATGGCAAAACCTGCCCCTACCATTATTCTGAAACTCCAAAATAATGGTGCAACAGATGGGATACTGTAGTCGACCGCTTTTGCTATGGCCTCTTCACTTGGGTTTGTAATGTCATTAGTGAAAGGCTCTAACAACATGGCGTAGCCTAAATCATCTTTATGTGCCTCAAATATGGCAAGTTCAGATTCAGTAGCTTCACCAAATCGCACTTTATCTAGCACTTCATAAGCTTTTATCCCTGATAAAATTCTTTCCCGGTGCTCAATTTTATGATCTTTTATACCAATAACTTCTTCATCTAATGAACGTGTCGCAATAATACCCATGGCATAGGGGATTTGAATGGCATAGTCGACTTCTTGAGTTTCATCATTTGGAAAACCAAATAGAGTAAAGGGAGCTGGCGCAGGATGCGTTTCATATTCAGCTTCAACAGCAGCCAATTTTACTTTTTGGATATCGCCTACTTCGTATCCACTTTCGTCACCCAAAACAATTACGGATAAGCAAGATAACAGTCCAAAACTAGCGGCAATGGCGAATGAACGACGTGCGAACGCAATGTCTTTGCCCTTTAATAAGTAATATGAAGAAATAGCCAAAACGAAAACAGCTGCTGTGACATAGCCCGCTGATACTGTGTGCACAAATTTAACTTGAGCTACCGGGTTAAATACAACCTCTGCGAAACTCGTCATTTCCATGCGCATTGATTCAAAATTGAACTCTGAACCTACTGGATTTTGCATCCAACCATTGGCAATAAGTATCCAAAGTGCTGAAAAATTAGAGCCAATAGCCACTAACCATGTTGCCATTAAATGTTTTACCTTTGACATTCTGTCCCAGCCAAAAAAGAACAGACCAACAAAGGTAGATTCTAAAAAGAAGGCCATTAAACCTTCTATGGCAAGAGGTGCGCCAAATATGTCACCCACATAATGGGAATAGTAAGACCAGTTCATGCCAAATTGGAATTCCATAGTGAGCCCAGTAGCTACACCAATAGCAAAGTTAATCCCAAACAATTTGCCCCAGAATTTGGTCATTTGCTTGTAAATCTCTTTGCCAGTCAATACATATACTGATTCCATAATAGCCAACATAAAAGTTAGACCAAGTGTGAGTGGAACAAATATGAAATGAAACATGGCTGTCATGGCAAATTGCATAGCAGATAGTTCGACTAGCGTCTCGTTCATGTTATTTCTCCTAAAGTGTGAAAACGCGAAAAATAATTTCGTCTACACATCACTTTGCAGAAGCTATGCCAAGCCATTATAAATATTTAAAGCGTTGATATTTATAGTTATTTTTTAAACATGGAGGGGTGTTATCAAAATAATTAAATGAAGACTGCCACAATTGGTTTCATGATTGTCATAATTGACAATGTGATAGAGAGTGAATTTATTCTTATGGAAAGGGAAATAAGATAACACGGACTTGCTTGAAGTGATTTATGATTCCGATATCGAATAGAAAAGGATACCCCACTTAAGGCCATGTATTAAATGTGATCTAAGACATCTAAATTCAGTCTAGCTCCTTCCTATCAAGTATTACTGGGCCTGGCCCCTGAACGCTTAATTCATCATCAGGGTTGTAAAGAGGACAAGTTTTCAATGAGAGACATCCGCAACCAATGCACCCAGTTAAAGAGTCTCGAAGCTTCTGTAAGTAATCAATGCGGTTATCCAAATCCTTTTGCCACATTGCCGAAAGCTTCTCCCAGTCTTGTTTATTGGGCGTTCTACTTTTGGGCAGTGTACTAAAAGCCTCTTTAATACTTTCTAATGAAATACCTACCTTTTGTGCAGCCTTTATGACCGAAACACGCCTGATCACATCTTTATGATAACGTCGTTGATTACCTTTATTACGCCAGCTATGTATTAATCCCTTTTGCTCATAAAAATGTAAAGTTGATACCTTAACGCCGCACCGACTCGCTACCTTACCTACAGAGAATGTATTAGTTGACATTGGTAACCCCTGATTAATTGGATTTTAAATTTATCAAACAAAAATCTTGACCTCAACTTAACTTGAGGTTTTATAGTAATTCTAAGTTAACCAAAATAAAATGATAAGGAACTTACTATGCAGCTTGAACATCTAAATTTAGTCGTTAGTGATATAAACAAAAGTCTTGAGTTTTACAACGTGATGTTTCCAAGTTGGCGAATTAGAACCCAAGGAAAAGCACAATGGTATGGCATCGAGAGAAATTGGCTACACTTTGGTGATGACTATAATTATCTAACATTCAACGATGAAGGTATAGGTAAAAACCGGGACTTAACAGGACATCAGATAGGTCTTGCTCATTTTGCCTACCGCACCGAAAACCTTAACGCATTAATTACCCGTATGACTGATGCTGGCTTCCAGCCGCACCACATTGGACCCGACAATCCATTTAGAAAAAATGCTTATTTTATTGACCCTGATGGCTATGAAATCGAATTTGTAGAGTATTTAAGTGATTTGCCTGAGCAAAGAAATAATAATGGCTAGCATTAACGAAGTTAATAAAATGGCGATAAAATTTAGAAGTTTATCGCCATTAATTTAAATTAAACATCATCTTTGTGTTCTGGGTCGCTGTTGTGAACAAACATGTAGGTGTAATAGGCAGCCATTATTACCATTATAAGAATGCCCAACATAGAGCCCCATACAACTGGATCGCTAAATATCATTGAAAACATATTGAATTACCTCATTGGTTTTTAACATTTACTGTGCGCTATTGCTAACGCGATTTTGTATTACAAAGGTACTCAATACTACCGACATACCTTTGTTTAAATATCTAAAACTAGCCCCAACTTCCTGTATATATAAAGGTGCTTGGCTCTGTACTTTCAACTATTTCACCATTTACACTAGTTGAAACTTTGAAGTAGATTTTTTGCGTACCTTCTTCCAGGTTAACAGGGTCTACCGCCACGCTTATTGGTAGGGTAAATACGCCACCACCACCAACGGTTACTTCGTTATCACCTAAGTATTTGGCACCTTCAAGTCCTAGCACTTCAATTTGATATGTTTGTTCAAGTTGACTTTTATTAAGCACTTTTAACGTGTAAACATTCTCTATTAAGCCTTCGTTAGTTTCACGATCTAAGGAATTACGGTCGCGTATTATGTCCACTTCTAACGGTACTCTTGAAACCACATCGTATATTAGTAATGAACTCATAATTGCCAGTACCAATGCGTAGCCAATTAACTTAGGTCTAAATATTTTGGTGGTACCACCCGCTAATTCATGTTCAGAGGTAAAACTCACTAAACCTTTGGCATAGCCCATTTTTTCCATTACGCCGTTACACGCATCAACACACGCGCCACAACTTATGCATTCGTATTGCAAACCATTTCTAATATCAATTCCGGTTGGGCAAACTTGCACACACAAATTACAATCTACACAATCACCCAATTCCTTCTCTTGTATTTGTTCGCTCGTTAATCTCCTTGAGCGTGGACCTCGGTTTTCGCCTCGTTTAGCATCATAAGCGACGGTAAACGTGTCTTTGTCAAACATAGCTGACTGGAAACGAGCGTATGGGCACATGTGAGTACACATAATTTCGCGCATATACCCTGCATTTCCGTATGTACAAGCAGCGAAGAAAATTACCCAGAAGCCTGTCCAAAAACCCACATCAAATGTGAAGAAATTAATAAATAATTCATTTACTGGTACAAAATAACCAACAAAACTTAAAGCGGTTAGTAAAGACACGGTTATCCAAGCAAAATGTTTTGCTGATTTTCTAGCTAATTTATCAGCGTCCATTTTTCGTTGATCTAACTTCATACGTTTATTTCTAGGGCCTTCAATTTTCTCTTCAAACCAAATAAACATATG
>DDIL01000113.1 GCA_002338515.1 Glaciecola sp. UBA1851 | reverse complement strand
GCGTCAATCTTTAGATTCCTTCCTTCGAAGGAATGACACGATTATCGAAGGAATGACACGATTATCGAAAGAATGACTCGGTGTAATTAAAATCGGTCTAAGTAACTATCGATTATTTGGTTGATTAAATCTAACATTTTTGCCCCTGACAAATACTTATCCATCACAAAACACCTTCTTACATATCAATTTAATGGCTATATACAACGCTTGGTTTTGGATATTTTTGTGCAAGAATGTCATTAAAAGGTACGACGTTTTTATTACTATCACTAACTGGTATTGGCATTACGTTTTGACGGGCTAGCCATTCTAAATCATTGATAGAATCCACAGGATTAAAACCCAAAGGTGCTTCCAATAATGTTGTTCTGAGCGCTGAATGATTAAAATCACAACAATACTCTTCTAACTTGTTTAGAATACCTTCAACCTCTTTCCAATTTATGCGCAATTCATTAGCGGATAAAATTCTTTCGTGTTCGGTAGGTGTTACATTATCGCCAATGAGCAGCTCTTCATATAGTTTTTCGCCCGGACGTAACCCTGTATAGACAATTTCTATATCGCCATGAGGATTTTTTTCAGATTTAATCGTTAAGCCTGATAATCTGATTAAGCGTTCCGCGAGCGCTTTAATTTTTACAGGCTCACCCATGTCGAGAACGAACACATCGCCCCCTTCTGCCATAGCACCTGCTTGAATAACTAATTGAGAGGCTTCAGGTATAGTCATAAAATAACGAGTAATCTCGGCGTGAGTGAGCGTAATTGCCTTGCCTTCTTTTATTTGTTTTCTAAACAATGGAACAACTGAACCAGATGAGCCTAATACGTTTCCAAAACGAACCATGCTAAAACGCGTTGATTGGTTGAAAGGTGAACTATCCAATGCTTGGAGAATCAACTCTGCCATTCGTTTTGACGCACCCATGACATTAGTGGGCCTAACGGCCTTGTCTGTTGAAATTAGAACGAATGTTTCGACTTTTGCTTTAATCGCTGCTTTAGCTATTGCTAGCGTTCCAAAAATATTGTTTCGAACACCTTCAACAACATTATGCTCAACCATAGGCACATGTTTATAAGCCGCAGCATGATAAATTGTATTTACTTTAAACGATCTAATTACACTTTCTACCCGCTCTGCATGCTGAACTGAACCAACTATTGGAAATAATTGTGTGTTTAATTGTTGTGTCTTAATTAAGTCTGAAAGCTCTGTTTGTACCTGATACAGAGCAAACTCTGATAACTCAAACAATATAAGTGAAGCTGGCTTGAGTTGGATTATTTGACGGCATAACTCAGATCCGATAGAGCCACCTGCTCCGGTAACTAAAACAACCTTTTCACCAATATTTTTATGTAACAGGTCAGAGATAGGTTCAACAGGCTCTCTCCCTAACAAATCTTCTAGCTCAACGTCGACTAAGTCGTTAGGAGAAACTTTACCGTCGAGCAGATTGTCTAATGTAGGAATGGTTTGGATTTTAATTTCAAACGGCTCAAGTATGCGAAGAACACGGCAACGTTCTGAAACACTTGCACTAGGAATGGCTACCAGTATCTTCTCAACTGAATTTTTCGTTATAAAAGTTGAAAATTCACTGGGCGATATAACTGGTACACCTTGGACAATTGAATTGCATTTTGTATGATCATCATCTAAAAACGCTGCAACGTTATAATCACCTCCATCTTTGAGCCCATTGGCTAACTGACGGCCGGCCGAACCTGCGCCATAGATAACCACTTTTCGGAGATTTCTTGATGCGATTCTAGACAGTGTTATGTGAACGATTAGACGACTTCCACCAGTACACATTGTAAGAATACCAAAATAAATAAGTGGTAAACTTCTTGGTTCAAAAAACGTGGTGAAATAGCACATAAAAGTCAATATAATCATAGATATGACGGTACTTGCCACTATTGTTTCTATTGTTTTAGCGCCCATGTATCTAAGAACAACGCGGTAAAGTCCTAGTTTATTAAATACGAATAAAGTTGCTGGAATAAGCGCTAACATAAGAAACCAATTACTTGATACAAAGATTGCTGATACGTCATCTAAACGCAAAAAGTAGGCAAGCCAAAAGCTGCAAAAGACAAATATTGCATCAGCAGCATAGGAAATAAATTTCTTCCTTTTGTAGTTTGCTAGTAGCGCGTTTTCTAGCAATGTTATGTTGATCATCTACTTCCGCTCTTCAAGTTTCAAATGGTATAAAAGCAAATAGAGCACAAGCGCTCTTCTATCTGTAGCTTCAATGTTTATAGTTCTTCATCGGTCATTTTCGAATTTACTTGAATTGGCATGCTATCGTCCTCCTATTAAATGTGAGTACATGGCAAAAAATGGCCGTTTAATTCAATGTTGTGTCTCAGATTTACTGTTCTTACCTTTAATAAGCAAAACCTATTCCAAACGAACTGCAAAACTTACTCCAAATTGCAGAGTTAATATTAAAAAGGGACTTTGTGGGAATTGTTAATAGCAGTGTCAAATATTAGAGGGAAAGGGACAAACCAAATCAAATCAATTAATGAGCTAAAGCACTGAAAGTGCTTTCGGTTGGGGAGTCTAATATCTTCCATGTCTTTATAAAGTTGGACTGATTTATGCTTAATTGATGCATAATAAGTATGTTGTAGTTTCGTCAATACCATCAAAAGCTATTGATTTACTACTTCTTCGAAATGACTTTTAATAAATCAGGCAGAGGTTTTTCAAGCTAATATGAAAATAAACCGGGGCATGCCACTCATTACTGTAATAACAGTCGTTTTCAATGATGAAAAGTATTTAGAGGAAACGTTGTTAAGTGTTATTAACCAAACTTATGAAAGTATCGAATATATTATAATAGATGGTGGCTCTACCGATGGCACTGTTGAGCTAATCAAAAAATACGAATCACAAATACACTATTGGGTAAGTGAACCCGATAAGGGTATTTATGACGCTATGAATAAGGGAATAGAGAGGGCTAAGGGTGATTGGATAAATTTTATGAACAGTGGTGATATGTTTTTTGATAAGAGTGTTGTGGAGCAGTTAATCCGTAATTTGGATGGAACCTTTACATATGGTCATACCCTGCAATTTGATGAAAATGGTTTTGTTCGCGAAGCATTAGGTTCTAATGCTCTGCATAT
Source organism: Glaciecola sp. UBA1851 (assembly GCA_002338515.1). Taxonomy (GTDB): domain Bacteria; phylum Pseudomonadota; class Gammaproteobacteria; order Enterobacterales; family Alteromonadaceae; genus Glaciecola. The sequence continues at coordinate 12,067 of DDIL01000113.1, read as the reverse complement.
CAAAAATGCTCCATATTGCCATCAAAGCCTCTTCACAAAGGCTCATTACCTTAAATGCAATCAGTTTGATTCATCTTACCAAATCGCTAGCGATTACAACCAATATGTAAACGCTCTATATAATAAAGAGAAATTTAACTTTATCAATATGTACATTAGTCGTTCTAGAATAGGTGGTATTAGCCAACAAGACCGACATCACAATGCAATGATTAGAGAATATTTTTGCATCTTAAAAAGGTTCAATCCAATATCAGCAATTATTATTTATTGTATTAGAAAGTCAAAGCAATTAGTTGAATGGAATAAATTTACTCAAAGGTAATGGCTAATGAACCCAAAATTTACAGTGGCTATTCCTCTTTACAATAAAAAGCAGTATATCAGTAGATGTTTATCTTCTGTAAAAAATCAAACTTATACAAACTTTGATATTTTGATTATTGATGATGGTTCAACTGATATGAGTAACGAGGCAGTTAAAGATTGGCTAAATAAAAATAAGGATGTTCAGTATTCTGTAACAATGAAAAGGCAAGAAAATATAGGGGCACTTAAAACGAGAAATCTGCTCATACAAAACTCTGAAAACAGATTTGTCGCGTTTTTAGATGCAGATGACATATGGCTTCCAAATCATCTTAACGAATTAAAAAAACTAATAATCAAGCATATTGATCAAGTAACGTTATTTTCAACCGGCTACTATAAGCATAAAGGTAATGATAGAGCTTCCCATAATTTAGGTAAATATTCAGAATACTTTGGTATTTTGGATTATTTCACAGCAATGAGTCAGTCAAGTGGTTACTTAAATTCAAGCGTGGTTTGCATTGATAAAATCAAACTTCCTCTTGAAGTATTTAGTTTAGATTTTAGTGTAAAAGTTAATGAAGATTTGCTTGTTTGGTCAAAATTGGCCTGCGACAAAGGTTTGGCATTTTCGGCGGTGAAAACAGCCATAAATTACATAGATGCCGCAGAAGCTTCAAAAGGTGGTCAACTGCTCGATACCTTTTTAGTATATAATGGAATTCTCTTAATGTCTAAATCCTGGACTAACCATACAAACGTTCGCAGATACGCGAGAATCTTCGCTGCAAAAAACATAGCTAGTTTTCGACTCAACAACTCATTCCGCGGATTTTTTAAGCAAGTTTTTTCTTGTTTTACAGTCAAAACGTTTTTCCCCTCGTTTCTCTCTGTCTTATTTTTGTTCGTCCCAAAGTTTCTGATCAGATTAAAAATGATAATCTGATTGAAACCTCTTAATTTTTTATTAACGGAGGACAGAACGACTGAACAGAAACGTAACTAGACTGATATATTTTATAAATTAGTCAACTTTGGTTGTATTTTTTTATCAGAAGTAAGTTCTGCAACCCTTTTTAACAGGTGCATATATAATTAAAGAATGTTTACTAGGTGCTTTTGGCCAAATTACAAATCACTTTAATAGCAATTTTTTACATATTTGCATGTAAATTGCATACGTATAATAGATTCTAAAAAAACACCACCTCAACGCGATAAACACTGTTTATCGGCAGGTGAAGCATAACAAACTAACCCATATAAAGAGATTTGTTTATAAGTTGTCAAAACAAATTAGATATATTATTAGGATAATGTATGAAATGTCCAATATGTAACAGTTCTTCTTGTCTGAAGTTTACAAGTCACTTAAATAAAAAGATATTTCTATGTTCTAATATTAAATGCGAGCACTTATTTGAAGAAAATTTTAGCTCGTCTTTGGGAGTATGTGATAGAGGTACAGATTTATCTTTAGCTAAACTAAAAGCTGATCGAGATGAAAGAATTCGTAAGTATGATGAAAGAAATAAATCTGTATTTAAAGCTATTTTTAAAAAACTCGCTTTACCAAACGATTGCAAAATACTTGACTTTGGTTCAGGTGACGGCAATCTGATGTATTCGCTTAAAACTGTTTTTCCAGATACAAAAATAACTTGTATTGAGCCTCACAATTGTTTTTCAGAATTGTTAAAAGAAGTGTCTGATAACATCGTGCCATCTGCTGAAAAGCTTTCTGAAAAATTTGATTTAATCGTCTTAAATGAAGTTATTGAACATTTGAATGACCCGCTAAAAGAAATGCGCGCTTTGAGCGATGCATTAAATGATAATAACGCTGCAATTTACATTGCTACTCCATTGGGGAAAACTCACTTCGATTCATTTAACACTAGTGCATACGATACTGACTCCCATCTTCATTTTTTCACTCGTAAATCACTTGATTTATGTCTTATAAAAAGCGGGATGACATCATTAGATACAAATACAATAGATGATCCGCTTTACAGTACTATATGCACGAACTCAACAAAAATTAGATTAAAGCGATGGCTTATTAATTATTTAGAAGGCAATTTTTTAAGGTTATCCAAACGCTATTGTCGACTTCCTACACAGCACATCAGTGGACTTTGCTACAAAGCCTGATGACTACTAGCGTTTTAAGATATCAGAGTTTTTATAAAACTCATTAACGTTTTATTTATGTGAGTTTATTAATTTACGAGCGTCAAATTAGATGACAAAAGGTCGATTGAAAATAGCTATAATTTCTCATGCACTAGTTATTCCAGTGTTTCAGAACAGGTGGAAAAGGCTGGCGAAAGATACAGATTACGAAGTACATCTAATTGTACCTGAAGTCTGGGAACAAACATGGTTTGGTGAACAGGTGGTCTATAAACCAGAAAAAATAGAAACAGATAACTTTAAAGTCCACCCTCTTCCCACGACTAGCAAAAAAAACTGGATCTTTTATTTATTCAAGTCTTTTGATATGAGGTTAAAAGCTATACAACCAGACCTTATTTACATTATTCATGAAGAAGGTGTACTTATTCATCAGCAGATTTATTTATATAAATTTTTGTTTGGTCGAAAAGCGAAAGTGATATTTTTTTCAATGAATGCACTTGGTGTTCCAGGCATCAATAATAAAAATATAGTTAAAAGAACAATTCGGCGTCTATTATGGAACAATATTAAAAAAAATACTGATGCGGCATTAGTGCATTACCCAGGATGTCTGGATTCACTTCGAAATGCCGGTTACGACAAACCCATATTTTTACAAACCCAAGTTGGAGTAGATGAAACACTTTTTGAGCCTAATGAAACGCTTAAAAAAGAATATAAGCAATTACTTAATTTAAAAGATAAGTTTGTCATAGGATACAGTGGCAGACTATCGAAAGATAAAGGTGTTGATGACTTAGTCGATGTGTTTTTAAAGCTCAAAGTGGCATACAAAAATATTGCTCTGTTGTTGGTAGGAAATGGTGAGCTAAAAAAACAGATTGAAGTAACTATAAAAAAGCATAACTTGGCTACTAATGATATTCAAATAACAGGTTTTGTTGATCAGGCTGATGTTCCCAAGTTTATGAACGTTATGGACATATTTGTTTTGGGTTCGAAAACAACTAATCACTGGATTGATACTTTTCCATTAGTCACGGTACAGGCCCAAGCTATAAAAATACCCGTAATCGCTTCTGATAGTGGTTCGATTCCATGGCAACTGGCAGACAGCGCCAAGATTTATGCAGAAGGAGACAGAGTTGCTCTTGGAGATGCTTTAACTGAACTTATAGAAAACGAAAATTTGCGACGCATTTATGCCCTCAAAGGATATAAAAGAAGTTTAAGTTACTTTTGCCATCATGGTATGACTGAAAATTTCAAAAAAATTGTAAATCAGATAATGACAGACGAGTTTATATTCCATAAAAATAACGAAAAATACACTCAATGGAAGGCTTTTTAATAGGTGTAAAGTTACAAATTAAACCATGACTGGAAAATACAGTTCGAGACACCAGACGATGGTCATAGTTATTCTTTTGGCTACTATGTTAAATCCGCATTAAACAGAGATAACTCTAAACTACTAGCGTATCGAGTGTATTTTGACGGAAAAAAAGTATCTGACAGAGATAAAGCGGAAATAGGTTATTTTGATTTGATGACAAAAGGTTTTTATCAAAATAGGTGGAACCTATGCATGGAAATGGCAACAAGGTTCTTAATTGCAATAAAAGCTGCCCAAAAATGTTTTTATAAAATAAAAGCTATAAAGCTTAAGAAATCGAAACATTAAAAAAGTTTATTGATAAAGATGGCGCTGTAATGAAGATTGGTAGTGGCATTTTACGTGCATATTGTGCAAAAGTCGTTGGAAGTAATCGTGTTTTCTCTTATTAAGCCAATCCATTTAAGATTGATAAAATTAATCTTATATTCCAGTATCAGCTTTGGTCTGTTTTTTGCTTGTGATTTATAACACGGAGATTTAAATGTGAAACTATTAGTAACGATAGCTATTATGATGCTCGTAAAGTCATTTCATATATACCAGCGCTAGTGTTTTTAAAACTTTTTATCTTAACAAACATGTGGACAAGGTAAGTGGCAAAGATTCATACACAGACGATATCTAGCATGGCAAACCCTGTACGTTGGTCAGGATTAAAAAAGTACCTGAATGCTTCTGCTTGGCTACTTCTCGATAAAGTATTAACTTTAATTGTAGGCTTATTTGTAGGTATTTGGGTAGCTAGGTACTTAGGGCCTGAACAATTTGGCATTTTCAGTTATGTAATTGCCTTCACCAGTTTGTTCGCTCCACTAGGAAAGCTAGGGCTCGATGGGATTATAAGCCGCAATATTGCCCAAAATGAAGCTAATGTTAGCGAGTTGATAAGCAACGTTTTTATGCTAAAAGTCCTTGGCAGCGTATTGATATTAATTTTTGTGCCGACTTATATGTACCTCGCCCACGATGAACCAGTCTATTGTTATCTCGCGATACCGTTAAGTTGTATATATGTAATTAAATCTGCAGAAGTTATTGAATTTTACTTCAGGGCTAAAGTAAACGGTAAAAGTATAGCCATCGCTAACACCCTAGGCACATTGATTTCAGGTTGCGCAAAAGTATTGTTCATTCTCTTAGGTATGAGCTTGTTATTTTTTGCAGTTGCCAATTTTATAGGGGTCATCATTTCGACACTTGTATTGCTTTACTTTTTTAAAGATCAAGCAGCCAAACTCTTATGGTTCAATATTAATTGGCAACAAGCCATCGCTCTTATTAAAGAAAGCTGGCCTCTGATCATAAGCAGCTTTTTCGCTTTGCTGTATCTCAACATCGACCAGATAATGATCCAAGCTATATTGACTACACATCAATTAGGCCTGTATAGCGCGGCAGTTAAACTGTCTAGTTTGTGGTACATGATACCCATGATATTAAGTTGGTCGCTACAAACGGCTGTCGTTAACGCGAAAAAAAGTGGTGAAGATCTTTATTATGCGCGGTTACAGCAATTGTTCACATTACTGGCTGTAAGCGCATTTGTAACAATTATACCTATCTTGATATACGCTAAACAAATCGTTGCAATACTTTATGGAGCTCCATATTCAGACGCGAGCAACGTGTTGATAATTCATATATGGGCATCGCTATTTGTCTTTGTTGGGATTATACGAGGACTTTGGGTGACTAATGAATCGTATTTCAAATTCGCATTATTTTCCAATGCTGTGGCTGGACTTCTAAACATATTGCTAAACTACCTATGGCTCCCAATTTACGGTATCGAAGGAGCGGCGTGGGCAACCCTTATTTCTTATAGTTTCACATATGTTCTGTCGGGTTGCTTTTTTACCCCATCCCGCAAAATTGTGTGGATGCAATTAAAATCGTTGAGCTTGATAGATGTTTTTTCCCAAGTCAAGACTTTTGCAGCGAGGCGCCACCATGAACAATAAGGAGTTATTTATTCACGTTGGTTACCCCAAAACGGCAACGACGACGTTTCAACGTTTCCTATATCCGCGTCATTCACAACTCGATTACCTTCGAAAAAATAACGCTAATATAAGCTTTATAAACGATTTGTTTTTTGCAAGAGAAAATTCGTTCAGCAGACTTTCCGGCATTTATATCCATGAATTGGAGCACTTAGCACAGGATAGTAACAAAGACAAGTTACTTTACTCAGAGGAGTCACTGACCAGCTTTAGCATGTTCTTTCGCTCTACTCCTGCGCCATGTATTTCTACTATAGAGCCAAACAGTATAGCGAGAAAGCTTAAAATGTGCTTTCCAGACACTAACCAACTTTTGACGCCGAAGATCCTGATTACAATTCGACGACAAGATGAGCTGCTCAAGTCGATGTATGCGCAGGTATATAATTTGGTGTTTAAGCGATTTAAACAAACCAATACGTTTGAGCGTTTTTTAGACTATACTTTTGAGCAAAACCCGACTGGTTTTATTGCTGATGCATTGTTGTTCAACGAAGTTATTTCTAATTATGAGCATCTATTCGGTTCGGAAAATGTGTATGTGTCTGTGTATGAAGAATTGCTCCAAGACAAACAAAAGTACGTTGAAAAATTGTGTCGTTTTATGGGCATAGACGCCAATGAAGCCTTGACGTTAATCAGTGAGCATTACGCAAATAAAAAAGGTTCAACCAGCGGCTATCACACAGATGATCGAAACCTGATCGAACTGCTATCGCATCACAAAAACAAGTATCTTGGACACAGACACTTTGGACTGGCAGATACTGGATTATATAAGTGGCTTCAGCGAATTTATATTCCTGGGCGGACATTGCCTAAATTTTATATTCCAACTCCACATCGACATCATATTCAACAACTGTACACCAAAGGTAATCAAACCCTGTCTGAAAGGTATCATTTGGATTTGGGAAGATATGGGTATTATTTTGACTAGACTCAAGCCCATAATCCGCGTTAGCTGCACTCTTGAGCGGCATTTTACCAACCTGATTCCACTTAAGGTCTACTGATATGCACAACTATCATGTGAATAGCCCTTGGAAGGTCATTTTTGAAACCCCGGATGACGGTTACAGTTATTTTTTTGGTTATTATGACAAGCCAGCATTAAATCGAGACAATACCCTCTTGCTTTGTCATAGAGTGGCCTTTGATGGAAGAAACGTAAAAGATGGTGATATAGCTGAAATTGGATACATTCAGATGGCTGATGGTCATTTTACTAAAATAGACCAAACCCTTGCTTGGAATTGGCAACAGGGGTCTCAACTACAATGGCTACCTCCTCTGTACGACGAACAAATCGTTTACAACACGATAATAAAAGGCAGGTTTGCTTCAGTCATATACACTATTTCCACTTGCCGAAGGCAAGTTATTCCATTTCCTATTTATGCCATTCACCCCACTGGCAAAGAAGCATTGGGAATACAGTATGAGCGTCACTATTGGTGTCGTCCGGGATATAATTATCAAAATATTAAAAATGAAAAGTGGAATAAACTGGCGCCTGAAGAGGACGGAATTTTTAAAATAGATCTGGAATCTTCTCAGGTAGAAAGAGTCATTAGCCTTATTGATATTGTTAATCATCAGAAATTGCCTGAATTTGATTTTAGCGCCCATTGGCTAGAGCACATTATGTACTCACCTAAGGGCGACAGATTTATGTTTTTCCATCGCTGGAGATTGGACGATACAGACATTTCTAGAGCATATACTGTGAGCTCTGACGGTAAGAACCTGTTCATGTACCCCGACAATCTTTTTTATTCACATTATGATTGGAAAGACGAACACTCATTGACAATATGGACAAAAATAAATGTCTCAAGCAACAACGGCGTTGTAAGTCTGCTCAATGTAATACGCAAAAAAAATATCCTTATTAATTTTCTAAAGCCAATTTATCGCAGCGTAAAAAATTTATTACCCAAAAAAATCACCACGAGCATAGATCAACCATCTAAATTGGTAACCTTTACTGACAAAACGCAGTCTTATTATTTAGTAGGTGACAATATTTTAACGGGTAATGGCCATCAAAGCTGGTTCAGGCTATCAAATAAGTTACTAAATGATACTTATCAAGATGAAAATAATTATCGGCATTTGATGGTATTCGATTGTGACAATGAAGAGGTGGAATACGTTGGTAAATTTTATTCACACTATAATGATTGTGTATTCAGATGTGATCTGCATCCTAAGTTAAGTATCGATGAACGTTATATAGTGATTGATTCTGCACATACTGAGAAAAGAAAGATGATGATAATAAAACGTAATTAATAGAGCACATGAAATTAAAAGATTGCTTTACAGTAGATACACATAAATTTAATCAGGTTCCAAGTAGCTGGATAAAGCGATTTTTGTTGCTTTATTATTCTCAACGTTATTCAATGCCTGTTTATTTGAGGCTTACAGAATATTTTTTTGCAAAGTATAAACAGACAAACAACAAAATTTTTTTATTGTTTGCTCATTTTGTCAAACGTAAAAATGAAACAAAAAATCAGTTTGAACATGGATTTAATCACAATGTAGCTTATGGAACTCTTTTTCATCATACCAACGTGACAATAAATGATGAGATCAGTATTGGTAATAACGTACAAATATTCAAAAATGTGACTTTTGCACTAACTAATGGAAAAGTGTGTAGTGTTGGAGACAATTCAATTATTTTCAGTCACGTTATTATTTTAGGTAAAAACATTGGACGAAATTGCGTAATTGGTGCAGGTAGTGTAGTCAAACAAGACATTCCTGATAATTCAGTAGTTGCAGGCAATCCCGCTAGGATCATAAAGCAGTGCGAAAACGCACATGAATATTTGGAACATATTTAATGTGTGGAATATTTGGTGTCATTGGAACTGATTATAAGCAAGTAGATAAATACTTGGTTCAGACACTATCCCATAGAGGCCCTGATGATTCAGGGGTCTTCTTTGACCATAATAACAATATTTCAATAGCACATGTTAGACTCTCAATTATCGACCTATCTAACCATGCTCACCAACCAATGCTAAGTGCGTCAGAAAACTATGTTTTGTCTTTTAATGGCGAAATATATAATTACCTTGAAATTAAAGAAGAATTAATGAGTCTTGGTATAAATTTCAAAACCCATTCAGACACAGAGGTGTTGTTACAAAGTTATATATATTGGGGACAAAAGTGTTTACATAAATTAAGGGGCATGTTTGCTTTTTGCATATACGATAAATTCAAAAAAGAATTATTCTTGGCAAGAGATAGATTGGGAATTAAGCCTTTGATTTACAGTGTTAATGATCAAAACTTTATTTTTTCCTCAGAGCTGAATCCTTTAATTCAATCTGGCCTTGTTTCAAAAACTTTATCAAAAGATTCAATTAGTGATTATTTCCAATTTGGTTCTATAAAACAGGAAAAGACTATTTTTGAGGATGCATATCATCTTTTGCCCGGTCATTTTATGCGAGTAAACTTAGATAGAAAAGTCAGCATCGAACGCTATTATGACTACGTCAAAGAGTCGGATAAAGTAACACCGATAGACTCTTACCAAGACGCCTGTAAACAAATAAGAAAAGAGTTAGAGAAAGCAACTCAATACCACATGGTTGGTGATGTGGAAGTTGGCGCTTTTTTAAGTGGAGGTGTTGATTCAACCGCTGTTGTTGCTTTAATGAAGCAATATACAGACAGTAAAATTACTACGTTTAGTCTTGGGTTTAAGCATCGTACATCTATTGAAGATGAAACGCCTATCGCCTCAAGAACCGCTGAAAAGCTTGGCTGTTCTCACAATTCAATTCTGATTGATGGAAAATACGTAAAAGCTATTTTTAACCAGTTTATCGAACAATTAGATCAACCTAGTATAGATGGTATAAACACTTTTATTATAAGTCATGAAACCTCAAAACAAATGAAAGTTGCATTGAGTGGTCTGGGAGGTGATGAAATTTTTGCAGGTTACCAACACTTCTCTACCATAAAGAAATACGCCAATACAAGAAAGCGCTCCGTACATTCTTTATTGAAATACCTCAATAATACCCGACCAAATAGATTCACTGACAAATACAAATTTGCAGGTTTAAGCGCAGAAGAAGCTGTATATAAACAGCGAAAAATAAACCATTCTTTAAATAAAGTGCTCAAGCATTCTAATGGATGTATTCCACCAATCGAATATCCCTCACTTTCCCAGATTCAACGCATCAGCAAGTCAGAAATAGACGAATATATGTTGAATACCTTGTTAAGAGATAACGACGTGTTAAGCATGGCTCACTCGTTGGAAGTGCGACCAGTTTTATTGGATCATAAACTTGTAGAGATGGCGTTTAGTTTACCTGACGACTTCAAGATTCGAGGAGCAAGCTTAAAATCAGTTTTCGTAGATAGCGTTAAAGATATTATTCCTCAAGAGGTATGGCAGAGGAAAAAAACAGGCTTTGAAATGCCTTTTGCAGAATGGATGAATGATTGTCTAAATGGCAGATTTAGAGAAGTACTTAATCTAAATCTTGCAAATGAATTGTTCGTTCCTGAATATTTAGAAAAATTAAAAGCAAGAGTTTCAAATTACAAAGCACAAAGGCAAGATTGGGTACCGTTTATTTTTCTTGCTTGGGCAGACAAAAAGCAGGTATCACTGTGAAAGTTGTGCATATTGTCGGGGGAGATATTACAGGTGGTGCTGCTAGAGGTGCCTATTGGTTGCATCAGGCTTTATTAAATATCGATATTGAGTCTACGTTGATTGTGGCCGGCAAAGGACCTGATAATGATAAAACTGTTTTATCCCTCTCTGATTCAAAACTAGCTAAATTTTATACAAGACTAAGAAGTAAATTAGATGGGTTGGCAACAGAGGTTTATAAAAAGCGCAAGCGACGACTATTTAGCACTGGTTTTATAGGTTATGACTTTACAAAAACTGAGATGTATCAAAAAGCTGATGTTGTTCATTTACATTGGATAAATGGAGGTATGGTAAACATAAAAACACTGGCAAAAATTAACAAGCCAGTTATATGGACTATCCGAGACATGTGGCCACTGACTGGCGGGTGTCACTACTCGCTTGATTGTAACAAATTTAAATCAGAATGTGGTGCTTGCCCACAACTTCACAGCAACCATTATAGAGATTTAAGTAATTGGGTTTTTAGACATAAACAAGAGAATCTTCCAGCTAACTTAACTGTTGTTGGTATATCAAACTGGCTGACTGACCTAGCAAAAAGCAGTTCAACCTTCAAAAATCGCAAGTGCTTAACCATCTTGAATAATATTGATGTAAATTCTTTTTCTTTTATAAATAAAGAAATCGCTCGAAAAATACTTGGCTTAAATACTCACAAACAGCTTGTGTTATGCGGTGCATCAAAGGTTGACGATTTTTATAAAGGATTCCACAAATTTACTGAAGCATTACAGTATCTTAATCCAGAAAAAGTTTGTTTAATGTTTTTCGGTGAATTGGATGAGATCAAAATCTCAAAGCTTGGATTCGAATATCGGTCTTTTGGATTTGTGAAACACAATGAGATGCTTAACAATGTTTATGCTGCGGCTGACGTGTATGCTGCACCAAGTATACAAGAGGCATTTGGTAAAACGTTGGCCGAATCCCAATGTTCTGGCACGCCTGTTGTATGTTTTGATGTAACTGGCCCCCAGGATATAGTGGAGCATAAAATTACAGGGTATAAAGCTTATCCTTTTGATTCTAAAGATCTAGCATCGGGTATTGAATGGGTACTAACGCATAAAAATCAAAATACTCTCAGACAAATAACACGTGAAAAGGCGATTAGTAAATTTGATAGCAAATTAATTGCATCGGAATACGCAAATCTCTATAAACGCGTTACTAAGTCTAAATAAAACGCTTTTATTGATAATCTCGAAATTAATAAATGAAAAAACTCGTAATTATAACCACAGTCCCATTAACAATTCGCGCATTTCTGATGGAGCAATTAGAGTTTTTAAGCGAACAGTATGATATTTGGGTTATATCAAGCGGTGAATTCCCAGATATTGAAAAATTAAAAAAAATATCGGTCAATTACATAAATGTAGATATGAAACGAAGGGTCTCTCCTTTCTCTGATGTTTTAAGCATTATAAGACTGAGAAAAATCTTGAAAGACATAAATCCAGATATTGTTCACAGTTTTACACCTAAAGC